>CAJLCG010000001.1 GCA_905205085.1 uncultured Oscillospiraceae bacterium
TCTCCGGAGGTGACACCGCCGGCTCTGCCTGCCGGTGTGCGGCTCATCCAGGTGCCCCGGGACGTGATGGAGACCATCTCTCCCATGAAGACGCCCCAGGGGGCACTGTTTTTGGCTCAGCTGCCCTCTACCGCTCCGCCGGAGCGGCTGGAGGGAGGGCGCTATCTGGTGCTGGACGGGGTGCAGGACCCGGGCAATGTGGGCACCATCTGGCGCTCTGCCGATGCATTGGGGGCGGACGGACTGCTTCTGGTCAACGGCTGCGCCGACCCATACAGCGCCAAGGTGGTGCGGGCCACTATGGGTGCCTGCTTCCGCCTGCCGGTGTGGGAGACTACGGTGGAGGGGCTGGAGAAGCTGCTGAAGGCCTCTCAGATCCCTCTGTATGCCACGGCCCTGCGGGAGGACACGGTGGACGTGCGCCAGGCTGACCTGGGGCGGGCCGCCGTGGTCATTGGAAGCGAGGGCCGGGGAGTATCCCAGGCCCTGCTGGATCGGGCCGAGCAGACGGTGAAGATCCCCATGTGCTCCCGCTGCGAATCCCTCAACGCCGCCAGTGCGGCGGTGGTGGTTTTGTGGGAAATGGGGAAATAAAAAAGCGGGCCGGAATCCGGCCCGCAGAAAAGAACCCTTATTGAGGACGTTTTCCCAGATCCAAACGGCGATATACGCCCTGAACCAGCACAGCAGCGATCAAGAGCATCAGAGCAAAGAGCAGATAGGCGGGCACATAGCTGTCCAGCCGGTCGGCCGACAGCCCAGGCAGAGGCCCGGTGACCAGAGAGCCCAGCATATAGGCGCTGGTGTACCACTTTACGGTGCGCTGATAGGTGTCCCTGCCGCTCAGGTCTCCCGCCCACACGGACAAGGTTACCGAGGAAATGGGCATGCCCAGAGCGGTGAGGGTGATGGCGGCAAAGGCCAGGGGGACGCTCCCCAGGGGAGCCAGGGAGCACAGCAGGAAGCCCGCCAGCATGACGGCAAAGACCAAAAAGTTGGCGGTGCGGCTGCCCAGCTTGTCGCTGAGCTGTCCGTAGAGCACTTTGGCGGCCATGAGCACCACACCCAGATAGGACATGAGGAAGGCCACCAGCAGGGAGTCATAGCCGCAGCTGGTATACAGCACAGTCAGATGGGAAAAACCCGGGCCGGAGGGGGCGCCGATCAAAAAGGCGGCCACTGCTGCCGCCCACCAGTGGATGGGGCGCAGTCCGGTAGGGGGGAGACGGTCTGCCTGCGGCGTAGAGGCCTGCTCTGGCTTTGTGCCGGTATAGGGAGTGAGCCCCACCTGGGAGGGATGACTGCGCACCAGCAGAAAGACCCCCAGGGTGAGCAGAACGCCCAGCACCGCTTCCCCATATAGGGCAGTTTTCAGCCCCCAGCGGGTAATGATCTCAGTGACTAAGGGTGGAAACAAAATGGTGGGCAGTCCGCTGCCGGCGGCCGCCAGCCCCAAGGCCAGTCCCCGGCGGGACTCAAACCAGTTGGAGACGACCAAGGTCAGGGGGATCATCCCTCCGTAGCCGTAGGCCAGCCCGGATAGGGCGGCGGCGACGCAGTAGGCGGGGAAGGTGCGGGCGGCACCAAACAGGGCATAGGAGAGGGCAAAGCAGGTCATCCCTACCGTCATGGTGTACCGCAGGCCCAGGCGGCGGCACAGGGTATCTACCGAGAGCATGGCCAGCAGGGCAAACAGACTGCGTACCGTGGTGATCCAGGAGCCCTGGGCGTTGGAAAACCCGTGGACCTGGATGATCCAGGGCTGATAGATGGTAAAGACATTGACCCCCAGGCCCATCACAGTGAACAGGGCCAGGGAGCATCCCAGGCAGACGGCCCAGGCCCGGTGGGGCCGGGTACGAAGCGGAGTCATAACCATTCCCCATTTCCAAATGTAATGTCTGCGGGCCCGTGCCCGCCGGTTGGTAAAAATACTGTAACACAGCCCGGATGGGCTTGTAAAGAAAATCCCCTGGGAAGAAAGGAGAAGGCCCATGGCGGCGCTGAACTACTGGCTTTGGCTGACCACCCGGAGAGGTGTGGGGCAGCGGGGCGTGCTGCGGGTGCTGGAATACTTCGGCACACCGGAGCGGGTGTATTATGCTCAGCAGGAGGACCTGGAAATCATTCCCGGCCTCACCCCACAGGCCATCCGGGGACTTCTGGACAAGAATATGGAGGAGAGCGAGGCCATCCTGGGCCGGTGTGACCGGCTGGGGGTGCAGATCATGACCATTCAGGATGCCGACTACCCCGAGCGCCTGCGTCAGATTAGCGATCCGCCTGCGGTGCTGTACATCTTGGGCCACCGCATCCGCTTTGACGAGGAGGCGGCCATCGGCGTGGTGGGCGCCCGCAAGCCCTCCGCCTACGGCCAGCAGGTAGCTCCAAAGCTGGGACTGGAGCTGGCCCGGTGCGGGGCTTTGTTGGTGTCCGGCATTGCCCAGGGAATTGACAGCTTGGCCCTGCGGGGTGCGCTGAAGGGCGGCGGCAGGGTGGTATCTGTGTTGGCTGGCGGCGTGGATGTGCCCTACCCCCAGGAAAACCGCTTTCTCTACCAGGACGTGGCCGCCGTGGGAGCCCTGATCAGCGAGTATCCCCCGGGGACCCGGCACAAGGCGGAGCACTTTCCCATCCGCAACCGCCTGATCAGCGGCCTGTCTCTGGGCGTGGTGGCGGTGGAGTGCGCCCGGTTCAGCGGGACCATGCGCACCATTGACCACGCCATTGAGCAAAACCGGGATGTATTTGCCGTGCCGGGGAACATTGACGCCCCTATGAGCCAGGGCCCCAACTGGCTCATCCAGCAGGGAGCCCGGCCGGTGACCTGCGGAGAGGACATTTTGGCCGACTACTGGGATCAATTTCCCCAGAAGCTGGCCCATGCCAAGGCCATGGAGCCGAAGCATCTTCGGCAGCGGCTGGAGCCGCCGCCCAAGGCTCAGAAGAAAGAGCCAAAGCCGGAGACTCAGCAGGAGGCGCCCAAGGAGCAGCCTGGGCGCGAGAAAATCTCCCTGTCTCAGCAGCGGGAGCGCTTCACCGACGATCAGCTGGTGGTGCTCCACGCCATGCTGGAGGGGGCGGACACTGCCGACGTACTGGTGGACCGCACCCAGATCCCGGCCCGGCGGGTGCTGTCGGCGCTTACCATGCTCCAGGTGGACGGCGCGGCGGAGCAGCTCTCCGGAGGACGCTACGCGCCTTTGGTGGAACTGGAACAGGAATAATTCGGGCACAGTCTGTGCCTGTTCTCATATCAAGCGAATTGGAGGTTGTCACATGGCAACAAAGACAGATCTGGTCATTGTAGAGTCCCCGTCCAAGGCCAAGACCATCGGCAAGTACCTTGGACCGGGTTATGAGGTGGTGGCGTCCATGGGCCATGTCCGGGACCTGCCCAAGAGCAAGCTGGGCGTGGACGTGGAGCACGGCTTTCAGCCCGACTACCAGCCTATCAAGGGAAAGGAGGAGACCATCACCGCCCTGAAAAAAGCGGCCAAGAAGAGCGGAAAGGTGTATCTGGCCACCGACCCGGACCGTGAGGGCGAGGCCATCTCCTGGCACTTGAAGGAGCTGCTGAACATTCCCGATGAAAAGACCTACCGGGTCACCTTCAACGAGATCACCAAGAAGGTAGTCAACGAGTCCATCGCCGCCCCCCGCGCCATCGACCAGAATCTGGTGGACGCCCAGCAGGCCCGGCGCATTCTGGACCGGATCGTGGGCTATGAGCTGTCCCCCCTGCTGTGGAAGAAAATCCGCCGGGGACTGTCGGCTGGCCGTGTGCAGTCGGTAGCCACCCGTCTGGTGGTGGAGCGGGAGGAGGAGATCCGCGCCTTCCAGCCCCAGGAGTACTGGTCCATTCAGGTGGACCTGGAGCGGGTGCGCCCCAACCTGGGCGGCTTCCAGGCCATGTTCTACGGCCGGGAGAAGAAGATGGAGCTGCACAGCCAGGAGGAGGCCGAGGCCATTGTGGCCGAAGTGTCCGCCGCTCCCTTCTCCGTGTCCAAGGTGAAGCGGCAGGAGAAGCTGCGCAATCCCGCGCCTCCCTTTACCACCTCCACTCTCCAGCAGGAGGCCAGCCGCAAGCTGAACATGACCCCCGCCCGCACTATGTCCATCGCCCAGCAGCTCTACGAGGGCGTGGACATCACCGGCGAGGGCACCGTGGGTCTTATCACTTATATGCGTACCGACTCCCTGCGCCTCTCCGAGGAGGCCATTGCCGCCGCCAAGGGCTTTATTGAGACCCGCTACGGCAAGCAGTACTATCCGCCCCAGGCACGGCACTACAAGACCAAGGGCAGCGCCCAGGACGCCCACGAGGCCATCCGGCCCTCCGACGTGAACCTGGTGCCCGACGAGATCAAAAAGGATCTGACCAGCGAGCAGTATAAGCTCTACAAGCTGATTTGGAGCCGTTTCCTGGCCTGCCAGATGGCCTCTGCCGTCTATGACAGCGTGTCCATCGAGACGGAGTCGGCGGGCTACACCTTCCGGGCCAGCCACTCGGAGCTGAAATTCTCCGGCTTTACCGCCGTCTATGAGGAGGGTAAGGACGATGAGGACGAGGCCCCCCAGTCCCCCCTGCCTGACCTGAAGGAGGGGGAGGCCCTGGACCTGAAAAAGGCGGACAAGCAGCAGCACTTCACCCAGCCCCCCGCCCGCTACTCCGAGGCTACCCTCATCCGGGCGCTGGAGGAGAAGGGCATCGGCCGCCCCTCCACCTACGCCCCCACCATCTCCACCATCCTCAACCGGGAGTATGTGGTAAAGGAGGGCCGTGCCCTCCGGCCTACCCCCCTGGGCGAGGTGGTCACCGGCCTGATGAAGGACAAGTTCCAGGACATCGTAGACCCCACCTTCACCGCCCAGATGGAGGAAGAGCTGGACAAGGTAGAGGAGGGCAGCGCCGACTGGAAGCACGTGCTGTCTGAGTTTTACGGCGGCTTTGAGGCGGAGCTTCACAAGGCGGAGCAGGAGCTGGACGGCGAGCGCATCAAGGTGCCCGACGAGGTTTCTGAGGAGATCTGCCCCCAGTGCGGCCGGAACCTGGTGATCAAGTCGGGCCGCTTCGGCCGCTTCCTGGCCTGCCCCGGCTGGCCCGAGTGCGACTTCACCATGCCCCTGGTGGTGGAGATGCCGGGCAAGTGTCCCAAGTGCGGTGGCCGTTTGCTCAAGCGTACCGGCAAGAGCAAGAAGACCGGCAAGCAGTACACCTACTACTGCTGTGAGCATTTGAGCAGCAAGGACGAGACCCGCCGCTGCGATTTCATGACCTGGGATGTGCCGGTAAAAGACAATTGTCCTGTCTGCGGCTGGACCATGTTCAAAAAGTCGGGCCGTGGCTTCAAGAAGCCCTTCTGCATCAATGAACAGTGTTCTAACTTTACACCCGAGGAGAAGCGCGGCGGCTGGAAAAAGAAGACCGAGGAGGCCGACGCCCCTGCTCAGGAGGGGGAGGAGAGCGCCAAGAAGCCGGCGGCCAAGAAGAGCACTTCCACCAAGAAAACGACAAAAAAAGCGGATTCCACGAAGAAATCTGCAAAAACTACCACGAAGAAGACAACTACTAAGAAAACCACCAAGACTGCGGCCAAGAAGGCTGCGGCGGAGGAGACAGAAGTGTAAGGCAAAAATGCCTTACAGAAACGGACGGACACACTAGACCCTCAGGAGGTACTATGGAACCTGTTATTGTCATTGGAGCCGGACTTGCCGGAAGCGAGGCGGCCTGGCAGCTGGCCAACCGGGGCATCCCGGTGCGCCTGCATGAGATGAAACCAAACAAAATGACTCCTGCTCATCACAGCGCCGATTTTGGAGAGCTGGTGTGCTCCAACTCCCTGCGCTCCGACCAGCTGGAGAATGCGGTGGGGCTTTTGAAGGAGGAGCTGCGCCGCTGCAACTCCCTCATCATGGCCTGCGCCGATGAACACCGGGTGGAGGCGGGCGGAGCCCTGGCGGTGGACCGTCACGCCTTCTCCGCCGCCATCACCGAGAAGATCAAGAGCCACCCCAATATCACCGTGGTGGAGGAGGAGGTGCTGGACATCCCGGAGGAGGGACAGGTGATCGTGGCCTCCGGCCCCCTCACCGCTGAGCCCCTGGCCGAGGCCATTGGCCGCCGCTACCCTCAGAATGGCTACCTCCACTTCTTTGACGCCGCCGCCCCTCTGGTGACCTTTGAGAGCGTGGATATGGAGAGCGCCTGGTTTGCATCCCGGTATGACCGGGGCACCCCGGACTACATCAACTGTCCCATGACGGAGGAGGAGTACGACGCCTTCTGGAAGGAGCTCACCACCGCCCAGGAGGCGGAGGTCCACGGTTTTGAGGACGCAGGGGTGTTTGAGGGCTGCATGCCGGTGGAGGTGATGGCCCGCCGTGGTCGGGACACCCTGTGCTACGGCCCCCTTAAGCCGGTGGGGCTCAGGGATCCCAAGACGGGCAAGGAGCCCTTTGCCGTGGTACAGCTGCGCAAGGACAACGCCCAGGGCTCCATCTACAACATTGTGGGCTTCCAGACCCACCTGAAATGGCCGGAGCAGCGGCGGGTGTTCTCTATGATCCCCGCTCTGAAAAATGCGGAGTTTGTCCGCTACGGCGTGATGCACCGCAACACCTTCCTGGACTCGCCCCGGCTGCTGGACCGGTACTACCGTGTGCGCACCGAGTCCCGGGTCCGCTTTGCCGGGCAGATCACCGGCGTGGAGGGGTATGTGGAGTCCACCGCCTCGGGCTGTCTGGCCGCTATGGAGCTGGCCCGGGAGCTGGAGGGCAAGGAGCCCATCAACTTCCCCCGGGAGACCGCCATGGGGGCGCTGGCTCTTTACATCAGCGACGAATCTGTGGTACACTTTCAACCGATGAATATCAACTTCGGCCTGATCCCTGCTCTGGGCTACCGGGTGAAGGGCAAGCGCAACAAAAATGCCGAGCTGTCTAAGCGGGCATTGGAAGCGCTGGATGGGCTGGATCTCACATAATGTATCCTCGGCGGTCTGGGTTGCTACCGAGAAGGACAAGCCCAGGGCTTTCTAAGAAAGAAGGATGTTTATGAAAATCATTGTCGACGCCATGGGAGGGGACAACGCCCCTCAGGCTCCGGTTATGGGAGCCATCCAAGCCAACAAGGAGTACGGTGTGGACATCGTGCTGGTGGGCCGGGGCGAGGAGATCCTCAAGGTGCTGGAGAGCAACGGCATCCGGGAGCTGCCCGCCGGGGTAGAGATCGCCCACGCCTCTGAGGTAGTGGAGATCTGCGACAATCCCGCCAACGCTTTCCGGGAGAAGAAGGACTCCTCTCTGACGGTAGGTCTCAACATGCTCAAGTCGGGCGGCGGCGACGCCTTTGTCTCCGCCGGTTCCACCGGAGCTCTGCTCTCTGCAGCCACCCTGCTGGTCAAGCGCATCAAGGGCATCCGCCGGGCCGCCCTGGCCCCTGTGGTGCCCACGGGCAACGGGGGCGCGGTGCTCATCGACTGCGGCGCCAATGCCGAGTGTCCTCCGGAGTACCTGCTGCAGTTTGCTTACATGGGTTCCTACTACGCCGAGCACGTGCTGGGCCGTCCCGAGCCTAAGGTGGGCCTGCTGAACATCGGCGCGGAGCCCTCCAAGGGCACGACCCTTCAGACCACCGTCTATCCCATGCTCCAGGAGGCTGCCAAGGCCGGCCGCATCAACTTCGTGGGCAACGTGGAGGCCCGAGAAGCGGTAGAGGGTTCGGTGGATGTCATTGTCAGCGATGGCTACTCGGGCAACATCTTCCTGAAGACCATGGAGGGAACCGGGCTGTTCCTGGCCCGGGAGATCAAGAAGATGTTTATGAAGAGCCTGCTTACCAAGCTGGCCGCTGTGATGGTCTCCGGCGGGCTGAAGCAGTTTAAGAAGATGATGGACTCCAGCGAGGTGGGCGGTACCGCTCTGCTGGGCATCTCCAAGCCCGTCATCAAGGCCCACGGCTCCTCTGATGCCTACGCCATCAAGAATGCCGTGCGGCAGGCCAAGCAGTTTGCCTCCTCCGGCATCATTGAGAGCATCACCGACAACGTGGACGTGATGCGCCTGGAGGTCACTCAGCTGTAAGGGGGACCTATTCGCTTGGGCACTTTTGCCCACCTGCATAAAAATTGCCAATTCCCTATTGACAGCCAGAGGGAATGTGCATATAGTAAGGAAAGAAAAACGTGCCTGGGGCACAGCAAAAGGAGCAGGCTACTATGATTTTTGAGAAGGTATGCGCACTGATCGCGGAGCAGTTCAATGTGGATGCGGATTCCATTACCATGGAAACCTCCTTTGAAGACGACCTGAACGCGGACTCTGTGGATATTGTGGACTTGTCTATGGCGCTGGAAGAGGAATTCGATATGGACGAGATGTCTGAGGAGGAAGCTTCTGCCATCAAGACTGTGGGCGATCTGGTCCGCTTCCTGCAGAATAAGATCGACTAAATCCCAGACATTATAAGCAGAAACTCCGCCCTGTGGCGGAGTTTTGCTTATCTTATGTTGAAAAAGTGAGGAACGATCCATGACCACGTTAGAAGAAAAGCTGGGCTACCAGTTTCAGAACCGGGAGCTGCTGGAGAATGCCCTGACCCACAGCTCCTGCGCCAACGAGAGCCGGGGCAAGCTGCAGAGCAATGAGCGGCTGGAATTTTTGGGCGACTCCATCCTGGGTATGGTGGTGGCCGACCACCTGTACCGGGGCCACCCCGATCTGCCCGAGGGAGAGCTGACCCGGGTGCGGGCTGCGCTGGTGTGCGAGGAGAGTCTGGTGGAGGTGGCCCAGGCCCTGGATCTGGGCTCCTACCTGCTGCTGGGCAAGGGGGAAGAGGCCGGCGGCGGCCGGACCCGTCCTTCCATTCAGGCCGACGCGGTAGAGGCTGTACTGGCTGCCGTCTATCTGGACGGGGGCATCGGTTCCGCCCGGAAGATCATTCAGAAGTATATTCTCTGCCGGGAGATTGAGGGCATTGCCAGCCCCCGGGACTACAAGACTGCTCTGCAGGAGCTGGTCCAGCGGGAGAGCGGCCAGGTGCTCAAGTACCGGCTGGTGGGCTCTCAGGGTCCTGACCACGCCAAGCGCTTTTTTGTGGACGTGGACCTGAACGGAGAGCCTGTGGGCTCCGGCGAGGGCCACAGCAAAAAAGAGGCCGAGCAAATGGCCGCTAAGGCGGCCATGGCGAAGCTGTCAAAGCCGAAGGCGTGACAGCGGGGCCTCTTGCGAACGAAAGTGAGCCGCGCCTCAGGCGCGTCCAAGCAAAATTCCCGGCCAGAGGCCGGGAATTTTCTTGCCGGAGGGCGGATTGACTCCGCCCGAGGATTGAAAACAACAGGGCTCCCGGAAAAGCCCTGCTTTTCCGGGAGGTGCCGAGCAGATGGCCGCTAAGGCGGCCATGGCGAAGCTGAGTAAAAAATAAGTAATCTTTGATGGGGCCCGCTCCTGTATGGAGGCGGGCCTTTTTATATTGTTTGGGCATTATCAAAAAAAGAAGAAAAAAGAGTTGACAAATAAGTTAGCGTATGCTAATCTATGGGTGGTTAGAGACGAGAGAACAAAAGCCTCCCCTCCTCACACCTCCCTGCTTTCTTCCCCACACTTTGGCTTTGTGGATCTCTCTGGCCACCAGACGACCCAAAGGGACAGGCATCACCCTTGGGGAACCCCCGGCCGTGGGCATACACGCGGCTGGGGATTTTTTTGCCTGGAGAGAAATGGAGGGGTATGTTGACGGCAAAGGGCGGGCATGGTATAGTGGTATCGCGTTTTGCATATGCCCGGGTAGGATCCCGGGGAAAGGGGTTTTTTATGCCAAGCAAATGGATGCGCAGCGTGATGCTGATTATTACCTATGCGGTATTTCTGGTTCTGGCGGTGATTAAGTTTGACGTGATTCTGGATCTGGTGAAACAGGTTCTCTCCAGCTGCCGGCCGCTGTTTCTGGGCTTTGCCATCGCCTTTGTGCTCAACCGGCCCTGTGCCTTCTTCTGCCGCCACTATGAGCGAAACCTGGGGGAGAAGTACCGCAAGCTGGGCCGCCCACTGGCGGTGCTTACTTCCTATGTGGCCATGATCGCGATCATCGTGGCTCTGTTCTCCTTCGTGCTGCCCCAGGTGGTGGACAGCATCCAGCTGTTTGCCGCCAGCATCAGCGGCTATATGGTCAATCTCCAGACTATTATCAACAAGATTGCCGATTATTTGGATCTGTCCTCTCTGGACCTCAGCTCGCTGAGCAGCTACCTGCGCAGCTTCTTGGAGGGGGTGCTCTCCAGCGTGACCACGGCAGCCTCCCAGGTGATGGTGGTCACCAGCAGCATTCTGTCCATGTTCGTTACCTTGGTGCTGGCCATTGTGTTTTCCATCTATATGCTGGCCGGCCGGGAGAAGCTGCTGGACCAGGGGCGCAGATTGTTGCGGGCCTATCTGCCTGCCAAGCATGTGTCCTGGGTCAGCGATGTGATTCGGCTTACTGCCGAGACCTTTACTAATTTTGTCTCCGGTCAGGCCATTGAAGCCTGCATTCTGGGCGGCCTGTGCGCTTTGGGTACCTTCTTCATCCAGGCCGACTACGCTGCCCTCATTGGAGTGATTGTGGGCGTGTCTGCCCTAATTCCGGTGGCGGGAGCCTATATCGGGGCCATCCTGTCTGCCTTCCTGCTGGTGATGGTGTCCCCGGTGCGGGCGCTCATCTTCCTGATCTTCCTGTCCATTCTCCAGCAGATCGAGGGCAATGTGATCTACCCCCGGGTGGTGGGTACCTCCATCGGCCTGCCGGGCATCTGGGTGCTGACGGCGGTGACGGTGGGCGGCGGCCTGTTCGGCCTGCTGGGCGTGCTGCTCAGCGTGCCGGTGGCCTCGGTGCTGTATGCCCTGCTGAAGCAGGACGTGATGCGGCGGCTGCGGGAAAAGCAGCCCGCAGAGCCGGAAACCAAAGAAGAATAACAACAAAACGGTGCGCCGAAGTTTCCTTCGGCGCGCCGTTTTTCTATGTTGCGATCAGAACAGGCCGGTGATCTTGCCGTTCTCGTCCACGTCGATCTTCTCAGCGGCAGGAACCTTGGGCAGGCCCGGCATGGTCATGATATCGCCGGTGAGAGCCACCAGAAAGCCGGCGCCGGCGGACACCTTGATGTTGCGCACGGTGACGGTGAAGCCGTCGGGGGCGCCCAGCAGCTTCTGGTCGTCAGAGAAGGAGTACTGGGTCTTGGCCATGCAGATGGGCAAAGCGCCGTAGCCCAGGTCAGTGAGCTGGGCCATCTGCTTGCGGGCGTTGGGGGTGAGCACCACACCGTCGCCGTGGTACACCTTGGTGACAATGGCGTTGAGCTTCTCCTCAATGGAGGCCTCAGCGTCGTAGGCAAAGTGGAAGTCGTTGGGCTGCTCGCACAGGCGGACCACTTCCTCGGCCAGGGCCAGACCGCCCTCGCCGCCCTTGCCCCAGACCTCGCTGAGGGCTACGTTGACGCCCAGGGCCCGGCACTTGTCCTCCACCAGCTTCAGCTCAGCCTCAGTGTCGGTGGGGAAGCGGTTGATGGCCACCACGCAGGGCAGGCCGTAAACCTTGGTGATGTTCTCCACATGGCGCAGCAGATTGGGCAGACCCTTCTCCAGGGCTTCCAGATTCTCAGTGTTCAGGTCGGCCTTGGCCACGCCGCCGTGGTGCTTCAGGGCACGGACCGTGGCTACCATGACCACTGCGTCGGGGGTGAGGCCCGCCATACGGCACTTGATGTCCAGGAACTTCTCCGCGCCCAGGTCGGCGCCGAAGCCCGCTTCCGTGACGGCGTAGTCGCCCAGCTTCAGGGCCATGCGGGTGGCCATGATGGAGTTGCAGCCGTGGGCGATATTGGCGAAGGGACCGCCGTGAATAAAGGCGGGGGTACCCTCCAGGGTCTGGACCAGGTTGGGCTTGAGGGCGTCCTTAAGCAGGGCAGCCATGGCGCCGGCGGCCTTCAGATCTCCGGCGGTGACCGGCTTCTCGTCGTAGGTGTAGCCCACAATGATGCGGCTCAAACGCTCCTTCAGATCGGTGATGGAGGTGGCCAGGCAGAGGACTGCCATGACCTCGCTGGCCACGGTGATGTCAAAGCCGTCCTCACGGGGTACGCCCTGCATCCGTCCGCCCAGACCGTCCACCACGTTGCGCAGCTGGCGGTCGTTCATATCCACGCACCGCTTCCAGGTGATGCGCTTGACATCGATCCCCAGGGCATTGCCCTGCTGTATGTGGTTGTCCAGCATAGCGGCCAGCAGGTTGTTGGCCGCGCCGATGGCGTGGAAGTCGCCGGTAAAGTGGAGGTTGATGTCCTCCATGGGCACCACCTGGGCGTAGCCGCCGCCGGCCGCGCCGCCCTTCACGCCAAACACAGGGCCAAGGGAGGGCTCGCGCAGGGCCACCAGGGCGTTTTTGCCCATGCGGCGCAGGGCGTCGGCCAGACCTACGGTAGTTGTGGTCTTACCCTCGCCGGCGGGGGTGGGGTTGATGGCGGTGACCAGGATCAGCTTGCCGTTGGGGGCCTGGGTGTCGCTCAGCAGGCGGTAGTCAATCTTCGCCTTGTAGCGGCCGTAGTACTCCAGATACTCCTCGGCCACCCCGGCGGTCTTGGCGATATCGCCAATTGGCTTCATGGGGGTGCTCTGCGCAATTTCGATGTCGGTCATCATAACACAATTTCTCCTTTGTCCGCGCCCTTTTTCGCAAAAAAAGGGCGCACCGGTTTTTTACTCCGTGCGCCCAGACGGTCGGCATTAAGACGCTGAACGCGTCCGCTATACTTCATGTGGTACTCCACTTTCGTCAGTTGTATAGCTTATGTAGTGAGTGTATCACATCACACCCGGCCCGTCAAGGGTCGGACAGGGCGGAGCCCCGGTCAAATTGCCGGTAAAAGTCCTTGATGAGGGCGATGAAGGCCCGGGTGGCGGGGGAGAGAAAGCTGTTCTTCTTGTAGACTACCGCCATAGGACAGGTGAGAGGGGGATCGCCCACGGTAAAGAAGGACAGCCGGTCCATGTAGGGGGTGCGGTGGATGCCGCTCTCGGGCAGGAAGGTGAAGCCCATATTCTCGGCCACCAGGTTGATGGCGGTGGTGTTGTTGGTGGTGGTGAGGATGTTCACCGGCTCCACGTTCTGTACATTGAAGGTGTTGTACAGCAGGCGGGACAGCCGCCAGTCCTCCGGCAGCATCATCAGCCGCTCATGCTCCAGCTGCCGCAGATCTCCGAAGGGGAGAGGGGCTGAGCAGGGGCTGTCCAGACCCCGGACCAGGGGGTGGTCCTTGTGGGAGATGAGGAGGATGCGCTCGTGCATCACCAGCTCGTAGCTCAGGTCAGTGAGGTTGCCCGGGGTGTGCATGAGGCAGAAGTCGGTGACGCTGCTGGCGGCCAGATTGCCCAGCTGGGGCACCGGCGCCTCGTGGAGGACCACCTGCACATCGGGGTACTTGGCGGCAAAGCGGGGCAGGATGTCGGGCAGCAGGGTGGAGCCACGCCAGGTGGATACGCCGATGTGCAGCTGCTGGCGTTTTTTCTCCTGCAATTGCTGCAGGTCACTCTCCAGCTGCCGGTCCAGGTAACCCTGGCGCTCCAGATAGGCGTGGAAGAGCTCGCCCGCGGCGGTCAGACGCAGGGGAGTGTGGGAGCGGTCCAGCAGGGTGACGCCCAGGTTGGCCTCCAGCTTGGCCAGGTACTGGCTGAGGTAGGGCTGGGAGAGGTAGAGACGGTCCGCCGCCTTGGAGATGCTGCGCTCCTTGACGATGGCCAAAAAGTATTCCGGATTTTTGACAAACATAACGGGCCTCCTGTTGGGCTGCGAAAGGGAAACGGTACACTTAGCGCCGCCTTTTTAAGGACATCATATCACAAAATGGGGAAAAAGGGAATGTCTAAGGGAAAAAGAAGCGGCCTATGCCATATTTGAGAAAAAGAAAATGCCCTGCGCCAAACGACGCAGGACATTTTATCTTGCCATATACCAATTACACAGCGCGGGTGACCTTACCGGAACGGAGGCATCTGGTGCAGACGTACACGTGAGTGGGAGTCCCATTCACAATCGCCTTCACGCGCTTCACGTTGGGCTTCCAGGTGCGGTTGGAGCGGCGGTGGGAGTGGGAGACCTTGATACCGAAGGTGACGCCCTTGTCGCAGAATTCACATTTGGCCATGTTGCTTACCTCCTCGCTATGAGAGTACGCTTTCGATGAAGCATCGACTGGTATTTTACCAGATAATTTTCGGGAATGCAAGAGGTTTTTAAAAAAACTTGAATTTTTTTCTGAGGGGGTCCAAAATGGAAAAAAGTGAGAAGTACAGGCAAGAATTTAAGCCCTGCGCTTGCGCCGGGAAGCCAAATCAGTTATACTAATATCATCGTATTTTTTGGCGTGACAGCCTGGAACGCAAGGAGGAGACGCTATGGCAGAGCGTGGAAAAAGCGTAAAACTGGGAGAGATCATCCGGGAGTTCCAACTGGAGATTTTAAATAAAGGTCCCAACTACGAGGATATGCCTCTGACCACATTGGATGTAAACCGCCCCGGCCTGCCCCTGAGCGGGTTTTTTGAGCACTTTGATTCCCGCCGTCTGCTGGTGATCGGTCTGACGGAGCATACGTATCTCTCCGGCATGGAGCCTCAGGCCCGCCGGGAGAGCTTTGACCGGCTGCTGGCCCATCCGGTGCCTGGCCTCATCATCACCCGGGAGCTGGAGCCCTTCCCTGAGTGTATGGAGATGGCCATCAAGCATGAGCGCACCGTGCTGCGCACAAAAGAACATACTTCTGCCTTTATGAGCCGCCTGATCGGCAGCCTGTTTAACCACCTGGCCCCCCAGATCACCCGCTCCGGCGTGATGATGGAGATCTACGGCGAGGGCGTGCTCATCCAGGGTGAGTCGGGCGTAGGTAAGAGTGAGGTGGCTATCGAGCTCATTCAGCGGGGCCACCGCATCATCGCCGATGACGCAGTGGAGATCAAGGAGACCAACCACGGCACCCTCATGGCCACTGCCCCGGAGCTCATCCGCCACTATATGGAGCTTCGCGGCATCGGTGTGGTGGATGTGCGGCGGCTGTTTGGTATGAGTGCCATCAAGATCGAGCAGGAGATCGACATGGTCATCAAGCTGGAGCCCTGGGACAACAACGCGGTCTATGACCGCCTGGGCCTGGAGGGCGCAGTGACCGAGATCCTGGGGGTCTCGGTGCCCTGTCTGACCATCCCGGTCAAGCCCGGACGGAATCTGGCCAGCATCGTGGAGGTGGCGGCCATCAACAACCGTAACCGGAAGATGGGCCACAACGCGGCTCTGGAGCTGACTCGAAAGATGGACGAGCACTTCAAAAAACTCATGGAAGAGGGAGAACGGTAAACAATGTATATTGGAATTGACGTAGGCGGCACCAACCTGGTGGCCGGACTGGTGGATGAGAGCGGTAAGATTCTGCACAAGGCGTCCTGCCCGGTGGATAAGAGCATGACGGCTGAAGAGCTGACCCGTCAGCTGGCCAAGCTGTCTCTGCAGGCGGCCAAGGAGGCCGATTGCCCCCTCTCCGAGATCCAGGCGGCGGGCGTGGGCCTGCCCGGCTTGGTGAGCAATAAGACGGGTATGGTCATCAAGACCACCAATATGCCCTTCTATAACACCCCCTTCCGGGAGATCTTCCAGGAGGATCTGAAGATCCCTGTTTATCTGGGCAACGACGCCGACTGCGCCGCGGTAGGTGAGTACTGGGCGGGCTCTGCCAAGGGCTATGACCCCGCTCTGGTTATTACCCTGGGTACTGGCATTGGCAGCGGCATGGTTCGGGGCGGCAAGCTCTACATCGGTCACGGCGGCGCCGGTATGGAGGCGGGCCACATGATCATCCACCCCAACGGAGTGCGCTGCGGCTGCGGCAATCTGGGCTGCTGGGAGCAGTACGGTTCTGCCACCGCTCTGGTCCGTCTGACCCGGGAGGAGATGGAGTACAACCGGGACAGCCTGCTGTGGCAGCTGTGCGACGGGGATACCCGCAAGCTAGAGGGCCGCACCACCTTCCAGGCGGTGCGTGAGAATGACGCTACCGCCCGCAAGGCTCTGGACCGCTATCTGGAGGGCCTGTCTATGGGACTTATTAACCTGGTGAACGTGCTCTTCCCCGAGATCGTCTGTCTGGGCGGCGGCATCAGCAACGCCGACGACGATCTGCTGCTCAACCCCCTGCGGGAGCTGGTCCATCGGGGCAGCTTTGACAAGGACCACCTGCCCCGCATCGAGCGGGCCAGCCTGGGCAACGACGCAGGCGTGGTGGGCGCCGCCATGCTGTGCAATATGTTCTGATTTTTCCGCGTGAACCAAATGGGATTCCCCCGGCCAGAGGAAGCGCTCCGGCCGGGGGAATTTGTGTCTGGGAAAGTTGCGGGTGTACTATTTTATTTGGCGGTGGAATTTGCTATAATAATGTCTGCTGAATCAACCGCAAATCGGTTGATTCCCGCGGCGGCAGCCGCGCAATTCCATTTCTCTGATTTGAAATCCGCAAGGAATTTGGAGGTCACAATGGATCAATTTGACCAGTTGTTTGATCAATTAAAGAATTGCTGCCCCGATATGGAGCTGCTGAAACAGGAGCCGATGGCCCGCCACACCACCTTCCGCATCGGCGGTCCGGCGGCCCTGATGGCCCGGCCCGCCACCGAGGAGCAGGTGCTGGCGTGCGTGAAGCTGGCCCGGGAGAGCCAGATCCCTCTGGTGGTGCTGGGCAACGGGTCCAACCTGCTGGTGGCCGATGAGGGCGTGCAGGCCTTTGTGCTGGATATGACGGGGCTCAATCGCCTGGAGCGCACCGGGGAGCGGGAGATCACCGCCGGGGCAGGCGTGACCCTGGCCCGGCTGGCCTCTTTTGCCGCCGGGGAGGGCCTGACCGGTCTGGAGTTTGCCGGGGGCATTCCCGGCACTCTGGGGGGCGCCGTGATGATGAATGCCGGAGCCTACGGAGGCGAGATGGTGCAGGTGGTGCGCCGCACCCGGTGCCTCACACCAGAGGGCACGATGAAGGAGATCGTAGGGGGGGAGCACGACTTCTCCTACCGCCACAGTGTCTTTTCCCAGGGGGAGGACGTGATCCTCTCCTCCGTGTTGGAGCTGGAGCCGGGGCAGGAGGAGAAAATCCGTGCCCAAATGGCGGAGCTGGCCCAGAAGCGCAAGTCCAAGCAGCCTCTGGAGTATCCCAGCGCCGGGTCCATGTTCAAGCGGCCCCAGGGCTACTTCGCCGCTGCCCTCATCGACCAGTGCGGCCTGAAGGGCTTCACGGTGGGCGGAGCCCAGGTGTCGGAGAAGCACGCGGGCTTTGTCATCAACCGGGGAGGCGCCACCTGTGCAGACGTGCTGGCCCTGGTGAAGGAGGTCCAGCGCCGGGTGCGGGAGCAGACCGGTGTGGAGCTGGAGATGGAGGTGCGCCGGCTGGGGTGAGAGCCGGGCGGCACAGGGGAGATGCTCCCCAGAGAGAGAAAACTTGAGGTGTGTGTTTGTGGAGTTTTTGATTATTTCTGGCCTGTCCGGGGCAGGAAAGAGCCGGGCGGCCTCGGTGATGGAGGACCTGGGCTATTTTTGTGTGGATAACCTGCCCGTCCCCCTGATCCCCAAATTTGCCGAGCTGGGCATGGGGGGAAACGGGGAGTACGACCGGGTGGTACTGGTTACCGATATCCGGGGCGGCACCAATTTTGAGGGCCTGTTTCAGGCTCTGGACCGTTTGACGGCCATGAAGTGCAGCTACCGCATCCTGTTTATGGATGCCTCGGATGCCACGATCATTAAGCGCTATAAGGAGACCCGACGGGTCCATCCCCTGGGGGAGGAGTGTGCCTCCCTGGAGCAGGCCATTGAGATGGAGCGGCAGGTGCTCTCGCCCTTGAGGGAGCGGGCGGACTGGATCGTGGATACCACCGGTCTGACCCTGGGGCAGCTGCGCAGCAAGCTCCTATCCCTCTTTTCCAAAGGAACGGAAGAGGGAAAGATGGAGGTGCACGTGCTGTCCTTCGGCTTCAAGCACGGAGTACCTATGGAGGCCGACCTGGTCTTTGACGTGCGCTTTCTGCCCAACCCCTAC
Organism: uncultured Oscillospiraceae bacterium; assembly: GCA_905205085.1. Lineage (GTDB taxonomy): Bacteria > Bacillota > Clostridia > Oscillospirales > Oscillospiraceae > Lawsonibacter. The sequence goes on from CAJLCG010000001.1 coordinate 18,104, forward strand.
TACGTTCCGGAGCTGCGGGGTCTTACCGGCCTGGATGAGGGGGTGCGGGACTACGTGTTTTCCAATCCGCAGAGTGATGAATTTCTCAAGCGCCTCAGCGATTTCGTGAGCTATCTGCTGCCCCGGTATGCTGAGGAGGGAAAGACCTCCCTGACCATTGCCGTGGGCTGTACCGGGGGACACCACCGCTCGGTGGCTGTGGCCCACGCTCTGGCCCAGTTTGTGGCCGGGCAGGGCTTCCCGGTAAGTGAGAGCCACCGGGACATGGGGCGCAACTGATCTTGTCCTAGAAGGAGGCATTTGTTATGCTGGACGCCATCCCCAACACCCAGCTTTGGGAGCGAGGGCCAAAAATCGTCGCCATCGGCGGCGGCACCGGCCTTTCTACCATGCTGCGAGGATTAAAAAAATACACCAAAAACCTCACCGCGGTCGTGACGGTGGCCGACGACGGGGGCGGCTCCGGCATGCTCCGGCGGGATATCGGGATGCCTCCGCCCGGGGATATCCGCCACTGTATGGAGTCTCTGGCCAACACCGAGCCCATTATGGAGCGCCTGCTCACCTACCGTTTTTCCGATGGCGTGCTGGCTGGACAGTCCTTTGGCAATCTGATCCTGGCCGCCCTCAACGGGGTCACCGGCTCCTTTGAGGAGGCGGTACGCCAGATGAGCCAGGTTTTGGCCATCACCGGCCAGGTCATCCCCGTCACCAGTGCCGACGTGCAGCTGGAGGCGGTGTTTGAAAACGGTTCTCAGGTGGTGGGGGAGTCCAAAATCTGCGACTTTAAAAAGCAGCAGGACTGCCGCATCCACCATGTGAACCTGATCCCTGCCAAGCCTGAGCCCCTGCCCTCTGCTCTGGAGGCTATTCGGGATGCCGACCTCATTTTGCTGGGGCCGGGAAGCCTTTATACCAGTGTCATTCCCAACCTGCTGGTGGAGGGGGTGCCCCAGGCCATCGCGGAGACCGATGCTCTGAAAATTTACATCTGCAATATTATGACCCAGGACGGCGAGACCGAAGGGTACACCGCCGCCGACCATGTCCAGGCCCTCATGGAGCACGGCGCGCCGGGGATGGTGGACCTGTGTTTGGCCAACTGCGCCCCCGTGCCCGAAAATCTGCTGGGTCGCTATGAAGAAGAGGGGGCGGTGCCGCTGGTTGTAGACCGGGAGCGGATTGCCGCCATGGGCCTGGAGCTGGTGGAGCGCCCGGTGGCCCGGGAGAAGGGCGACTTTGCCCGCCATGACCCGGATAAGCTGGCCGAGGCGGTGCTGGATATCTACCGCCAGCGGGCCATGCGCATCTTCCGGGGGAAGAACCGCTATATCATCGAGGAGTGAACACCATGACCTTTGGAGGCGAGGTAAAAAACGAGCTGTGCCGGGGGGAGCTGCACCGCAAGTGCTGCGCCCAGGCGGAGGCCTACGGGGTGCTGCTGTACTGCAACACCTTTACCGGCGGGGAGGTGCGGATTGTCACCGAACACGACGCCTTTGCCCAGCGGCTGCCCCTGCTGTTCAAAAAGGCCTTTAAAATCACCTTTGACCGCCTCCCCCAGGGGGAGGGAAAGCATATTTTCTCCATTCAGGACCCGAAAAAGCTGCAAACCATCCGCCAGACCTACGGCGCAGAGGGGGAGGCTGTGGCCCTGCACATCAACTTTGCCGTCCTGGAGGAGCCCTGCTGCCGCATGTCCTTCTTCCGTGGGGCTTTTCTGGCGGGGGGCTCGGTGACCGACCCGAAAAAGGGGTATCACCTGGAGCTGACCACCTCCCATCAGAATGTGAGCCGGGAGATGCTGGCTCTCATGCGGGAGTGCGATTTCACCCCCAAGGCCGCCGCACGGAAGGGAAACAGCGTCATCTACTTTAAACAGAGCGAGTATATTGAGGACTTTCTTACCGCCGTAGGCGCGCCGGTAGCCGCCATGGAGATCATGAACACCAAGCTGGAGAAGAACCTGCGGGGGAGCGTTAACCGCCGGGTCAACTGCGACGCAGCCAACCTGGACAAGGCGGTGGAGGCCGCCCAGAGCCAGCTGGAGGCCATCCGAAACCTGGAGCGCCAGGGGCTGCTGGATAAGCTGCCCGACAAGCTCCAGGAGACCGCCCGCCTGCGCATGGCTAACCCGGAGGACACCCTGTCCCAGCTGGCCCAGCTGTGTGACCCGCCTATCACCAAGTCCGCCCTGAATCACCGCCTGCGCAAGCTGGTGGAGCTGGGCGGAAAAGAGAAGGCCGAGCCATGATCCACCTGATCTGTTACGGTGCGGCCGCGGCCCTGAATTTGGCCTGGCTGCTGCTGGGGGACCGCCTGACCTTATGGACCCAGGTGTCGGTGCCGGTGATCACCGTGCTGGTGGCGGGAATCGGAGTGGCCCTGCGGCTGTGGGAGCTGCCCCGGGGCGATGCCCGGCGGCGCTACCTGCGGGGGGCGCTGTGGGTGTTTCTGGTTTACTACCTGGCCATTTTGTCGGTGCTGCTGTTTTTCGGCGGCCTGTTCCACATGGACCGGGGCTGGGGCGGCAATGTCAATCTGGAGCCCTTCCACACCATCCGAAACTATATCCGCTACTACCGCAACACGGGCAGCCACGTGAGCATCTTCAATCTCCTGGGCAACATCGTCATTATGGCCCCCATGGGGGTGCTGCTGCCCGCCCTGTTCCGGCCTCTGCGCCGGTTCTGGCTGACCATTCCGCTGCTGGCTGTCATCCCCGTGGCGGTGGAGTGCCTCCAGTGGCGCACCGCCACCGGGGCTGCCGACGTGGATGACGCCATTTTAAACTTCATCGGCGGGGTGCTGGGCTATCTCTTTGTCCGCACCTGCCAGATGATCCACGCCCACTGGGAAAAAAAGCGGGCGCAATAGAGAAAGAGAGGATCCTATGTCCTTTGTCCACCTGCATCTTCATACGGAATTTTCCCTGCTGGACGGGGCCTGCCGCATCCAAAAGCTGGTGCAGCGGGTGAAAGACCTGGGCCAGGAGGCGGTAGCCATCACCGACCACGGCGTCATGTATGGCGTCATCGACTTCTACCGGGCCTGCAAGGGGGCGGGCATTAAGCCCATTATCGGCTGTGAGGTTTACGTAGCGCCCCGTGGCCGCACCCGCTTTCAGAAGGTCCACGAGTACGATGCCGCCTTCTCCCACCTGGTGCTGCTGTGCCGTAACGAGGAGGGCTACCGCAACCTGTCCTACATGGTCTCCCAGGGCTTTTTGGAGGGCTTTTACATCAAGCCCCGCATCGATCTGGACCTGCTGCGGGAGCACTGCGGGGGGCTCATTGCCCTGTCCGCCTGTTTGGGCGGCGAGATCCCCAAGCTGCTGATGGCCGGGGACTACGATAAGGCCAAGGAAGTTGCCCTGGAGATGCGGGAGCTCTTTGGGGAGGATGGCTACTACCTGGAGCTTCAGGACCACAATATCCCCGCCCAGAAGAAGGTGAATGAGGGAATCCTGCGCCTCCACGAGGAGACGGGCATTCCCCTGGTGTGCACCAACGACGCCCACTATCTGCGCCGGGAGGATGCCGAGATGCAGGACATCCTCATGTGCATCCAGATGGGCAAGACGGTGGACGACCCGGGGCGGATGAAGTTTGAGACCCAGGAGTTCTACGTCAAGAGCGAGGAGGAGATGGCCGCCCTCTTCCCCCGGGAGGCCCTGGACAACACGGCGAAAATCGCCCAGCTCTGTAACGTGGACTTCACCTTCGGCAAGTACCACCTGCCCCACTTCCAACTGCCCGAAGGGTGGAGCGACGGCTACGCCTACTTTGAGAAGCTGTGTCTGGACGGGTTTGCCTGGCGCTACCCGGACCAGCCTCCGGAGTACCGCAAGCAGCTGGACTATGAGATGGCCATGATCCGCAAGATGGGCTTTGTGGATTACTTCCTCATCGTCTCCGACTTTATCGCCTACGCCAAGGGCCACGGTATCCCGGTGGGGCCGGGGCGCGGCTCGGCGGCGGGCTCCATGGTGTCCTATTGCCTGAACATCACCGACCTGGACCCCATGAAATATAACCTGTACTTCGAGCGCTTCCTCAACCCCGAGCGTGTCACCATGCCCGATATCGACATCGATTTCTGCATCCGCCGCCGCCAGGAGGTCATTGACTACGTGGCCCAAAAGTATGGCGCGGACCACGTGGCCCAGATTGTCACCTTCGGTACCATGGCCGCCCGGGCAGCGGTGCGGGACGTGGGCCGGGTGCTGAACATGCCCTACGCCGACGTGGACGTCATCGCTAAGCAGATCCCCAGCGGCCCGGGAGCGCTGCACATCACCCTGGAGGAGGCCCTAAAGCTGTCCAAGCAGCTTAAGGAGTCCTATGACGGAAGTCCCCAGGTAAAAAAACTCATCGACACCGCTATGGCCATCGAGGGCATGCCACGGAATACCTCCACCCACGCCGCCGGCGTGGTCATCACCAGCCGCCCAGTGAGCGACTATGTGCCCCTGGCCAAAAACGACGACCTGGTGGTCACCCAGTATATCATGACGACCCTGGAGGAGCTGGGCCTGTTAAAAATGGACTTTCTGGGTCTGCGCAACCTCACCGTGCTGGACGACGCGGTGAAGCTGGTGCAGCGTCAGGAGCCCGACTTTGACCTGCGGACCATCCCGGAGGACGACGAGGCCACCTTCCAGATGATCTCCGAGGGGCGCACCTCCGGCGTGTTCCAGATGGAGTCCTCGGGCATGACGGGTGTGTGCGTGGGCCTCAAGCCCCACAGCATTGAGGATCTCACCGCCATCGTGGCCCTCTACCGTCCCGGCCCGATGGAATCCATTCCCCGGTTCATCTCCTGCAAGAACAACCCGGAGAAGGTGACCTACAAGCACCCCTCTCTGGTGCCCATCCTGTCCAACACCTACGGCTGTATCGTCTACCAGGAGCAGGTCATCCAGATCTTCCAGCAGCTGGGCGGCTACTCCCTGGGCCAGGCCGACATGGTGCGCCGGGCCATGTCCAAAAAGAAGGTCAAGGATATTGAGAAGGAGCGGGAGACCTTCCTCCACGGTGATCCGGAGCGGAACATCGCCGGCTGTGCCGCCAACGGTATCCCGGAGAACGTGGCCCAGAGCATCTACGACGAGATCTACGACTTTGCCAACTACGCCTTCAACAAGGCCCACGCGGTGTGCTATGCCCTGGTGGCTTACCAGACCGCCTGGTTCAAGTGCCACCACCCCAAGGAGTATATGGCGGCCCTGCTCACCTCGGTGCTGGACTCCAGCGAGAAGGTGGCCGAGTATATCGCCGAGTGCAAGGAGTGGAACATCCAGCTGTTGCCCCCCGATGTAAATGAGTCGGAGACCAACTTTACCGTCTCCCCTCAGGGTATCCGCTTTGGTCTGGCTGCCCTGAAGGGAGTGGGCCGAAACGTGATGAATGCCATGCTGGAAGAACGGGTCAAGCACGGTCCCTTTACAGACTTTATGGACTTCTGTGACCGCATGTTTGACCACGACCTGAACCGGCGGGTGCTGGAGAGTCTCATCAAGGCGGGTGCCTTTGACCGCATGGGCTGCCGCCGCTCCCAGCTGATGCAGGTGTTTGGCCAGGTATTGGATGGCATTGCCGCCAGCCGTAAGCGGAATGTGGAGGGCCAGATGGACCTGTTCGGCTTCGGCGGGGGAGAGGGGGAGAGCACCCCGCTGCCCGCCCTCCACCTGCCTGATATTCCCGAGTACACCCCCCAGGAGCTGATGACCATGGAGAAGGAGGTTACTGGCCTCTACCTCACCGGCCACCCCATGGACGCCTACCGGGAGATCGCACGGAAGAAGGGGGCAGTGACCATCGGTTCCATCCTCAACGATTTTGACGGGGAGGAGGGCCCCCAGCGCTTCCGGGACGGGGAGCGGGTGACGGTGGCAGGAGTAATTGCCACCTACAAGACCCGCACCACCCGCAGCAACACCCTCATGGCCTATGTGAATTTGGAGGACGACACCGCCTCCATGGAGCTCATCTGCTTCTCCCGGGTGCTGGGAGAGAGCGGAGGTTACATCCGGGAAAACAACGCGGTGCTGGTCACCGGGCGGATCTCCGTGCGGGATGAGAAGGAGCCCCAGATCATGGTGGACACCATCGTCCCCTTAAATCAGAACGAAGCCCCCCAGGAGAAGGAGCCCAGACTCTATATCCGCATGCCCAGCCGTCAGGACCCCAGGATGCGGAAGGTACAGCTGGTGCTGTCCTTTTTCCCAGGAGAGGGGCAGGCGGTACTGTATTTTGAGGATACCAAAAAGCGCTACGGTGCCCGGTGCCTCATCCACCCGGCTCTCATTCAGGACCTGAAAGAGCGGCTGGGAGAGGAGAACGTGGTGGTCAAATAAAGTTCCCCTACCTTTATAATAAATAAAATGGCTCCCCCGGCGAATGGTCGGGGGAGCCATTTTATTATGTGTTGTGTCACACAAAGACGGCCTGTACCAGGAACATGTACAGGATGGTGCCGCCGAAGATAGACAGCAGATTGTTGTGCTTCCAGATGTGGAGGATGACCACCACGGCTACCGCCAGCAGAGCGGGCAGCCACTGGCTGAGCACCGCCGGGTCCAGCAGGGAGGTGAGGTTGGCCTCTACCGCCAGGATGTTGCTCTTAAGGCAGTAGATGATGAGCATGGCGATGACGGCAGGGGGGAGGACCCGGCCCAGATAAAGCACCAGCTTGGGAGGATGGTCGCCATGATCAAAGAGCAGGAAGGGGAGGGCACGGGTCAAAAAGGTGACAACGGCCATGACTGCGATGGCCGCAATGGCCTGAGTTGTGGTCAGCATACCGATTCCTCCTTTTCCGATTTTTGCGTTTCCTGAGGCTCGTCCAGTCGGTCCCGCAGCAGCAGCAGAGCGCCCACGATGACAGCCAGTGCGGGCAGCAGCATATTGTCCGCTCCCACCAGGGTGAGGCTGATGAGGGTGACAACCGCGCCCAGCAGGGCGGGCAGGTGCTTTTTGTAGGCCTTCCACTGGTCTACGGCGATGACCACAAACAGGGCGGTCATGGCAAAGTCGATGCCGGTGGTGTCAATGGGGAGGAGGGCTCCCGCTACCGCTCCGATGACGGAACCGAGAATCCAATAGGAGTGGTCCAGCAGGGCGATGGAGAAGTAGAAGCTGCGAGGTTCCACCCCAGCGGGGACCTGTACCGAGCTGAGCAGGGCGTAGGTCTCATCGGTGAGGGAGAAGATCATGTAAAATTTCCGCAGCCCCATGCCCCGGAATTTCTCCAGCATGGACAAGCCATACACTAGGTGACGGAAATTGATAAGCAGGGTCATGAGAGCCACGGTGCCCAAAGTGGCATGGGTGTTGAGCAGCTGTACGCCCAGATACTGGCCTGAGCCTGCATAAATAGTCAGGCTCATGAAAAAAGCCCAGATGAAGTTGTAGCCAATAGCCTGAAGCATAAAGCCAAAGGCCATGCCGATGGCCAGGTATCCCATCAGCACGGGAACGGTCACCGGAAACGCGGCGGAAAGAGCATTACGATTCACACACAGTCACTTCCAAATTATACAGAGTCCGGTTCCCCATTTTACTAAAGTTTTTTTGAAAATGCAAGGCCGGGATGGGAAAGCATAGTGCAAAAAAGGAAAAGTATTGTTGCATTTTTGCAGGAAAGGGTGTATGATATGCTCTGTAAAGTGAGCCGCTCTGGTGAGATTTTGATATCAAACCATGGGCGCAGCTTATGTGCGGCAGCCGCTGCACCGCCGTTTTGCCCAGGTTTTCTTGGGCAGTTTGCGGTTATTTCTGGTGCGGCGCCCGTCCCGGAAATGGCAATTTGCCATCCTCGAGGAAGAGCACAGGAAGTTTTTCCTGGCGGAGCATTTTGCTCCCCGGCGGGGGAGGACATTGCAGGCCGGAGGGGACGTTGGATGCGTTTGCAGATGATCTTGGCATGCAGACCGGCGGTTTCTTTTTGAAACAGAAAAGGAACCGGCGGGTTTTGTCGTGTCAGTGATGCAAAGACGGGAGCCGCAAAAATATCGTAAGTAGATTTAGGGAGGGCTGCAAAACGTCGGCGCCGGAGCGTCGGCACAGAGAAGATCGTTGAATATTCCCCAGCAACTGCAGTATAGGGAGGTTGAAATCCGAATGAGTAAATTTCTCAAACGCTCTGCGCAAGGTGCGGGAGTTCCCCACGACAAGAGGACTTCCAACCTTGAGACGGTAGCTATGCCGCTTCCGTCAAAGATCGTCCTGTCCATGAACCAGCATATCGGCGCCCCCGCGGCGCCCACGGTGGCCAAGGGCGATCAGGTGTACGTAGGCACCATCGTGGGTAAGGCCGGTGGCTTTGTCTCCGCTGATATCCACTCCGGTGTGTCCGGTACGGTCTCTGAGATCACCACCATCACCGGTTCCAATGGTTCCATCCAGACCGCCGTGGTCATCGTGCCCGACGGCGAGCAGAAGGTGGACCCCTCTATTGCCCCCCCTCAGGTCACTGACCTGAAGTCCTTCCAGGATGCCGTGCGTGCCAGCGGCCTGGTTGGTCTGGGCGGCGCCGGCTTCCCCACCGCGGTGAAGCTCGCACCCAAGAATCTGGACGAGATTGACACCCTGCTCATCAACGGCGCCGAGTGTGAGCCCTATATCACCTCGGATAACCGCTGCTTTATTGAGGATACCCACTTTATCCTCAGCGGCATCAAGGCTGTGATGAAGTACCTGAATATCCCCAAGTGCATCATCGGCATCGAGGCCAATAAGCCCGAGGCCATTGCCAAGATGAAGGCCGCCATCGATGTGTCCGGCATCGAGGTCAAGGAGCTGCCCTGCCGTTACCCCCAGGGCGCTGAGAAGGTGCTCATTGAGAACTGCACCGGCCGGGAGGTTCCCTTCCCCGGGCTGCCCTCCGATGTGGGCGTGATCGTGATGAACGTCACCTCCACCGCCTTTGTGGGCAAGTACTTAGAGACCGGCATGCCTCTGACCACCAAGCGCCTCACCGTGGACGGCGACATCATCAAGGAGCCCAAGAACGTGGAAGTTATCATCGGCACTCCCATTGAGGAGCTGTTTAACTTCTGCGGCGGCCTCACTGAGGAGCCCGGCAAGGTGCTCTACGGCGGCCCCATGATGGGTACCTGCGTGGCCAGCCTGGACCAGCCCATCCTGAAGAACAACAACGCTGTTCTGGCCTTCTCCAAGAAGTTTGCTCATATTCCCAAGGCCACCAACTGCATCCACTGCGGCCGGTGTGTCAACGCCTGCCCCCTGGGTCTGGCGGCCAAGGACATTGTCAAGGCCTATGAGAAGGGCGATGTGGAGCAGCTTCAGGAGCTCAATGCCGACCTGTGCATGAGCTGCGGCACCTGTTCTTTCGTCTGCCCCGCCAAGCGGCCTCTGGCCCCCTCCATTGCCCTGGCGAAGATCATGATGAAGAATGGAGGTAAGAAGTAATGGGCAACAAACTGATCGTCACTGCCGCGCCTCACATTACCAGCGCGGACAGCACCCAGAAGATCATGCAGCGGGTCTGCATCGCCCTGCTGCCCGCTCTGGTGGCCTCCGTGATCATTTTCGGCATCAACGCCCTGATCATCACCGTTGTGACGGTGGCTGCCTGTGTGATTTTTGAATACCTGTACTGCAAGCTGGTGGGCCGTGAGGTATCCATCGGCGACTTCTCCGCTGTGGTTACCGGCCTGCTGCTGGCCTTCAACCTGCCCTCCACGCTGCCTTGGTGGATGCCCATCGTGGGCGCCTTCATCGCCATCGTGGTGGTCAAGCAGCTCTTCGGCGGCCTGGGCTACAACTTTGCCAACCCCGCCATCGTAGGCCGTATCGCTATGGCCATGGGCTTTGCCGGCCGCATGTCCACCTACGGCTTCCCCCAGGGCGTGGACGCTACCTCTGCTGCCACCCCTCTGTCCTCCGCAGCCGAAGGCATCGACTATGTCACTCTGCTGCTGGGTACCCACGGCGGCGTGCTGGGTGAGACCTGCGCCATCGCTCTGATCATCGGTGGTGTGTACCTCATCGTCACCAAGGTCATCAGCCCCACCATTCCTGTGACCTACCTGGCCACTGTGGCCGTGCTGAGCCTGATCGCCGGCAAGGACCCCATCTATCAGCTGCTCTCCGGCGGCCTGCTGCTGGGCGCCTTCTTCATGGCTACCGACTACGTCACCTCTCCCACCACCACCAAGGGCAAGCTGGTCTTTGGTATCGGTCTGGGTATCATCACCTGCGCCATCCGTTTCCTGGGCCGGATGAACGAGGGCGTTTCCTTCGCTATCCTGCTGATGAACCTGATGGTTCCCTACATTGAGGTCCTGACCCGTCAGGATCGTCTGGGCATCGCCAAGGTGAAGAAGAGCAAGGAGGGTGCCGCGAAATGAGTAACTGGAACAAGATCTTTAAGCCCATTGTGGTGCTGGTTATCATCTGCATCGTTGTGACCGGTGCCCTGGCTGCCACCAACGGCGTGACCGCCCCCATCATTGAGGAAGCTAAGGTTGCCGCTGAGAACGCTGCCCGCACCGAGCTGCTGCCCGAGGCCGAGGGTGCCTTTACCCCCGTGGAAAACGTGGAGGTGGAGAATGTCTCCGCTATCTATGTGGCCGATAACGGTGCCGGCACCATCATCACCAGTTCCGCCAAGGGTTACGGCGGTGACGTGGTGGTCATGACTGCTTTCAATCCCGACGGCACCATCAAGCAGATTAAGGTCACCGAGCAGGCCGAGACCAAGGGCATCGGCAGCAAGGTTGTGGACACCCCCTCCTACTGGGAGAACTACCAGGGCCTGGATGCTTCTCAGCCTCTGGTCCTCAATGAGGATGTGGACGCGGTGACTTCTGCCACCATCTCCAGCACGGCTTTGATCAACGCGGTGAACTCCGCCATCGAAGCCTACAACGCGATTCCTTGAAAGGCAGGTGTATAAGATGAGTAAGAATCCCAGTAAACTTAAGATACTGACCAACGGTATCTTAAATGAAAACCCGGTACTGCGGCTTGTCCTGGGCACCTGTCCCACTCTGGCCACCTCTACTATGGCCTCCAACGGCATTGGTATGGGCCTGGCGGCCACCTTCGTGCTGGTGTGTTCCAACATCGTTATTTCCGCCCTGCGGAAGGTCATCCCCGACCAGGTTCGTATTCCCTGTTACATCACCGTGATCGCCGGCTTCGTGTCGGTGGTACAGATGCTGGTTAAGGCCTTTGTGCCCGCCCTGGACTCCTCTTTGGGCGTGTACCTGCCTCTGATCGTAGTTAACTGTATCATCCTGGGCCGTGCTGAGATGTTCGCCTCCAAGAACGGCGTCTTTGATTCCGCTCTGGATGGCCTGGGCATGGGCATCGGCTTTACCATCACCCTGACCCTCATGGGCACCATCCGTGAGATCCTGGGCTCCGGCACCTGGATGTCCGGCCTGGACGGCCTGTTCCCCTTCCTGCCCGAGGGCTTTGCCATTCAGGTTCTGCCTGAATCCATCGATCCCTTCACCATCATGACCAGCGCCCCCGGCGGCTTCTTTGTCTTCGGTGTGATGATGGCTGCCGCTACCTGGCTGACCACCCGCCCCAAGAAGGAGAAGGCCTCCGCTCCTGCTGAGACTGTGGAAGGAGGGAATGCGTAATGGCAATGCATCTTGCAAGCATCTTCTTCACCATGATCTTGGTGGATAACTACGTTCTGGTGAAGTTCCTGGGTATCTGCCCCTTCCTGGGCGTGTCCAAAAAGCTGGACAGCGCCGTGGGTATGTCCCTGGCCGTTACCTTCGTCATGGTGCTGGCTACTGCCGCCACCTGGCCTATCCAGACCTTCCTGCTGACTCCTGCCAGCGGCGCTTGGGATCTGGGTTACCTGCAGACCATCGTCTTCATTCTGATCATCGCCATCCTGGTGCAGCTGCTGGAGAACATCCTGAAGAAGTTCATCCCTGCTCTGTATAAGGCTCTGGGCGTGTACCTGCCCCTGATCACCACCAACTGCACCATCCTGGGCGTGACCGTGCTGAACATCGACAACGGTTACAACTTCCTGGAGAGCATCGTCTGTGCTGCCGGTGCCGGCCTGGGCTTCCTGGTGGCCATGGTTCTGTTCTCCGGTGTGCGCCGCAAGGTGGAAGAGGCTGTGACTCCCAAGTGCTTTGAGGGTCTGCCTATTACCCTGGTGGCTGCTGCGGTGACCTCCCTGTCCTTCATGGGCTTCGGCGGTATCGTGGAGTCCATCTTTGGCGCTTGATTAGGAGGGAGAGTGTAATATGAGTCCGATTCTTATGGCAATCGTTCTGGTCACGGTCATTGGCCTGATCGGCGCGATCATTCTGGTGGCTGCCTCCATTTTCATGTATGTTCCCGTGGATGAGCGGGTGGAAAAGATTACCGCCGTTCTGGCCGGCGCCAACTGCGGCGCCTGTGGCTGCGCCGGCTGTGCCGACTACGCCAAGAGCATCGTGGAGGACGGCAACGCCATCAACAAGTGTACTCCCGGCGGCGCCAAGTCTGTGGCTGCTATCGCGGAGATCATGGGCGTGCAGGCTGAGGCCTCTGTTCCCATGAAGGCGGTCGTGGCCTGCTCCGGCACCTGCGACAAGACCTCCAAGAAGTATGAGTTTGAGGGCATCCAGAGCTGCCAGGCCGTCAAGGGCCTGTACGGCGGTGACGGCATGTGCCAGTACGGCTGCCTGGGCTATGGCGATTGTACCCGCGCCTGCGCCTTCGACGCCATCCACATTGTGGACGGCATCGCCAAGGTGGACCGTGAAAAGTGTACCGGCTGCGGCGCCTGCGCGGCGGCCTGCCCCAACCACGTGATCAGCGTGATTCCTGAGCACAAGCGTAAGCCTGTGGTTGCCTGCCAGAACAAGGATAAGGGCGCCCAGACCCGCAAGGCCTGCACCGCTGGTTGTATCGGCTGCATGAAGTGTACCAAGGTGTGTCACTTCGACGCCATTAAGGTGGAGAACAATGTGGCCTACATCGACCAGGATAAGTGTAAGGGCTGCCAGCTGTGCGTGAAGGAGTGCCCCATGGGCGTCATCCACATCCCCTCTGCTCTGTAAGAAAAGGGAAAAAGCCCTTAAAAACAGATCGCTCCCCATTTCGGGGAGCGATCTGTTTTTTCTTTTTAAAAGGATGGCCCCGATAAAACGAGGTATCTCCTTGATCTCGTAGAGGCGAAACGAAGTTTCGCAGGAAGTTCTTTGCCAAGCTTTCTTTCAAGAAAGCGGAGAAAGCGGGGAGAGCGGGTGGTAGAGCATGCAAGGACGGCCGCCGGTATCGTAGTTGACATGACTGACTGCCTCTCCCTGCTCCACCAGGTAGGTGAGATAACGGCGCACTGTGACGGTGGAAAAGCCGGAACGCTCGGCAATCGTTTCGCAGGTAGCGCCCTGCCGGGAGGCTTGGCGCAGACACTCCCGAATGCGGTCCAGGGTGCGGGCTTGCAGTCCCTTGGGAACCGAGGGAGCAGCAGGAGGCGGGACAGCAGAGGGAGAGGCAGGAGAGGAGGGAAAGAGGGCGTCCAGCTCCTGCTGACTGACGCTGTCATGGGAGACGGCTTCCCGATGCTGGCAGAAGGTGTCCAGAGCCTGCTGAAAACGACTGGCGGCAAAGGGCTTGACCAGATAGTCGGTCACCCCTAACTTCAGCAGGGCGTCCACGGTCTTGCTGTCGTTGGCGGCAGTAACCATAATGGCGTCGATCCCAATCCCCTCTGCCCGAAGTGCGCGCAGCAGATCCAAACCGGTCATACGGGGCATATAGACGTCCAGGATGATCAGGTCGGCTGTGTGATGGCGGAGCCACTCCAACGCCTCATAGCCGTTGGGAAAGGCCCGGGCCAGCGTAAAACGGTTGTCCCGGGCCAGAAAGGTCCGGTGCAGCAAAGAAATTGTGGGATCGTCCTCCACAATGACAGTTTGGTACATAGAGGCCTCCATAAAAATCACGAGAGGGAATTATTTCCGTCTCCCTTGCGTAGAAAAGGTGAGGAAGAAGGACGTACCGGATTTGGGCTCGCTCTCCACCCGGATCTCGCCCTGGTACAGATTTACCAGCTCCTTGATCCGGACCAGACCGATGCCGTGGCCATCCCCCTTGGTGGAGACGTTGGGCTCAAAGATGTAGGGGAGAAGCTCAGGTACAATACCGGGGCCGGTGTCCTCCACGCACAAGAGAAGGTGGTCCTCCTTCTCTCGGATGCTCACATTGATTTCCCGCAGCTTCCAGGAGGAGCGGTTGAGGCACTCGGTGGCATTTTCGATGAGATTTCCCAAAATGGTCACCAGTACGCCCGAGGGGAGGAACCGCTCGTCGGCGGACAGAGAGCTCTTGGGGTCCAACTGCAGATGGATGCCCAGTTCGGAGGCTCGACTGGTCTTGCCCACCAGAAGGGCGGCCACAGCGGTGTCCTGAATCTGGTTCATCACCCGGCTCACCGACTGGTGGTGGACCTGGGAGATGTCCAGGATGTACTGCTCTGCTTTTTCTACCTGGCCCAGCTGGATCATGCCCAGAATGGTATGCAGCTTATTGATAAACTCGTGGGTGTAGGCCCGCATGGCCTCCACCAGATGGCGCACGCCGGTGAGCTCTTCGGCCAGGGAGGTGGCCTCGCTGCGGTCCCGGAAGATGGCCACCGCACCTACGATCTTTCCGTTTTCCAGAATAGGCATCCGATCGGACAGAGCAGAGCGCAGGCCGGGGACGTGGGAGAGATGTACATTATATTCCGACCTGCCGGTGGTCAGCAGGCGGGAGAGCTGAGAGTCGGGGTAGATGTCATGCAGAGATTTGCCCAAGACATCATCCAGAGTTTTGGCGTTGACCATGCGTAGGCCGGCCTGATTCATGTACACGATGCGGGAGTCGGTATCAATGGCCAGAATGCCCTCGTCCAGGGCGTCCAGGACTCCCTCGCGCTGATGGAACATCCGCTGAAAGGCGGCTGGTTCATATCCCATAAGGGACTCCTTGATGGAACGGGAGAGGTGGCGGGACAGCACCAGACCTACGCTGGCGGCGATAAACGTGAGGATCAAAAAGCAGCCCACAGTATCAATCACTGTCCGGTTGACGCTGCGCACGCCGATGCCCACCGACACAAAGCCCAATAGTGTACCGTCCTGATCGTGGACTGCGGCCTGAGCACGGTGCTCCACGCCGGAGATACCTGCGCCGGTGTCTACCTCGCTGTCGTCTCCGTGGAGAACCGACAGGTTATCCACTTCTGGGTAGGTGGTTCCTACATAGGAGGGGTCGGGACTGTACACAATGGTACCGGAGGTATCGGCCACTACGATGGCGTCGATGTCCTGAACCCGGGAAATGGTGCCGTTGAGGTACTCGGTGAGAACTTCGCTGTCAGAGCGCCCGGCCAGTACATCGGCCACATCCGGGGACTGTGCCAGCACCAGGGCGGAGTTCATCAGGTTTCGGTCCAGGTTGTCGTACTCCATGCGCAGGGAGAAGGCCAGTGTGGTACTCATTCCCAACACGGCGGTGGTCAGGACCAGAAATAGGGTCAGGGACTGGATTTTCTGGCGAATGGTCTTTGAACTGTAAAGTTTCATTCCTATACCCCTCCTAGAAATTGCGGCATCCGGATGCAAGGCAGACGGAGTGTGGACAGGTTTGGCAGAGAATGGGCCAGACAACGTGTTCTTTAAAAAATATTATAAGGATTTTTCAAGGTAATGTCAAATATGATGGCAAAAACAAACAAAAATAGACAATAATATAGAGAAAAAATAGATAATACAACGGAAAAACAGGGCGGAGGGCGAGAGGAGTCATTTTTTTTACTTTAAAAAGACTTCTCAAAAAAGACCGGCAGGCTTTACAATAAGGTCGGTGTTTTGTAACGCGCGGTACGCCGCGCCGGATCATCCGGGAGGTGGTTATTTGGAACAGATCAAAGAAAAGCTGCTGGAGGAGCTGCAGACGCCCACAGTATTTACCATCCCCATAGGAAAAGGGATCCCCATTACCGAATCGGTGGTGGTGTCCTGGATCGTGATGGGAGTGCTGATCCTGGCAGCTTTGCTTCTGACCAGAAACCTGAAGGTAGAAAACCCCAGCAAGCTTCAGGTGGGGGTGGAAGAGGCGGTAAAGTTTTTAAATAACTTTGCCGACAGCAGCATTGGCAAGCACGGTGCAACCTTTGCTGCCTATTTGGGAACCATCGCGCTCTACATCCTGCTGAGCAACATCATCGGGATCTTCGGCCTGGTGCCTCCCACGAAGGACATTAACGTCACCGCAGCCCTGGCTGTGATGAGTGCGTTTTTGATCTATGGGGCCCAGTTCCGATACCGGGGACTGCGGGGAGGACTCAAACAGTTTGCCAAGCCCATGCCCCTGCTGCTTCCCATCAACCTGATGGAGATCATCATCCGGCCTCTGGCCCTGTGTATGCGACTGTTCGGCAACATTTTGGGCGCTTTCATTATTATGGAGCTTATCAAGCTCATCTGCCCGGCCGTGGTGCCTGTGCCCTTCAGCATCTACTTTGACTTGTTTGACGGCACCATCCAGGCAGTTGTCTTTGTATTTTTGACCGCGCTGTTTACCGGCGAAGGAATTCAAGACGAGGAGTGACCGGCGTTGTGCCCCGCTCCCAATTTAAGGAGGAAATTATACCATGGAAATCGGAATGCTTGCGATCGGAATGTCTGTTATGACCGGCATCGGCGCCGGTATCGGTATTGGAATTGCCACCGGTAAGGCCAGCGAGGCAATTGCCCGCCAGCCTGAGGCCTCCGGTAAGATCAACAGCGCCCTGCTGCTGGGCTGCGCCCTGGCAGAAGGTACCGCCATCTTCGGCTTTATTACTGCTCTGCTGATTTTGTTCATGGGCTAAGGCCGGAAGGAGGAAAGCTGCCATGTTGGAATTCCAAATTTCCACCATTGCGCTCACCGTTCTTAATCTGCTGATCCTGTATGTGATCCTGCGTAAGCTGTTGTTTGGGCGGGTAAACAAGGTGCTGAACGACCGGGCCGCCCTGATTCAGCAGACTCTGGATGAGGCCCACGGAGAGAAGCAGAAGGCCGATGAGCTGAAACAAGAGTATGAGGACCGGCTGGCTCAGGCCCGCAGCGAGGCCAACGGCATCCTGGCCCAGGCCAAGACCCGGGGCGAAAAGGAGTACCAGGCCATCCTGGCCCAGGCTCAGGAGGATGCAACCCGGACCCGGGAGCAGTCCAAGGCCCGTGCCCAGGCGGAGCGGGACGAGATGCTGCGTACCGCCCGGCGTGAGGTGGCCCAGCTGGCCATGGAGGCGGCATCCAAGGTGACCCGGAAGGCCCTGGATTCCGATTCGGATCGGGCGATTTTGGATGATTTCCTGGCGGAGGCAGGTGAAAAGAAATGACAGAACTGATTCAGCGTTATGCCGCCGCTCTGTATGATCTGGCCCAGACCGACAATATGGGATTGACCGGCGCGGCCCAGGAGCTGCTGGAGCAGGAGCAGCTGTGGAAGGTGCTCACCAGCTCCGCGGTGCAGGTGGAGGAGAAAAAGGAGCTCATTCGCTCTGCCGCCCCTCTGGCTGGACTGGAGTCCCTCCAGGCGTTCCTCTGCCTGCTGGCGGAGGAAGGGCACCTGGATCTGTTCCCCGATATTCTGGAGGAGGTCCATCAGCTGGAGCTGGCGGCCGACGGCGGCGCGGTTTGTGTCATGACCTGCGCCCATAAGCCGGACCAGGCGGCGCTGGACGATGTGCGCCGGGCGGTGTGCCGCCTGCGCAATCTGGACCGGGTGGTCCTCCAGGTGAAGATTGACCCGGAACTGCTGGGCGGCTTTGTGCTGGAGGTCCAGGGCGTGACCTACGACCGCAGTGTCAAGGGACGTCTGGAGCGACTGGCCAAGGGCCTGGAGAAGGGCGCCTCGGTCAGCGAGAGCATGGAAGAACTGATGGGAAGCCTGCGGGATACCGTGAAGGGCTTCCAGATTGGTCAGGACACCAGCGAGACCGGCCGGGTGCTGGAGGTGGGCGACGGCATCGCCACCGTGCAGGGCCTGGACCGGGCAGTATATGGCGAGCTGGTGGAATTTGACACCGGAGTCAAGGGTATGGTCATGGACCTGTCCCGGGAGACCGTGGGCTGTGTGCTGCTGGGCCGGGAAGAGGGCCTGGGCGAGGGAAGCCGGGTCACCCGTACCGGCCGTCCCGCCGACGTCCCCGTAGGCCGGGCCCTGCTGGGCCGGGTGGTGGACGCTATGGGCAACCCCATCGACGGACTGGGTCCCATCCATGCTGCCGATACCCGCCCCATCGAGCGGGAGGCCAGCGGCGTTATCTCCCGAGAGGCGGTCAACGTCCCTCTGCAGACCGGTATTCTGGCCATCGACTCCATGATCCCCATTGGACGGGGCCAGCGTGAGCTGCTCATCGGCGACCGCCAGACCGGCAAGACCGCCATCGCGGTGGACACCATCCTGAACCAAAAGGACCAGGATGTGATTTGCATCTACGTGGCCATCGGCCAGAAGGCCTCTTCGGTGGCCCATGTGCGGGATACCCTGCAAAAGCACGGGGCTATGGACTACTCCATCATCGTCTCGGCCACCGCCAGTGATCCCGCTCCCTTGCAGTATATTGCCCCCTACGCTGGTGCGGCTATGGGAGAGTATTTTATGGAACAGGGACGGGACGTGCTCATCGTCTACGATGACCTGAGCAAGCACGCCGTGGCCTACCGGGCCCTGTCTCTGCTGCTCAAGCGCTCCCCCGGCCGTGAGGCATACCCCGGCGACGTGTTCTACCTCCACTCCCGCCTGCTGGAGCGGGCCTGCCGCCTGACGCAGGAGTACGGAGGCGGCTCCATGACAGCCATCCCCATCATTGAGACTCAGGCGGGCGACGTGTCCGCCTATATCCCCACCAACGTCATCTCCATCACCGACGGCCAGATCTACCTGGAGACCGACCTGTTCTTCTCCGGACAGCGGCCGGCGGTGAACGTGGGACTGTCCGTGTCCCGTGTAGGCGGTGCAGCCCAGACCCGGGCCATCAAGCGCACCGCAGGTACCATGCGTATCGATCTGGCCCGGTTCCGGGAGCTGGAGGTGTTTACCCAGTTCTCCTCCGACCTGGATCAGGCCACTCAGAAGACCCTGGACCACGGCAAACAGCTGCTGGAGCTGCTCAAGCAGCCCCTCTACCAGCCCATGAAGGTGAGCCAGCAGGCCATCCTCCTTTACATTGCCACCAACGGGCTGCTGGACGAGGTGCCTTTGGATCAGGTACGGGAGTTTGCCCTGGATTTCTCCAAGCGCATGGAGCTGGAGCACTGGGAGCTGACCGCGGAGGTGCAGCGCACCGGCAATCTGTCCGGCGTGGCGGTGGAGACCATCCGTGCCGCCCTGGCGGACTATAAGAAGGAGAAGCTGCCCCAGGCTCAGAGCTAAGGGGAGAAAGGAAGGCGAGGCCCGTTGGCCGGAATCAAAGAGATCCGCACCCGGATCAAGAGCGTGGAGCAGACCCTGAAGATCACCAACGCCATGTATTTGATCTCCTCGGCCAATCTGCGCAAAGCCAAGGGGCGGCTGGACAATACCGTCCCCTATTTTACCAAGATATTTAAAACCATAGCCCACATTCTCCACCACTCTCCGGAGCTGGAGCACGATTTCTTCGACCAGCGCCCCGACGTGGAGCCCCAGGCGCGGAAGGTGGGCTATATCGTGGTCACCGGCGACAAGGGCCTGGCCGGGGCCTACAGCCATAATGTGCTGAAGCTGGCCCAGCAGAGAATCGAGGAGCAGAACAATCTCTCCCTGTTTCTGGTGGGCATCGTAGGCCGGGTCTACTGCCAGAACCGGGATATTCCCTTTGAAGAAGACTTTAACTATGTGGCCCAGAACCCCACCATGCGTCGGGCCGGCGAGATCACCGACGAGGTGGTGGCCCGTTTCCTCAGCCGGGAACTGGACGAGGTGTATATCATCTACACTGAGATGGTCTCCGCCCTGCGCCTGGAGGTGCGGGAGCAGAAGCTGCTGCCCCTGGTCCGGGAGGATTTCCCCTGGGACAAGGAGGATGAGCCGGAATACCGGCAGGAGATCCGCTATATTCCCTCGGAGGAGGCGGTGCTGGACAACATCGTGCCCAACTACATCCAGGGCATGATCTTCGGCGCCTTGGTGGAGTCCTACTGCTCGGAGCAGAGCGCCCGGATGACCGCCATGGAATCGGCCAGCGACAACGCCAAGGACATGCTGAAAAAGCTGTCCCTGACCTATCACCGGGCCCGCCAGGCAGCGATTACCCAGGAGATCACCGAGGTGGCCGGCGGAGCCAGGAACGCCCGCTGATGGGCACAGGGACACAGAGAAAGGTGTGTGGCGCAATTGCAGGAGCGTAAAGGAAAAATTGTTCAGGTCCAAGGACCTGTGGTTGACGTGGAATTTCCCGCCGATGCCCTGCCCTCCATTCAGGACGCCCTGTATGTGATGGTGGGGGAGGAGAAGCGGGTGATGGAAGTGGCCCAGCATATCGGGCATGAAACCGCCCGCTGCTTCATGCTGGCCCCCAGCGAAGGAATTGGCCGGGGCATGGAGGTCATCTCCACCGGCGGTCCCATCGCCGTTCCTGTGGGCAAGCCGGTGCTGGGCCGGATGTTCAACGTGTTGGGCGAGCCCATTGACGGCAAGGGTGCGGTCAAGACCGACCAGCGCTGGTCCATCCACCGCCAGGCACCGCCCTTTGCTGACCAGAGCCCCGTGGTGGACATCTTTGAGACGGGCATCAAGGTCATCGACCTGCTGGCCCCCTACGCCCGCGGCGGTAAGATCGGCCTGTTCGGCGGCGCCGGCGTAGGCAAGACGGTGCTTATTCAGGAGCTCATCCACAACATTGCCACCCAGCATGGCGGCTACTCCATCTTCACCGGCGTGGGCGAGCGTACCCGTGAGGGCAGCGACCTGTGGCGGGAGATGAACGAGTCGGGGGTCATTGAAAAGACCGCCCTGGTCTTTGGCCAGATGAACGAGTCCCCCGGCGCCCGTATGCGGGTAGCCCTCACCGGCCTGACCATGGCCGAGTATTTCCGGGATCAGCAGCACCAGGACGTGCTGCTGTTTATCGACAACATCTTCCGTTATGTCCAGGCAGGCAGCGAGGTGTCCGCCCTGATGGGCCGTATGCCCTCCGCCGTGGGCTACCAGCCTACCCTGGCCAACGAGATGGGCGCGCTCCAGGAGCGCATTACCTCTACGAAAAACGGAGCCGTCACCTCGGTGCAGGCGGTCTACGTCCCCGCCGACGACCTGACCGACCCTGCTCCGGCGACCACCTTCACCCACCTGGACGCCACCACGGTGCTCTCCCGTAAGATCGTGGAGCAGGGCATCTATCCGGCGGTGGACCCCCTGGAGTCCACCTCCCGTATTCTGGAGCCCGACGTGGTGGGCGAGCGGCACTACAAGATCGCCCGTGCGGTGCAGGAGCTGCTCCAGCGCTACCGGGAGCTGCAGGACATCATTGCCATCCTGGGCATGGAGGAGCTGAGTGAGAACGATAAGTTGGCCGTGGAGCGTGCCCGCCGGATCCAGCAGTTCTTCTCCCAGCCCTTCTCGGTGGCCGAGCCCTTTACCGGTATGGAGGGCCGCTTCGTGAAGCTGGAAGACACCCTGCGCAGCTTCGAGGCCATCCTGGGTGGCGAGCTGGATAACCTGCCCGAGGCCGCCTTCAGCATGGTGGGCAGCGTGGACGAGGTGCGCAAGAAGGCTCAGGACATGGGGGTGTTGTAACATGGCCGAGGAGCAGCAGTTCCACCTGGAGATCGTGACCCCGGACCGGCAGTTTTTTGTCGGCCAGGCCCAGGAGCTGACGGTGCCCGCCATTGACGGCTCCCTTGGGGTGTTGGCCGGCCATGAGCCGGCGGTCACCGCCCTGGAGCCGGGCTTGCTGCGCTACCGCGCGGGCGGAGAGTGGCATGAGGCGGTGGTCAGTCAGGGCCTGGCAGAGATTATGCCCGATCGGGTGATCGTACTGGTCTTTTCCGCCGAGCGCCCCGAGGAGATCGACTGGGCTCGTGCCGAGGCCGCCAAGGAGCGGGCGGAGGAGCGCCTGCGCCAGAAGCTGAGTATGCGGGATTATTACAATTCCAAGGCTGCCCTGGCCCGGGCTCTGGCCCGCCTGAAAGCGGCCAAGCGGCATTAAAACAGCATGAAAAACCCGCGGTTTCCAACGAAACCGCGGTTTTTTGTATGGATCAATCGATGGGAAGCTCCCGCACACAGGCCACGCCCAGCGCGCCCGGACCGGTGTGGCAGGCGATACTCATGGGAAGGACCGTGGAGTAGACCTGGAACTGGGGGAAGGCCTGCTGGACAAATTCGTTCCACTCCGCGCCCAGCTCGTCAGAGCCAGAGTAGGCAGTCTGGACAATAAGCTTGCCCTCTCCCTCCAGACAGGGGAGCTTGGCCTCCAGCGCGTGGACCAGCTCGGTCTTGGCAGCCTTGGTGCCACGCACCTTCTTATAGGCGTCCAGCTTGCCGGCCTGGAGCTGAAGGATGGGCTTGAGATTCAGTGCGCTGCCCAGCAGAGCGGCGGTAGGAGTGATCCGGCCGCCTTTCTTCAAATAGTGGAGGGTGTCCACCATGATATAGATCTGGGAGTGGAGGGAGGCGGCCTCCAAACGCTGCTTGATTTCCGCGCCGGATTTGCCCCGCTCCCGCAGAGCTAAGGCGTCCAGCACCGACTGGCGCTGAGGGGCGGAGATGCGCTTATTATCTGCCACAAAGACGCGGCCCTCGTAGGGATCGTCGCAGGCCAGACTGGCGGCAGTGGCGGCGGTGCCGCTGAGACCGCTGGACATAGGGATGTAGACCAACTGATCGTATTCCTCCAGCAGCTTGTCCCACAGCTCCAGGGTATCGGCAGGGGAGGGCTGGGAGGTGGACACATCGGCCCCCTGGGCCAGGCGGGCGTAGAACTCCGAGGGAAACAGGTCGATCCCTTCCAGGTACATCTGTCCATCGATCTGGATGGGCATTGGCAGAAGGGTAACGCCCAGCTGCTGGGCCTCCTGAGCGGTGATACCGCTGTTGCTGTCTGTCATAATGGCGATCTTCATTCCAATTTCTCCTACCTTTGCCGTGGCTTGGCGGCGCATTCAATCACATCTTAACGTATATTAAGATTATTTTATAGTTCTTGTTAGAACTTGAGTAGATACAAAATCAGACAAATGCGCAAAAATAGGACAAGAATAAAGATCTGTCCTAGAAAGAGGAGGGGTGAGACTGGGGCTGGATGGAGAGGATCTGGTGTACGGTATCGCTGGAGAGGAGTTTTTCCAACATGGTGACGGCGGGCTCCGGGTCGGCAGTCATACCGTTATGGGCCCAGTCCAGCAGCACGCCGGTGATGCCGTGGGCATAGAAGCGGGAGACCATCCGGATCTGCTCCTGGGACAGAGCGGGCTGGCTGTCGGCGTGGAAGAGTAGATGGGCGACCAGGCCCTGGTAGAAGTCCATCAGGCACTCAGAAAAGCTGTTCTGCCCCTGAAATTCCAGAACGTTGAGGTAAAAATCCCGGTTTTCCTGCATGTATTTGCACAGAGACAGCAGGCTGTCCCGCCAGTGGCCCAGGGAGATGTCATCGGTGAGAATAGAAGTAATCTCGGTATAAAAAATCCAGGAGATGAGATCATATTTATCCTTGAAGTGATAGTAAAAGGTGTTGCGGCTGATCTGGCACTCCCGGGCGATGTCTCCCACGGAGACATTGACAAAGGATGTGGTTTTCAGCAGCCGCTTGAGCCCCTGGGCGATCATCAGCTTGGTAAACGCAGCGTTTGACACCGGTCTGTTCCCCCTTTGCTTGTCTTGGAGGTCTATATTTTACCATCCTTTTGGAAGGGGGGCAAATCTTTTTCCGGGAGAGAAAAGGGCGCAGCGGAGGAGGGAGTGCCAAGAGAAACCAGCACTGCGCACAAAAAAGAATGTATATAATTGTGGATTTGGGCGAAAATGTGGAGGGGTACATTGACAGGTAAGAGGGGCTGTGCTATACTCCCGCCAGAATCTATTTTAAATAGGTGTGTTACTGTATTGTCAGGCACTAACCTTAGCTATTACATAGAGAAATGTAATAGTTGTCGGTTAGTGCTTTTTTCATCTGAGCAGCTGGCCGGCAGAATTTGTGTGAGGAGGTTGCACGATGAAGGAAAAGTTTTTTGGCGTGCTGCAGCGGGTGGGCAGATCTTTTATGCTCCCCATCGCCATCCTGCCGGTGGCAGGACTGCTGCTGGGTCTGGGCAGTTCCTTTACCAATGAGACTACCCTGGCCACCTACAACCTGCTGGGCCTGATGGGGCCCGGCACCGTCCCGTACTTTATTTTCTCGGTGCTCAGTAAGTGCGGCGGCGTAATCTTTGACAACCTGCCCCTGATCTTCGCCATCGGCGTGGCCATCGGTATGGCCCGCCAGGAGAAGGAAGTGGCCGCGCTGGCCGCTGCTGTCTCCTTTTTGGTGATGCACTCGGGCATCTCCGCCATGATCGGCCTGACCGGCGGGGTGGACAACCTGCTGGAGGGCTCCACCACCACGGTGCTGGGCATCACCTCCCTGCAGATGGGCGCCTTCGGCGGCATTATCGTAGGTTTAGGTGTGGCCGCCCTGCACAACCGCTTTTATAAGATCCAGCTGCCCCAGGTGCTCTCTTTCTTCGGCGGCACCCGGTTCGTGCCCATCATCAGCACCTTGGTGTTTGCCTTGGTGGGCATTCTTATGTTCTTCGTCTGGCAGCCCATCCAGGAGGGCATCAACGCCCTGGGCATGCTGGTGTACAGCTCGGGCTACTTCGGCACCTTCCTGTTTGGTATGATCAAGCGTTTGCTCATCCCCTTCGGACTGCACCACGTGTTCTATCTGCCCTTCTGGCAGACCGCCGTGGGCGGCACCATGGAGGTGGCAGGCACCATGGTGGCCGGTGCTCAGAACATCTTCTTTGCCCAGCTGGCGGACCCCACCGTCACCCACTTCTCCACGGCCGGTACCTGGTGCTTCACCGGTGAGTTTGTGCTGTATATCTTCGGTTTCCCCGGAGCGGCCCTGGCCATGTACCGCTGCGCCAAGCCGGAGCGGAAAAAGCAGGTGGGCGGCCTGCTCCTGTCCGCTGCCCTCACCTCCATCCTCACTGGCATCACCGAGCCTCTGGAGTTCTCTTTCCTGTTTGTGGCCCCGGTGCTGTTTATCATCAGCTCCGTGTTTGCGGGCCTGGCCTATATGCTCTGCCACATTCTGAACATCACCGTAGGCCTGACCTTCTCCGGCGGTTTCATCGATCTGGCCCTCTTTGGTATCCTCCAGGGCAATGAAAAGACCAGCTGGCTGCTGATTATCCCGCTGGGCATTGTCTTCTTCCTGGTCTACTATTTTGTGTTCACCTTCCTCATCAAGAAGTTCAACTTCAAGACCCCCGGCCGGGAGGAGGGCGACCAGGAGACCAAGCTGTACACCAAGGCCGACTACAACGCCCGCAAGGAGCAGGGTGGAGAGGACCAGGTGTCCGCCGCCATCGCCCAGGGCCTGGGCGGCGCGGCCAACATCTCCGATGTGGACTGCTGTGCCACCCGCCTGCGCTGCACCGTCCATGATGCGTCCAAGGTGGACCAGCAGCTGCTCAAGTCCACCGGCGCCGCCGGTATCATCCAGAAGGGTCAGGGCGTGCAGGTGGTCTACGGACCTCAGGTCAATATCATCAAGGCCAACTTGGAGGACTATCTGCGTTCCGGCGCCGCCGGGGCGGAGCAGGCTGTCATCCAGGCCGAACCCGAGAGCCAGGAGGAGGCCAAGCCGGAGCACGGTGCTCTGCTGCGTACCATCGTCATTGGCAGCCCCTTCCACGGGGAGTCCGCTCCCATCACCGCATCTCCCGATGAAGCCTTTGCGGAGAAGATGATGGGCGACGGTGCTACCGTGGTGCCCTGTGAGGGCGTGGTTACCGCCCCCTGTGACGCCACCATCAGCTTTGTCTTTGACACCAACCACGCCATCGGTCTGGAGATCGAGGACGGGGTGGAGATGCTCATCCATGTGGGCATCAATACCGTGGCCCTGAAGGGCCAGGGCTTCCATGCCCTGGTGCAGGAGGGCGACCAGGTGAAGAAGGGAGATAAGCTCCTGGAGTTCGATCTGGACTATATCCGGGAGAATGCCTCCTCCACTTCTTCGCCGGTGCTGTTTACCACCATGGAGGACAACCAGCAGCTGCGCCTCCTTAAGACCGGCCATGTGAAGCCGGGGGAGGACCTGCTGGCCCTGGACATCTACGAGTCTTAATCGAAATGGGGGGAGGTGAGAAGCATGTATCGAATTACCAAAGTGCTTAACCACAACGCGGTGCTGGCCCAGAACCTGGACGACCGCCAGGAGAACCTGGTGGTGGGGAAGGGGGCCGGCTTCGGCAGAAAGCCCGGAGAGCGGGTGAACTTTCCCGGGGAGATCACCGTGTACCAGCTCTCCCAGAAGTGCGACCGGGGTAACCCCCGGGAGCTGGTCAAGCGCATCGATCCCATCTACCTGAGCATCGCCAACAGCATTATTCTGGACGCCCGAAAGACCTTTGGCCAGGTGGACACCAGCATCCTGGTGCCCATGGCCGACCACATCGCCTTTGCCGCCCAGCGCATCTCGAAAAACGCTCCCCTCAGCAACCCTCTCACCCCTGACATCAAGGCTCTGTTCCCCCAGGAGTACGAAGTAGCCGCCCGGGGCGGCGAGCTCATCCGGCAGCAGACCGGCGTGGTCTTCAGCGACGACGAACTGGGCTATATTGCCCTGCACGTCCATTCTTCACTGGAGTCCATGCAGGTCTCCCAGGCCATGCAGACCGCGGCCATCATCCGGGAGTGTGTGGACCTGGTGCAGCAGGAGACAGGAGTGGTCATTGATGTGTCCTCCCTATCTTATAACCGCCTGATGAGCCACATCAAATATATGGCTGCCCGCCTCATCAAGGGGGAGAAGCTGAGCATGGATGTCAACACCATCATGCGCCAGTCCTGCCCCAAGGCCTTTGACATCGCCCACGAGATCTGCTGCCAGCTGCAGCGCAGCCTGGGACGGCAGGTAGATGAGGCGGAGGTGGGATACCTGGCTATGCACGTACAGCGGGTATTTTCCACCGAACCCAGTGTATGCTAAATGCCGCAGAGAACGGCGTGCGCCGGTCTGAGCGGTTTTAAACCATTGTTTCAAATAGAAAGGAAGTTTTACCCATGAAGCAGTTTACCTATGTGATTCAGGACCCCCTCGGCATCCACGCCCGCCCCGCCGGCCTGCTGGTCAAGACCGCCAAGCCCTTTGCTGACACCGCTATCCAGGTGGTTAAGGGGGACAAGAGCGTAAAGGCCACCCAACTGATGAAGCTGATGGGCCTGGGCGCCAAGACCGGGGACGAGATCACCGTCACCGCCGAGGGCCCCTCTGAGGAGGCCGCCATCGCTGCCATGGAGCAGTTCTTCAAGGAGAACCTGTAAGGAATATACGGAAAGAGGCGCCCGCTGCCGGAGAAAGACAGCGGGCGCCTCTGAGAAGATATGGAAAGGGATCGAGACATGAAGATCATTCAGGGGCAAGGGGTCTCCAAGGGCATTGAGCAGGGGACCATCTATTTTTATCACCGCGCCGCTGCCCAGGTGGAGATGCGCACCGGCGCCGACGAGCAGGAGGAGCGCTCCCGGCTGGAGCGGGCCAAGGAGCGCACCGCCCAACAGCTGAGCGATATGGCGGAGAAGGCCAGAGAAGAGGCCGGAGACGAGGCGGCCGTGCTCTTTGAGACCCACGCCATGTTCTTGGAGGACGAGGACTATGTGGGGGCCATGGATGAGCTGCTGGCCCAGGGCTTTAACGCGGAGTACGCCGTGGACCAGGCGGGGCAGGAGTTTGCCGCCATGCTGGCCTCTATGGATGACCCCTATATGCAGGCCCGTGCTGCCGACATTAAGGACGTGACCGGCCGCATTTTGAATAACCTGATGGGGGTAGTGGAGGGAGGCATCGACTCCGATGTGCCCGTCATTCTGGCCGCCGACGATCTAGCCCCCTCTGAGACCATCCAGCTGGATAAGAGCAAGATCCTGGCCATCGCCACCCAGAAGGGCTCAGGCAACAGCCACACTGCCATCCTGGCCCGCACCATGGGTATCCCCGCCGTGTGCGGCCTGGGAGAGGACTTCAACGAGGACTTTCACGGCAAGCAGGCCTATATCGTGGGAGAGACCGGCCAGGTGATTCTGGAGCCCGACGAGGAGACCCTGGTCTCCTTGAAAGCCCGCCACGCCAAGCAGGAGGAGAACCGGGAGCTGATGCGCAGCATGGTGGGCCAGGAGGACGTGACCCTGGACGGCAAGCGGGTGCATGTGTACTGCAACATCGGTTCTCCCGAGGATGTGGCCTCTGTGCTGGCCAACGACGGCCAGGGCATCGGCCTGTTCCGCTCCGAGTTCCTTTATCTGGCCAGCCAGGACTACCCCACCGAGGAGGAGCAGTTCCGGGCCTACAAAGAGGTAGCCGCCGCCATGAACGGCAAGCGGGTCATCATCCGCACCCTGGATATCGGGGCGGACAAGCAGGTGGACTATTTCCACCTCCACAAGGAGGAGAACCCGGCCATGGGCCTGCGGGCCATCCGCATCTGCCTCAACCGGCCTGAGGTGTTCCGTACCCAGCTGCGGGCCCTCTACCGGGCCAGCGCCTACGGGAAGATCGCCATTATGTTCCCCATGATTGCCAGCGTGTGGGAGGTAAAGGAGTGCCGCCGGGCCTGTCAGCGGGTGATGGACGAGCTCACCGCCGAGGGTATCCCCTTCAATCCGGACACCGAGATCGGCATCATGATCGAGACTCCCGCCGCGGTGTTCATTGCCGACGAGCTGGCCCAGCTGGTGGACTTCTTCTCCGTGGGCACTAACGATCTCACCCAGTATACCCTGGCCTGTGACCGGCAGTGTAACGATCTGGGCAAGTTCTTTGATCCCCACCATCCCGCCCTGCTCCGGGCCCTGAAGATGACGGCAGATGCCGCCCATGCGGCGGGCATCTGGATCGGCATCTGCGGGGAGCTGGGGGCCGACCTGAGCCTGCTGCCCACCTTCCTGGCCATGGGCATTGACGAGCTGAGCGTCACCCCCACCGCGGTGCTGCCCCTGCGCGCCGCCATCCGCAAGAGCATCGCCAAGACCTGTACCCTGGAGCTGCTCAACAGTTAAATCCAAACTCTTTTTTGTGCCGGAGACCCTTGTGGCCTCCGGCATTTTTTATTTCACCCTTGCGGGAGGGGGGAATCAGGTGTAAAATGTAAAAATCGTGTAAAAAGATGTGACTGGAAGGAGGCCACAGGGGATGGTGCAGACCCACGACTTTTCCCAAGGCAAGATTTCAAAAAACATTATGTCGCTGGCGCTGCCCATGACGGCTGCCCAGCTCATCAATGTGCTGTACAGCGTGGTGGATCGGATGTATTTGGGGCGGCTGCCCGGCCATCTGGCCCTCACCGGACTGGGTCTGACCATTCCCATCATCTCCATCATTATGGGCTTTGCCAATCTCTGCGGCACCGGCGGCGCTCCTCTGTGCTCTATTCACCGGGGCAGGGGAGACAATGAGGAGGCAGAGTATGTGATGGGGAATGCCTTTACACTGCTTCTGATCTTCGGCACAGCAGTGACCGTGTTTTTTATGGCCCTGCGACGACCTGTCCTCTATCTCTTCGGCGCCAGCGACGCCACCTACCCCTATGCCAGTGCCTACATGACCATCTACCTGCTGGGCACCCTGTTTGTGATGATCGGCCTGGGGATGAATCCGTTTATCAACTCCCAGGGCTTTGGCCGGGTGGGCATGATGACGGTGGGACTGGGTGCGGTGGTGAACATCGTGCTGGACCCCATCTTCATCTTTTTGCTGGATATGGGTGTAAAGGGTGCTGCCTTGGCAACCGTCATCGCCCAGGGGTGCTCGGCGGTATGGGTGCTGCGGTTTCTCACCGGGCCCAAGGCCATTTTAAAGCTGCGTCTGGGGTGCATGAAGCTGAAAGCCAGCCGGGTGAAACGGATTATCACCCTAGGTCTGTCCGGCTTCTTCATGAATCTCACCAACAGCCTGGTCCAGGTGGTGTGCAACGCTACCCTCCAGGCCTATGGCGGCGACCTGTACGTGGGCATCATGACCATCATTAACTCCCTGCGGGAGGTGTGCACCATGCCGGTACAGGGCTTGTCCAACGGCGCCCAGCCGGTGACCGGCTTTAACTATGGTGCCAAGAAGTTTGACCGGGTGCGCCAGTCCATCCGGTTCAGCGTGACGGGCACCGTGCTGTACGCCGCCGCCTTCTGGGCCATCGCCATGCTGTTCCCTGAATTTTTGCTCCGGATTTTCAGCAACGAGCCCGATGTAATTGAAAAGGGCATTCCTGCCCTGCGCATCTACTTCTGCCTGTTCATCCCCATGTCGCTCCAGATGGCGGGCCAGGGCGTGTTCGTCAGCCTGGGCCGGTCCAAGCAGGCGGTGTTCTTCTCTCTGCTGCGCAAGGCCATCATCAACGCCCCCCTAACCGTGATCCTGCCCATCTGGATGGGGACCACCGGCGTATTCACCGCCGAGGCCATCTCCCAGCTGCTGGGTGGCATGGCCTGTATTCTCACCATGTACTTTACCGTCTACCGGAAATTGGGGCGCGAAACAGCCCAGACCGTGTAAACCAAGCGCGCTGCAAGCTTGCAGCGCGCTTTTTCTTGACTTCTGAGGTTTAACATGATAAACTTCAAATAGAAGATAGGTTTATAAAAATAAACCCATAATCTGTAAGGAGGTGATACCATGGAGAAATTGACCGATGGCGAGCTGCGGCTGATGGAAGTGCTGTGGGATTTGGCCCCCATCAACTCCACCCAGCTGGTGGCCGCCTGTAAGGAGCGGCTGAGCTGGAGCAAGAGCACCACCTACACTGTCCTGCGCCGCCTGGTCCACAAGGGGGCGGCGGAGAATCAAGAGGCCACCGTGACCCCTCGGTATACCCGGGAGGAGGTGCTCCAGGACCAGGGCAGCGAGCTGCTTACCCAGGCGGGAGGAATGCTGAGTCTCTTCAATGCCTTTTTCAGCGGGCGGCGGCTCACCCCCAAGGAGGCGGAGGAGCTGAAGGAGCTCATCGACCAGCACACCTGGGAGGAGTGAAACCATGCAGTGGTTTTTTGCGAATTTCCTGTTTGATATCTGGAATGCGGGGCTGACTGCCGGGCTGATGCTTGGCGTCATGCTGATCCTTCGTCCGGCACTGTGCAAGCTCCTGACGGCCCAGCAGCGGGCCTGGCTGGGTATGCTTGGGTGGTACGGGACCGGGTTTCCGCCCATTTTCGGCTTGCTGGGGCGGCTCCATATTCTCCCGGTCACCTTTCGGGATCTGATCACGCCCCGTACCGGCATCAGTACCTATGACGTCCCGGCCTATCTACCCGAAAACTACCAAGGCGCGGGGGAGTACACTGTAGCCCTGCCCGGAGGCAAGGCGGTGTGGGTGGAGTTCAGCAATGGTATGGTGCTTGCCCTGCTCCTGCTCTGGGTTGGTGTGGCGGTGGCTCTGGTGCTGTGGCTGACGCGCCGCACCAACCAACTGAAAGCCCTGGGGCGGCAAGGGCAGCTGCTGGCCGACGATGACCCCCTGCTGTTTCGCGGCCTGTCCCGGCGGCCGGACGACAAGCCGGTGGCGGTGCGGCTGTGCCGGGGCCTGCCCACCAGCTTTGTGTACCAGAACGGGGAAAAGATAGACGGGGTTCGATACAATATGATCTATCTCCAGGAGGAGCTGTCCCCCCAGCGGCGGGAGCTGGTGCTGCGCCACGAGTGGAACCACATCCGTCTGCACCACGGTTGGATGAAGTGCTGGGCCAGCGCCCTGCTGGTGATGTTCTGGTGGAACCCCATTTTGTGGGTGGCCTACTACTTCTTCTGCCGGGACCTGGAAATGGCCTGTGACGAAAAGACGCTGGATGACCTGCCTGGACCAGAGCAGCGGAAACAGTACGCCCAGACTCTGGTGGAGCTGGCGGCAGGGAAAATTTTGTGGGACGTACCTCTGGCCTTCGGAGAGTGCGACGCGGTGCCCCGGGTGAAGGCGGCGGTGGCCTGGCATAAGCCCAAGGAGTGGGTGTGGATGGCCAAGTGGTGCGCCTTTGCCCTGGTGTTCCTGTTCTTTGTGGGCGGACCGCGAAACATCCCCTATCTGCCCCAGGAAGTGGTCCGATACTGGCAGCAGGCGGCGGTGGAAGTAGAGCTGCCCGGCGGCTGGACGCCTGCGGAGCGCTGGCTGGGGGCGGAAGGGGACGGCCGGGTGACCCTGCTGGCGAAAGATACTCAGGGGATCTGGTACCAGAACGATTATTTGTGGGATGGGCGGGACAAGGAGTTTAAGGGCGGCGGCCCATGGGAGACTCTGGACGAGAACCCCGATCTCACCGGCTTTCAGCAGGGGCTGTGGTAGACAAAGGACTGGGAACTGCCCGGGGGGGAGTGAGACCATGAATACACTGGCGCGCATCAGTTTGATGTTCTGGAATATGGGGATCGCCGCCGGGCTGATTCTTGGCGTCATGCTGATCCTTCGTCCGGCACTGTGCAAGCTCCTGACGGCCCAGCAACGGGCTTGGCTAGGGATGCTGGGGTGGTACGGGACCGGGTTTCCGCCCATGTTCAGCTTGCTGGGGTGGATCCATATTCTTCCGGTCACGTTTCGGGATTTGATTACGCCGCGCACCGGGATCAGCAGCTATGACACCCCAGCCTATTTGCCCGGAGACTACTGGGGACCGGGGGAGTACGCCGTGGCCCTGCCGGGGGGCAAGGCGGTGTGGGTGGAGTTCAGCGACGGTATCGTGATCGCCCTGGCCCTGCTCTGGATCGGTGTGGTGGTGGCCCTGACACTGTGGCTGACGCGCAGAAGCAACCAGATGAAAGCCCTGGGACGGCAGGGACTGTTGCTGGCCGACGACGACCTGCTGCTGTTCCGCAGCCTGTCCCGGCAGCCGGAGGATAAGCCGGTGGGGGTGCGGCTGTGCCGGGGGCTGCCCACCAGCTTTGTGTACCAGGATGGGGAAAAGATCAACGGGAAGCGGTACAACATGATCTACCTCCAGGAGGAATTGTCCCCCCAGCGGCGAGTGCTGGTGCTGCGCCATGAGTGGAACCACATCCGCCTGCACCACAGTTGGATGAAGTGCTGGGCCAGTGCGCTGCTGATCCTGTCCTGGTGGAACCCTATTTTGTGGGTGGCCTACTACTTCTTCTGCCGGGACCTGGAAATGGCCTGTGACGAAAAGACCCTGGACGACCTGACCGGGTCGGAGGAGCGCAAGCAGTACGCCCAGACCCTGGTGGAGCTGGCGGCAGGGAAGATGCTGTGGGACGTTCCCCTGGCCTTCGGGGAGTGTGATGCCATTCCCCGGGTGAAGGCGGCGGTGGCCTGGCACAAGCCCAAGGAGTGGGTCAAAAACGGCAAGTGGTGCGCCTTTGCCCTGGTGTTCCTATTCTTTGTAGGCGGACCCCAGAACATCCCCTACCTGCCCCAGGAGCTGGTCCAGTACTGGCAGCAGGAGGCAGTGGAAGTAGAGCTGCCCGGCGGCTGGACACCGGCGGAGCGTTGGATGAGCGTAGATCAGAATGGCTTTGTAACCCTGCTGGCTAAGGACACTCAGGGGATCTGGCATGAGCAGATGTATGTCTATCGGACCCGGGACCGAAGTTTTCATGGCAGCGACAGCTGGTATACTCTGTCCGAGCCCCCCGACCTCACCGGCTTTCAGCAGGGGCTGTGGTAAAGAAGCATACGGCCCGCCTGGACATCTGGGAGGAGTGAGACCATGGAATGGTTTTTCGTCAATGTGGCTTTGAATGTGTGGAATATGGGGCTTGCGGCAGGCCTGATTCTGGGCTGTATGCTGGTGCTGCGGCCTGTACTGGTAAAGGTTCTGACGGCCCAGCAGCGGGCTTGGTTTGGTGTGATGGGGTGGTATGGAGCCTCGCTGGGGTTTCTGTATTCTCTGATGAACTGGCTGCATGTTTTTCCTGTTACATTCCAGGACCTGATTACTCCTCGGACAGAGATGGGCAGCAGTACCCCGGCCTATCTGCCGGTGAGCTATGATGGAGCAGGGGAGTATGCCCTGACCATGCCGGGAGGCAAGGCCTTTTGGGTGGAGCTGACGGACGAGATGATGCTGACGCTGGTATTGGTCTGGCTGGCCGGAGCCGCCGCACTGGGATTTGTGCTGTGGCGGAGGACCCGGAGGCTGAAAACCTTGGGGCGGCAGGGACAGCTGTTGGCAGACGATGACCCCCTGCTGCTGCGCAGCCTGTCCCGGCAGCCGGATGACGAGCCGGTGGGAGTACGGCTGTGCCGGGGCCTGCCCACCAGCTTTGTGTACCAGAACGGAGAACGAATCGACGGGAAAAAGCACAATATGATCTACCTCCAGGAGGAGCTGCCGCCCCAGCGGCGGGAGCTGGTGTTGCGCCACGAGTGGAACCACATCCGCCTGCACCACGGCTGGATGAAGGGGTGGGCCAATGCAGCGCTGATTTTATACTGGTGGAACCCCATCTTGTGGGCGGCTTACTACTACTTTTGCCGGGAGCTGGAGCTGGCCTGCGACGAGAGGACTCTTCGTGATCTGGCAGGGCCGGAGGAGCGCAAACAGTACGCCCAAACCCTGGTGGAGCTGGCAGCGGGAAAGATGCTGTGGGATGTACCCCTGGCCTTTGGGGAGTGCGATGCGGTGCCCCGGGTGAAGGCGGCGGTGGCCTGGCATAAGCCCACCGGGTGGGAAAAGGCGGGCAAGTGGTGCGCCTGTGTGCTGGTGTTTTTGTTCTTTGTGGGAGGCCCCCGGGACATCCCCTACCTGTCCCAGGAGCTGGTTCGGTACTGGCAGCAGGAGACTGTGGAGGTCACGGTGCCCAGCGACTGGACGCCTGAGGAGCGCTGGTTGGGGGCAGACGGGGGCGGTTCGGTGATTCTGTTGGCCAAGGACACTCAGGGGAACTGGCATAAAAGCAGCTATCTGTGGGATGAGCGGGACAAAAATTTTAAAGCCAGCGACCCATGGGAGACCCTGGACGAGAACCCCGACCTCACCAACTTTCAGCAGGGACTGTGGTGAAGAAAAACGGCGCGATACCTGGGAGGGATGAGAACATGTACCCACTGGCAGACTTGGCTTTGATGCTTTGGAATATGGGCATTACCGCTGGGCTGATGCTGGGAACCATGCTGCTGCTGCGTCCGGTGCTGCTCCGGCTTCTGACCGCCCAGCAGCGGACGTGGCTGGGTATGCTGGGATGGTATGGTACCGGGATGATCAATATGTTCGGCCTGCTGGGATGGGTACATATTTTACCTGTTACCTTCCGGGATCTCATCACCCCACGTACTACCGGCAGAACCATATATGACTTACCAGCCTATCTCCCGGTGGACTACCGGGGGACGGGGGAGTACGTCATGGCTCTGCCGGGAGGCAAGGCAGTGTGGGTGGAGCTGACCGACGGGATGCTCCTGGTCCTGGGCGTGGTATGGCTGGCGGGCATTGCGGCACTGGGCATTTGGATGTGGCGCAGAAGCCGGCAGCTGAAGGCGCTGGGGCGGCAGGGGGAGCTGCTGGACTTGAAGGACCCTGGCCTGGAATGGCTCCAGGGGGACCGGGACATCGCGGTGCGGCTGTGCCGGGGATTGCCCACCAGCTTTGTGTACCAGGGCGGGGAAAAGATGGATGGAAAACGGTACGATATGATCTACCTCCAGGTGGAGCTGTCGCCCCAGCGGCGGGAACTGGTGCTGCGCCATGAGTGGAACCATCTGCGGATGCTCCACAGCTGGATGAAGTCCTGGGCCAATCTGGTGCTGGTGCTGTGGTGGTGGAATCCCATTTTATGGGCGGCATACTACTACTTCTGCCGGGATATGGAACTGGCCTGTGATGAAAAAACTCTGCGAGACCTGGAAGGGGGAGAGCAGAGGAAACAGTACGCCCAGACCCTGGTGGAGCTGGCCTCAGGAAAGATGCTGTGGGGCGAACCCCTGGCCTTTGGCGAGTGCGGCGCGGTGGCTCGGGTAAAGGCGGTGATAGCCTGGCATAAACCCCAGTGGTGGGTTAAGTTGGGCAAGTGGTGCGCCTTTGTGCTGGTGTTCCTGTTCTTTGTGGGAGGCCCCAGAAACATTCCGTTCCTGCCTGAGGATGTGGTTTGGAAGTGGCAGCAGGCGGATATTGAGGTAGAGCTTTCGGAAAACTGGACGCCGGCGGAGCGCTGGATGCGGGTGGAACAGGACGGAGACATGGCCCTGCTGGCCAAGGATACCGCAGGGAAGTGGCACAAAATGAGCTATTGGTGCAGTGCATGGAACGGAACCTTTTTGCGCATGAGTGACTGGGAGACCATGTTGGGCACCCCCGACCTGACCGGTGCCC
Source organism: uncultured Oscillospiraceae bacterium (assembly GCA_905205085.1). Taxonomy (GTDB): domain Bacteria; phylum Bacillota; class Clostridia; order Oscillospirales; family Oscillospiraceae; genus Lawsonibacter. Next base: position 54,557 of record CAJLCG010000001.1, read on the forward strand.
AGCCGGGGCTGTGGTAAACAACATAACTTCTAAAACGGGCCCGGGAAAGGCGGCTTTCCCGGGCTTTCCTTGCGCCCACTTGTCAAACGGCATGAAATATGAGAAAATAAGGCATCCTTTGAATGAATGCTGAACCGGGAGGAAACCAATGACCGACCTGTTTGAAAAATCTATGATAACTCTGGAGCTGCCCCGGGTGCTGGAGCAGCTCTCTGCCTGTGCCGCCACCCAAGAGGGCAAGGAGAAGGCCCTCCAGCTGCGGCCCATGACCGACCTGGACGACGTACAGCGGGCCCAGGAGGAGACCTCGGCGGCAGTGAAGATGCTGGTGCTTCGGGGCAACCCCGGCCTGTCCGGGGTCAGCCGGTGGGAGCGATTCTCCAGCGGGCGGATATGGGAGGCAGCCTCAATACCCGGGAGCTGTTGGAGGTGGCGGCGGTACTCCGCTGCGCCCGCACCGCCAAGGAGTACGGGGACAGCGAGGAAAAGACCCCCATCTCCCACCTTTTCCACGCCCTCACTCCCAACCGCTTTTTGGAGGACACCATCACCAACTCCATTGTGGGGGAGGACGAACTGGCCGACTCGGCCAGCAGCGAGCTGGCCTCCATCCGCCGCCACATGCGTGCCACCGAGGCCAAAGTGCGGGACATCCTGCAAAAGCTTATCTCCTCCAACCAGTCCAAGTACCTCCAGGAATCTATTATCACCATCCGCTCTGACCGGTATGTGGTGCCGGTAAAGTCGGAGCATAAGAACGCCATCCCCGGTCTGGTCCACGATGTGTCGGCCTCCGGCTCCACCTTCTTTATTGAGCCCATGGGCGTGGTGAAGGCCAACAACGAGCTGCGGGAGCTGCTGGCCAAGGAGAAAAAGGAGATCGAGCGCATTCTGGCTGAGCTGTCCGCCCAGTGCGCCGCCCACAAGGAGGATATTCTGGAGGACTACCAGCTGCTGGTGTGGCTGGACAGTATTTTTGCCCGGGGCCAGCTGTCGTTGAAAATGGAGGGCTCCCAGCCCAAACTGTCTGACAAGTATTTACGCTTGCGTAAGGCCAGACACCCGCTGCTGGACAAGAAAAAGGCGGTGGCCAACGACCTGGAGCTGGGGGACACCTTTGACACCCTGATGATCACCGGCCCCAACACCGGCGGCAAGACGGTCACCCTGAAAACCATCGGCCTCATTACCCTCATGGCCCAGTGCGGCCTGCATATCCCCGCCGGGGCTGACTCTACCGTGCGGGTGTTTGACCGGGTGCTCTCCGACATTGGCGATGAGCAGTCTATCGCTCAGTCCCTGTCCACCTTCTCCTCCCACATGACCAACATCGTGGGCATCCTGGAGGAGGCGGACGACCGCACCCTCATCCTGCTGGACGAGCTGGGTGCGGGTACCGACCCGGTAGAGGGCGCGGCCTTGGCCGCCGCCATCATCGACAGCGCCCGGGGACTGGGGGCCGCTGTGGCCGCCACCACCCACTACGCCGAGCTGAAGGTGTACGCCATGACCACCCCCGGGGTGGAGAACGCCTCCTGTGAGTTTAACGTGGAGACCCTGGCCCCCACATACCGCCTGATTCTGGGCATTCCTGGAAAATCCAACGCCTTTGCCATCTCCCGTCGTCTGGGCCTGCCCGAGTATATCATCGAAAAGGCCGCCGCCCGGCTGGATGCGGAGAATGTCCGCTTTGAGGATGTGCTCACCCGTCTGGACCAGCAGCGCCAGGAGATGGAAGCCGAACGAGCTGAGGCCAAGCGCCTCAAGCTGGAGATGGAGCAGTCGGCCAGCAAGGCCCGGGAGTACCGGGAGAAGCTGGAGGCTGAACGGGCCAAGGTGGTGGAGAAGGCCCAGGCCGAGGCACGTGCCATCATCGAGGAGGCCCGGGCCGCCAGCGACCTGGCTCTCAATGAGCTTAAAGAGATCAAAAAGCGGCAGGATAAGCTGGACTGGCAGAAAGTCAATGACAGCCGGGCCGAGGCCCGCCGCCTCCTGAACGAGGCGGAGCGGAACATCGGTGGCTCCGCCCAGGAGCCCGAGGCGCCCCCGCCCACCCGGGATGCCGTGGCGGGCGACACAGTGGAGCTAGTGAAGATGGGCACCAAGGCCACGGTGCTGTCGGTAAACAAAGACGGAACCCTCCAGCTCCAGGCAGGTATCTTGAAAATCTCTGCCAAGCAGAGTGAAGTCCGGGTTGTGGAAGGGGAGACCGAGGCCCAGAAGACCGCCCGGAAGATTATTCAGCGTGCCGAGCGCACCATCCGCACCGCCGCGGTCCCCAGCGAGATCGACCTGCGGGGCATGATGACCGACGAGGCGGTGATGGCGGTGGAGCGGTTCCTGGACACCGCCATGATGGGGAAGCTGGAGACGGTGACCATCATCCACGGCAAGGGTACCGGCGCGGTACGCAATGCGGTGCGCAGCTATCTCAAGCGCAGCCGCTATGTAAAGGCCTTCCGCCCCGGCCGCTATGGCGAGGGAGAAGATGGAGTTACTGTGGTGACGCTGAAATAATTGGTAAGGTAAAATACTAGATTCTGACTTGCGGTCAAAATATACAAAAAATTTTTTAAACAAAAATATAAAATCGTCATTCGGACGAAAGAGACGTTTACCCGGAATTTTTTGGGACAGTTTTGCGTAGATTTGTGAAAAATGTCATTGACGGGAACGGCATAAATCTGCTATGCTAAGGACACAATATGACGAGTGCGGAGGTACGGTTGTATGTATAGTCAGGAAGCGGTCGTAAACAATCAGGTTGGGCTGCACGCCAGACCTGCTACTTTCTTCATCCAGAAGGCCAACGAGTTCAAGAGCGCCATTTGGGTTGAGAAGGACGAGCGGAAGGTGAATGCCAAGAGCCTGTTGGGCGTTCTGTCCCTTGGTATCGTGAAGGGCACTCCGATCAAGCTGATCGCAGATGGCCCCGACGAGAAGGAAGCGGTAGAGGCCCTGTTTAAGATGATTTCCTCTGATTTCTCCGAGTAATCAAGTATTTCAACGGAAAAGGCACCGCTGCGGCGGTGCCTTTTTTCTTCTCAGGCAGAGAGGAGGGACTGGAAATTGACTTTCGATGAACTCAAAGAAAAAGCCCATGCCCTGCCGATGAAGCCCGGCGTGTACATCATGCAGGATGTACACAGTACCGTTATCTATGTGGGCAAGGCCAAGGCACTGAAAAACCGGGTCAGCCAGTATTTCCAGGACTCCGCCTCCCACACGGAAAAGACCCGGGCTATGGTGTCTCAGATCGACCACTTCGACGTGATCATCGCCGACAGTGAGTTCGAGGCCCTGGTGCTGGAGAACTCCCTCATCAAGCGCCACCAGCCCCGGTACAACATTCTTTTAAAGGATGACAAGGGATATCCTTATATTCGTTTGTCAAAAGAGGAGTATCCCCACTTTTCCCTGGCCAACCGGGTGGCGGAGGATGGAGCCCGGTACTTCGGCCCCTACGCCAGCCGCCACAGTACCCAGCAGATTGTAGATGCCCTGCGCACCGCTCTGCGCCTGCCCACCTGCCGCAGGCAATTCCCCCGGGACATCGGCAAGGAGCGGCCCTGCCTCAACTTCCACATGGGTAAGTGCGACGGCTACTGCCGTCCCGAAATGACCAAGGAGCGCCACGACCAGGCCATTGCCCAGGCGGTGAGCCTGCTGGAAGGTAAGTTCAAGGAGGTCAAGGCTGACCTCACCGCCCAGATGGAGCAGGCCGCCGAAGAGCTGCGCTTTGAAAAGGCGGCCCAGATCCGGGATCGCCTGAAAGCCATCCAGCTGCTGGGAGAGCGGCAGAAGGTGGTGGCCGGCTCCCTGGCCGACACCGACGTGACCGGATTTTTCCGGGGCGAGGCCAAGAGCTGCTTCGTGGTGCTCCACTACCTGGACGGGGAGCTGGCCGCCAAGGACATGGACCTGATGGAGCTGCCCATGGAGGAGGAGACGGGGGAGGTGCTCTCCGCCCTGCTGCGGCAGTATTATGCCGGGCGCAGCCGCCTGCCCCGGCAGATTTTGCTCCCCTGCGAGCTGGACGACCAGGTGCCCCTGACCCGAATGCTCAGCGAGCAGGCCGGGCGGCGGGTGGAGCTCATCACCCCCCAGCGGGGAGCGAAAATGGACCTCATTAAACTGGCGAACCAAAATGCGGTGGAGGAGGTCACCCGGGCCACCACCCGGGAGGAGCGGCAAAATAAACTGCTGGAGGCCTTGGGGAAGATGCTGGGCCTGGAGCAGGCCCCCCGGCGCACCGAGTCCTACGACATCTCCAACACCGGCGCGGACGACATGGTGGCCTCCATGGTGGTCTTTGAGAACGGGCGGCCCCTGAAACGGGACTACCGCCGCTTTAAAATCAAGGATCTGACGGGGCCGGACGACTACGCCTCCATGGAGCAGGTGCTCAAGCGGCGCTTTCAGCGCTATCTGGACGGGGACGAGAAGTTTGGGACGCTCCCCGATCTGATGCTCATTGACGGCGGCGAGAACCATGTAAAAATCGCCCGGCGGGTGCTGGATGAGTTCGGATTAAACATCCCCGCCTTCGGCATGGTGAAAGACGACCGCCACCGTACCCGGGCCCTGGTGGCCCCCGACGGGCGGGAGATCGGTATCCAGGCCATCCCGGCGGTGTTTGCCCTCATCGGCCAGATTCAGGAGGAGACCCACCGCTTTGCCATTGAGTTTAACCGCCAGCAGCGGAAGAGCCGGGTCCAGGGCTCGGCGCTGGACAAGATCCCCGGAGTGGGGGAGAAACGACGCACTCAGCTGCTGAAAGCATTCAAGAGCGTCAAGGCCATCCGCCAAGCCCCGTTGGAGGAGCTGGAAAAGGTGGTGCCCAAGAATACCGCCCAGGCGGTGTATCAGTATTTTCGGGAGGAGAAAGAGCCATGCGAGTGATCTCAGGAACAGCCCGGGGCCGCCGCCTGGGCGAGCTGGAGGGGATGGAGACCCGTCCCACCACCGACCGGGTAAAAGAAGCCCTCTTTAATATTGTGCAGTTTGAGATTCCGGGAAGGAAAATTTTGGATCTTTTTGGCGGTACTGGACAGCTGGGAATTGAGGCTCTGTCCCGAGGCGCGGCCCACTGCACCTTTGTGGACCAGCGCAGCGACGCGGCCGCCCTCATCCGCAGCAACCTGAAACTCACGGGGCTCAGTGCTCAGAGCCGGGTAGTGCAGGGAGATTCCCTGGGTTTTCTCCAGACCTGTGGGGAACAGTTTGACGTGATTTTCCTGGACCCGCCCTACCGCGCCGACCTGCTGGAGCGGGCGGTGGAGGCCATCGCGGCATTTGACATTCTTCGGGAACATGGTATAATGGTGTGCGAAAGTGCGCTGGACAAGGTTTTGCCCACGCTGAACGCCCCCTATGAGCGGGGAAAGGAGTACCGGTACGGCAAGATCAAGCTTACCGTCTACCGGAAAACTGGGAGGGAACTCCACGGATGAAAATCGCAATTTACCCCGGCAGCTTTGACCCGGTGACGCTGGGGCATTTGAATATTATCAAGCGCGCCGCCCTGTGCTTTGACAAGCTCATCGTGTGCGTGATGATCAACTCCAACAAGCACGGCATGTTTACCCCCGAGGAGCGGGTAGAACTGCTGCGGCGCTCCACCGCCCGCTTTCCCAACGTGGAGGTGGACTTTGCCGAGGGACTGCTGGCCGCCTACGCCAAGCGGAGGAAGGCTCATGTGGTGGTCAAGGGCCTGCGGGCCGTGTCCGACTTTGAGCAGGAGGTACAGATGGCGGTCATCAACCGCAAGCTGAACCCTGGTCTGGAGACCATGTTCCTGGCCTCCAGCGAGAAATATACCTACTTAAGCTCCACCGTGGTCAAAGAGATGGCCCGGTATGGAGCCAACCTGGAGGAGTTTATTCCCCGGGAAATCGTGGCTGATGTGAATCAGCGCATGAAGGAATTGCAGGAAAGGAAGGGTTGACAGATGGCGAGCGGTGTGGAAGAACTGCTGGACATGTTGTTTGACATGGTGGACGAGGCCAAAAATGTGCCCCTGTCCAGCGATAAATGTATGATTGAGCGGGATCGTGCCCTAGATCTGATCGACGATATCCGGGCTCAGTTCCCTGTGGAGCTGACCGAGGCCAAAAAGGTTATGGCTACCCGGGCAGATATGCTCTCTTCGGCCAAGCGGGAGGCGGAGGCCATCCGCAAGACTGCCGAGGACAAGGCCCGGCAGATGGTGTCCGAGGACGTGATCACCCTCCAGGCCAAGCAGCGGGCCAACGAGATGATGCAGCAGGCCGAGGAGCGCAGCCGGGAGCTGAAGCGCTCGGCCAACGAGTACTGCGAAGACGCCCTGCGCCGCACCGAGGAGGCAGTGGCGGAGGCCTACGACGAGATCAAGAAGTCCCGGGCCCGTTTCCGCGCGGCTGCGGGTGCTGCTGCCGCCGGCGCTGCCAGCAGTTCCCGGCCGGTGTATGACGCGGCTGCCGAAGTAGACTGAGTGTTGGAATCAAAAGTCCGCAGGGGATACCCCCTGCGGACTTTTTCTGTTTTCTTCATTAAACAAAAATGCAAGAATGCAAAATCTTAACTGCATTTTAATGCGGATGCACTTGACATTTTTTCATAACTGCTCTAAAATAACCACAGTTAGGCGAAAAAAGATAAGGCTCGCCTAGCGGCTGTTTCCGAGCAGGGTCCCCAAATAGATGAATCGATCTTTGAGAAATGATCAATTTCATAGATTTTTGCCCGCGGAAATAACCGGTGGAGCGCAAATGGGTTGCTCCGGGCCGGATGGTTTTCGCGGTGTTTTCTTTGTTGGGGAAACTTGCAGGACACGGCGGCAAAAAATCTATCCCCTGCATTTTGGGGGTGCTATGCCGCCGAGAAACAAAATAAAGGAGGTGAAGAAGCATGACGATGGTGAAGCGGGACTCCAATAACATTTGGAGCCTGGTACGGGAAGACCGGGATATCGATGATCTGATCTTCGCCGGTGAGACTCTCAACGGCCGAGAGATGGCTCAGCCGTGCAGCGACCGGTGAGAGGTATGGACGGTACCAAAGAAGTAAATCAAGAACCTAAATAAGCCGCGGCGGTTTTCCTTCCCAACTGCCGACGGCTTCTTTTTATATTCTGTTATCCATAAGTACAATAGCGGTCAGACGAGATCTGCAAGATCAGAGGCAAGACCGGAGAATTTGTCAATTATTTGGACTCAGGGGGTTGCGTTGCGGAGCGAGATATACTAAAATACTAATAAGTGAGTCTTCCGGCGCCCTAGCCGGCGTCACTTGTCAGGCCTGAATTGCAAGCAGACCTGCAAATTGCGAGACAAGCAACATGGAGGTTGATTCAGAATGAGAAAGGTCCAGTTTACGGAAACTGTGCTGCGTGACGCGAACCAGTCGCTGATCGCCACTCGGCTTCCCTACAGCAAGTTTGAGCCCATCCTGGAGACCATGGACAAGGCTGGCTTCTACTCCGCCGAGGTCTGGGGCGGCGCCACCTTTGACGTGTGTCTGCGTTACCTGCGGGAAGATCCCTGGGAGCGTCTGCGCAAGATCCGCGCCAAGATGCCCAACACCAAGCTGCAGATGCTGCTGCGCGGCCAGAACATCCTGGGCTATAAGCACTATCCCGATGACGTGGTGCGTAAGTTTGTCGAGTACTCCGTAAAGAACGGCATCGACATCATCCGTATTTTCGACGCCCTCAACGACGTGCGCAACCTGGAAGTGGCCATTGACGAGACCGTTAAGCAGGGCGCTCACGCTTCCGGTACCATCTCCTACACCACCAGCCCCGTGCATACCCTGGAGAACTACGTGAAGATGGTCAAGGACCTGAAGAGCATGGGCGTCAAGTCCATCTGCATCAAGGACATGGCCGGCCTGATGGGCCCCAAGGAGGCCTACGACCTGGTTTCCGCCATCAAGGACGCTGTGCCTGAGCTGCCCCTGGTCATCCACACCCACTGCACCACCGGTCTGGCCTACATGACCCAGCTCAAGGCTGTGGAGGCCGGCGCCGACGTGCTGGATACTGCTATTTCTCCCTTCTCCGGCGGTACCTCTCAGCCCGCCACTGAGTCCGTGGCCTACTCCATCCGTCAGATGGGCTATCAGGTCGACCTGAACGATCAGGCCCTGACCAAGATGGCTGACTTCTTTAAGGGTGTCCGGGCCGACTTCCTCAAGGACGGCACTCTGGATCCCATCTCTATGTCCACCGATACCCAGTGCCTCAACTATCAGATCCCCGGCGGCATGCTGTCCAACCTCATCTCCCAGCTGAAGATGATGAACGCTATCGACAAGCTGGATCAGGTGCTGGAAGAGACTCCCAAGGTCCGCAAGGATATGGGCTATCCTCCTCTGGTCACCCCCACCAGCCAGATGGTCGGCTCTCAGGCCGTGCAGAACGTGCTGGCCGGCGAGCGCTACAAGGTGGTCGGCAAGGAGATCAAGGCTTACTGCCGCGGCGAGTACGGCCGTACTCCCGCTCCCATTGATGCCAAGATCCAGAAGAAGATCCTGGGCAACACCCCCGTGGTGAAGGGCCGCTTCGCCGACAGCCTGGAGCCCGAGTTCGAGAAGACCAAGAAGGAGCTGGGCGCCACCGCTAAGAGCGACGAGGATGTGCTGAGCTACATCGCCTTCCCTCAGGTGGCCATGGCCTTCTTCAAGGACCGCGAGGCCGGCTTCCCCGCCAAGGAGGAGCCCAAGAAGGCGGCTCCCGCTGCCCCCAAGGCCGCTCCTGCTCCCGCCGCGGCTCCCACTCCCGCCTGGCAGGGTCCTGTGTACTATGCTGAGGTTCCCGCTCCCGCGGTGCCCGGCTATACCAGCCGTCCCATCCCCGCCTTCGCCGCCTCCTATCAGCCTCCTCACCTGAAGATGGGCAACCAGGGCGACTGCACTGGTACCTTCACTATCACCATCGACGGTAAGCCCTTCCAGGTCTCCGTGGAGCGCGCTGACGCGCC
>CAJLCG010000002.1 GCA_905205085.1 uncultured Oscillospiraceae bacterium
GCTGCATTTGCAGCGCCGCGGAATGGTTTTTGTGGGTTCTTCCGATTGTGAGAACAGGGTGAACTGTGGTATAGTAATGCGGAAAAGAAGAGAGAGCCCTATGGAAGTGGATGAAAAAACGGGAGGACAACATGGCAGACAAAGGCATGTGGAGAAAGACACTGCTGATGGGAGCGGCGCTGTGCCTTTTGCTCACAGGCTGCGGCGGGGGCGGAAATGGCTCGGGCTGACCGTGCTGACCATTGGTACCGCAGACAGCGGCGGAACCATGTACACAGTGGGCAGCGCGCTGGCCCAGGCCATTACCAACGGAGATAGCTCCATCAAAGTAAACATCGGAGCATCCACCGGTTCTGCCATGAATGTGCGGGGACTGGTGGAGGGTGAAATCGACCTGGGCTTGGTATCCGGTGATGTGGCGTATGCCGCTTATTATGGGGAGGATGTCTTTTCCCAGCCCATGGAGAGTCTGCGGGCGGTGGCGGCCATCTATGTCAGTACCTCCAACTGGCTGGCACCCCAGTCGGTGGGAGCGGAATATGTCCATGACCTGGTAGGGAAACGAATCGGGGTTGGCCCCCAGGAATCTACCTCGGAATTGTCTGCCCGGACGGCGGTAACCGTGCTGGGCCTGGACCAGGGTGGGACCCAGCTGGTCAACTGCGGGTTGGGCGACGGAGCCCGCATGGTGGAGCAGGGAGAGCTGGATGCCATCCATGGATTCTCCGGCGCGCCGGTGGGCGGACTGACGGAGCTGGCACAAAACCAGCCCTGCAGGCTGCTGAAATACACCCAGGAGGAGCTGGAGGCCATTTTGGCCGAGAACCGGTCGTATTATCCCGTGACCATTCCTGCCGGAACCTATACAGGGCAGGAAGAGGATGTGGAGACCTTTGGGGTCAAGTGCCTGCTGTGCGTGGATGCCTCTATGCCCCAGAGTCAGGTTTATCAGATCACCCAGGAAATCTGGGCGGCCACCGAGAAGCTGACCCTTGAGCATCCCGCCCTGGCTGAGATGGCAGACAGAGAATTTGTCTGCCGGGATCTGCCCATCCCCCTGCACCCGGGGGCGTGGGAGTTCTATGAGGATCAGGGTGTATTGGAATAAAAAATTGTGCCCGGGAGAGTACTCCCGGGCACATCGTTTTGCACTATTTTTTTGCCTTGGCCACGCTGCGTCGATCCACAAACACGCAGGGAACCACTGTTTTGAAGGGATACTGTGCGCCGGAGCGGCTCAGATCCATAGCGGTCATAGCCGCCACCGCCAGCTCGTGCTGTAACACCCGCACGGAGGAGAGAGGCGGTGTGGCATTTTGAGACAGAGGTGTGTCGTTGAAGGCGATGAGGCTGATCTGTTCCGGAATGGCCCAGCCCGCCTCATCCAGCGCCCGCAATACTCCCTGAACCATGGCGTCGGAGGAGATAAACAGGGCGGTGGGGGCCTGGTCCCACTCCTTGATGGCCCGGCTGAGGGCCTGATAGGCGGAGGGAGAATTCATCTCACAGTCCAGCACCCACTCCGGACGGTAGAGCCCCTTGTCCTGCAAGCTGTTTCGGAAGTAGTACAGCCGGGCGTCCAGCTTCAGATCGTGGGTCTCCTGCAGGGTGAAATGGCTGCCGATGAAGCCGATTTTTACATGGCCCGCATCCAGCAGATGGTTGAGAGCCTGGCGCACACCCAGGTGGAAGTTGGGCACCGCGGAGAAAAATTGCTCATCATCAGGGGAGGAGTCCACAAAGACTATGTGGCGGCTCAGTTTCTGGAAGCTGCGGATTTCCTGCCAGGTGAAGCTGCCAATGGCAAAGATGCCGTCCAGCCCTCCCTCGCCCTGCATGGCAAAGTTGCCCTGCTGGTCCCGGAACAGGGGCGTGGTTTCCACACCCCGGGAGAAGCAAACCTGCTCCAGGGCGTTTTTCATGTACAGATAATAGGGGTCCTGCATCACTTGCTCGCTCTCAAACATTTGAGCGATGCCCATTTTCAGGGTCCGGTCCCCCTCGCTTTTCCGGCTGCGCACCGGAACATAACCCAGTGCCTGGGCCGCTTCCAGGATCTTCTGCTGGGTTTGAGAGGTGACGCTGATACTCTCATCCTGATTGAGTACCCGGGAGATGGTAGATACCGAAATCCCGGTGGCAGCGGCGATATCTTTTAAGGTTGCCATCTGAATCACCCTCCTCTGCATGTAAATTATACACAATTTTTTCTGAAATAACAAGAAAAAATTAGATAAATTTCAGGAAAAATTGCGGCAGATCAGAGGGAAATCCATTACTTCTGGGCAAACATGGGGGAGGAGAAGTAGCGGTCTCCCGAGTCGGGGAGGACGGCTACCACCGTCTTGCCCCGGAACTCCTCCCGGGCACACAGCTGGCGGGCGGCGCACACGGCAGCGCCGGAGGAGATGCCTACCAGCAGGCCAAACTGTTTGGCCAGCTCCCGGCCGGTCTGGAAGGCCTGCTGGTCGGTGACCCGGACCACCTCGTCCAGTACGGTCCGGTCCAGGGCAGCGGGGATAAAGTTGGCGCCGATGCCCTGGATCTGGTGGGGGCCAGCCTTTCCGCCGGAGAGCAGGGGGGAGGCGTCAGGCTCCACCGCTGCCACGTGGAGCGCAGGGTTTTGTTCCTTCAGATAGCGACCGGTACCGGTAACGGTGCCGCCGGTGCCCACGCAGGCCACCAGAGCGTCCACCTGGCCCTGGGTATCCGCCCAGATCTCCGGGCCGGTGGTACGGTAGTGGGCGGCGGGGTTGGCAGAGTTTTCAAACTGGCCGGCGATGATGCTGCCGGGGATCTCTTTTGCCAGAGACTCAGCCTTGTCCACAGCCCCCTGCATTCCCTGGGCGCCGGGCGTGAGCACCAGCTGGGCCCCGTAGGCGGCCAGCATGGCCCGGCGCTCGGCGCTCATGGTGTCGGGCATGGTGAGGATCAGCCGGTAGCCCCGGCTGGCAGCTACACAGGCCAGGCCGATGCCGGTGTTGCCCGAGGTGGGCTCAATGATGGTGCCGCCGGGAGCCAGCCGGCCCTGGGCCTCCGCATCCTGGATCATGGACAGAGCGGCCCGGTCCTTGATGCTGCCGCCGGGGTTGAGAAACTCCAGCTTGACCAGAAGTTTAGCGCCGGTCTGTTCGTTGGCCTCCAGGTGGAACAGGGGAGTACCTCCGATTAACTCCTCTACGGTATGAAAGATCTTGGGCATATGGATCGCCTCCTGTGATTTTGTTGTCTCCCATGATACCTCCCCGTTTGGTAGGTTGTCAATGTGCCATTTGCAAAGGTGGATGGAAGAGGGTATAATAGAACCCGTAGAATCATCCTGCGTGGCTGATTCAAGGCGTTTTGTTCCGGAAAGGAGTTAAGACCATGAAAACTGGTTTGGTACTGGAGGGGGGCGCTCTGCGCACCATTTATTCCACCGGTGTGATGGATGCTATGCTCTCCAAGGACCTGATGGTGGACTATGTGATCGGTGTGTCGGCGGGGATCGCCTACGGTGTGAGCTATGTCTCCAAGCAGCCTCAGCGCAACCTGGAGATCCTGACCCGGTTTGTGAATGACCGGCGATATATGGGACTGAAAAATCTGGTGGATAAGCATAACCGCAGTTACTTCGGCCTGGAGTTCTCTTACGAGACCATCCCCAATGAGCTGGTCCCCTTTGACTACGATACCTTCGCCGCGTTTCCCGGAAATGTGGAGGCGGTGGTGACCAATCTGGACACCGGCAAGGCGGAATATATGGAAGTGCCCCGGCGGGATGAGAAGTTCCTGCTTCTTCAGGCCACCTGTGCTCTGCCCCTGATGTTCCCCATTTATCATCTGGATGGGAAACCTTATCTGGACGGCGGAGCGTCGGATGCCATTCCCTTCCGCCGAGCCTTTGATCAGGGATGTGACCGGGCCATCGTGATCCTGACCAAGCCCCGGAACTTTGTGCGCAAGGCGGAGAAGCTCCAGCCCCTGATCGAGCGGAAATACCGCCAGTACCCCAACTTCTGCCAGACGATGCGGGAGCGGGCGGAGAAGTACAATGCGGATAAAGAGGAGCTTTTTGAGCTGGAGCGTCAGGGCAAGGTGCTGATCTTTGCCCCCGACTCCCTCCACGGAGTGGGCCGCATCGAGCACAATGTGGAGAAGCTGCGCCTGTTGTGGGGCGAGGGCTATCAGCACGGCGTGGAGCGGATGGAGGAGCTGGAGTCCTTCCTGGGCCGCTGAGAGAGAATACGCAAGGAGAGAGTATGAAGAAAATCGTGATCATTGACGGTCAGGGAGGCCGTCTTGGAAAGTTGCTGGTGGAGGAGACCCGGGCCCGGATGCCTCAGGCCCATATTCTGGTCATCGGCACCAACGGAGTGGCCACCTCCACCATGCAGAAGGCGGGAGCAGATCAGGCGGCTACCGGAGAGAACCCGGTGGTGCGGGGTGTGCAGGACGCGGACGCGGTGCTGGGCCCCATGGGAATCGTGGTTTCCGATGCCATTTTGGGTGAGGTCACGCCTGTCATGGCCCAGGCAGTGGGAAGCTGCCGGGCCAAGAAGTTTTTGGTGCCCATGAACAGCTGCGGTGTGTGGGTGGCCGGCACCCAGGAGATGGGACTGGCAGGCTATGTGAAGCTGGCGGTGGAAGAGGCCGCCCGCTATTTGGAAGAGGAGGACGCTTGATGGACTACCGCATGGAAAAGCCGGGGATGGAGCTGCGGCCCTCCCTGCTGGGCTACGGCTGTATGCGCTTTCCCCGAAAGAAGGACCGAACGGTGGATGAGGAGAAGGTGGCTCAGCTGATTCACCGGGCCATGGAGGCCGGGGTCACCTACTACGACACCGCCTGGTTCTACCACGATGGGGAGAGTGAACCCGTTTTGGGCCGCATCCTCTCCCAGTATCCCCGAGAGAGCTATTATCTGGCAACCAAGATGCCCTGTGCGATCATTGAAAGCCTGGAGCAGGCCAAGGACATCTTTGCCAAGCAGATGGAGCGGCTCCAGATGGACCACTTCGACTTTTATCTCCTCCACAGCCTCAGCGGCCGCAGCTGGAAAAAGATGCTGGAGCTGGGAGTAGTGGACTTTTTGGAGCAGTGCCACCGGGGGGGAAAATTCCGCTGGTTTGGCTTCTCCTTCCACGATGAGTATGAAGCCTTCGAGGAGATTCTCCGGGCCCGGAACTGGGACTTCTGCCAAATCCAGCTCAACTACATGGACCGGGATATCCAGGCCGGCCTGCGGGGCCATGACCTGGCCCTGGAGCTGGGGGTCCCTCTGGTCATTATGGAGCCGGTGAAGGGCGGCCTGCTGGCTCAGCCTCCTGAGGAAGTGTTGGAGCCCCTGCGGGCCCTGGACCCCAACGCTACGCCCTCTTCCTGGGCTATGCGCTGGGTGGGCAGCCTGCCTGGGGTCAAGGTGGTGCTCAGCGGCATGAGCAGCATGGAACAGCTGGAGGACAACCTGAGTACCTTCAGTAGCTTCCGACCCCTCTCGGATCAGGAACGGGCAGCGGTGGATGAGACCGCCCACCGATTGGCACAGCGGGTGAAAAACGGATGTACCGGCTGCCGGTACTGTATGCCCTGCCCGGCAGGGGTGGACATCCCCAAGAGCTTCCGGATCTGGAACCGCATGGAGATGTACCAGAATTACCCCGTGACCCGGTACAGCTGGAGGGAGATGCCCGCTGAGGCGCGGCCCGATCAGTGCTATCGCTGCGGCCGGTGTGAGCGGCTGTGTCCCCAGCACCTGCCTATCCGAGCCCAACTGGCCCAGGCCCAGGAGGAGATCACCGCATTTGTGGAGAAGCGCTGAGCAGATAAAAAGTGCTGCGCGACAAGGAAAAAACTTTACATAGAAATAGACGATATTTTATTTCTATATACAAAAATCGACAATAAAAATCAAAGAAAAGACGGACTGTTAAGCTTAAAACTTAACAATCCGTCTTCCGTTTTTTAACCTTGCAGAACCACGTCACAGCACTCGCGAATGGGAAATGTATGGAAATAAGCGTCTTCCAAAGGAATCCACAGCTTTTCAAATCGCTCCAGCCCATCGGCCCCGTTTCGGTTCAGCAAACGGGCGCGGCGGGTGGACCAGGGGACCTCCAGGAAGCACTTCACATGGTAGTAGGACTCCAGATCAGGCCGCAGGGAATAGACTCCCTCCACCACCGCCAGAGGAGTGGGCGGGACGACGAGCTCTGGTCCTAAGGTGCCCGATTGACAGCGGTAGGGGCGATAGCGGACGGTCTTGCCCCGGGAGAGGGGGGAGAGCACTTCGGTAAAAAAGCGCTCCGCATCCACGTTGCCTCCCGGCTCAGCCAGCCGCTGCGCAGTTTTGCGCTCTGGGGGCAGATAGAAATCGTCCATATGGAACAGGGGGCATTGGTAGAGGCGGGAGAGAAAGCCGCCCAGGGTGGTCTTCCCCGTGGCGCAGGGGCCATCCAGCGCCACCAGAGTCTGGGGATGGGTGCGGCGGTGGCGGTCGATGGCGGAGAGCAGCGGCAGCAGCCGGGCCAGGTCCTGCTCCACCACCCGGTAAGCGGGGGCATAGGCCCGGCGGTAGCGGTCGCTGTGGTGTACCGCCGGCATCCCGGCCTTGCGGTAGTCCTCCAGCGCCTGGTCCACGTCTTCCCGGGGGAAGGGCAGGTTGTAGAGCAGCTTCAGGCCCTCCTCCAGCCCTTGACGGTCCGGCGTGACTGTCTGAGCGGTGTGAAGAAAGAGGGCGGCCAGGGTGGCGGGTTCCAGTCCCTGCCCCTTGCAGGCCGCCAGAGACAGGCGGCAAAGGCCGTTTCCCAGCGGTTCTGTGAGGGGCGCATCAGCGTCCCCTTCCACGTTGGCCCACTCCGCGTCCAGCCGTTCCAGAACGGCCTTTGGGTCCAGGACCAGATGGCCGGGGCCCATGCAGCTCTGATAGAGAAATTTGATGGCGTCCTGGAGCTCCAGCTCCGGGTGGTTTTTGGCGTGCTGTTCCAGCAGAGGGGCCAGTGGGTTCATGGAATCACTCCTGAGGGATAAGATTGGCTTTGTCCAGAGCGCGGACAATGGCGGGCAGAGCTACAAGCTGCAGAATAATGCCGGGGATGGCGTTGGTAAAGGCGCCTGCCACAAAAGCGGCAACGGTGAAGGCGCTGCCGGTGGAGGTGAGCAGAATGACCTCTACAATGCCCCATACGATCCGGCCGCCGATCATAGCCGCCACCAGAGAGGTGTAAGTGCCCACCCAGGAGTGGGGCAGACGGCGGTAGAGCAGACCGGCAAGGAGACCATAGGCGGCCAGCTCAAAGGCCATGGCCAGGGCAGTGGGGAACATGGGAGGGAAGCCGCCGGTGAGAACCGAGCGCATCAGGGGAGCAATAAAGCCCACCAGAGCGCCCCAGGGGCCGCCGCAGAGAAAGCCGCACAGCAGCACCGGCAGGTGCATGGGCAGCAGCATGGAGCCGATCTGGGGGATGTTTCCCGTGAAGAAGGGGAGCACATAGGCCAAAGCCAGCATAAGGGCGGCCAGGACCAGGCGCTTGATGCGCAGACGAGAAGAGGTTGCAGTTGCGTGCATGAACAAAACTCCTTTACAAAAAATACCGCAAAGGCGGCCTCGCCCTTCGGGGCGGAACATACCTTCGCGGTATTGATTGCAGGAAAATGCGGGGACAAAACAGGTGCCGGCTTCTGCCAGGCGATTATTGGTATGATACCATAAAAGCACATGCGCCGTCAAGAGCGGCGGCTTTTCGCCCGCTCCATGGCGTGCTGTATGGGACGAGAGGGGGTACTGGTGTTGTTCTGCTGCCGAAGCAGGGCGGAGATCTCTCCGGTGGCCTGCTCTACCTCGGCGTGGAAGGTGGTGGCGGACAGGCGCAGGGCTCCGTGGCCCAGGATGATGAGCTGCTCGGCATAGTCTGAGGTGGCCACCCGCACCCGGTACTTTTTCCGGCTGAGCTCATAGGTGGCCTTCTCGATGTAGGCGTCGGCGGTCTCCGCTTCCTTGGTGTATACCACGTGGATGTTGTGGTAGTGGACCACCTCGCCCACCCCCCGGGGCACCCGGTAGGCATCAAAGACCAGGATGACCTGGCACTTGCGGAACCCCTGGTAGTTTTCCAAAATGTCCATCAGCCGCTGCCGGGCGGCGTCCAGATTGTCCTGGGCGATGGCTTTCAGCTCGTCCCAGGCGAAGATGATGTTGTAGCCGTCTACCAACAGGTATTCCGGCCCTAACTGTTCCGGAGTCTTGATGGCCTGGTATTCCGGCAGCTCGTCCCGCTTCCTAGGCTTGGGCTGGGGACGCAGATCCCGGGCCTTGATGGGGCCGTAGGTGCGCTCAAAGATGGCCTGAAGCTCCTTGTCGGCCTCCAGAGAGCCGGAATACACCGAGCCCTTCCGGGGAGCGGCGGGCCGGACCTCTGTTTCCTCAGGCTCCGGGGCGTCAAAGACCAGGCCGCTGTCCACATGCATATATTGGCGTACCTGATCCCATTTCACCACAAAGCCTGCCCCGTGGTCGCAGAACACCGAGTCGGCGGGGTTGTCCACGTCCCGGTCGCTGTCATAACCGATGGCGTCCACCACAGCCTGCTGATCGGGGCAGGGGCGGTAGCCGTCCAGGGTGCAGAAGAGCCGCCCTTGGCCTCGGGTGTAGGCGGCCACCTCCAGGGCATAGTCCCGGGCCTGGGAGACGGGGGCGGAGCCGGTGAGGACGGACTGGTCCCCCACGGTCTCGGAAAGCTCCAAGCTGCCTCCCATCCGCTGCACATCGGACATAGCCCGGCCCACTTGCTCCTGGGGCAGCTCCAGCCGCAGCTGGTACCAGGGCTCCAGCAGCACGCTCTGGGCCATTTTTAATCCCTGGCGCACCGCCCGGTAGGTGGCCTGGCGGAAGTCGCCCCCCTCGGTGTGCTTGGCGTGGGCCCGCCCGGTGAGCAGGGTAATGCGCAGATCGGTGATGGGGGAGCCAGTGAGCACGCCACGGTGCTCCTTCTCCATCAAATGGGTCAAAATGAGCCGCTGCCAGTTTCGGTCCAGCACATCCTCGCTGCAGGCCGTGTCAAAATGGAGGCCGCTGCCCCGGGGGGCGGGCTCCAGCAGGAGATGAACCTCGGCGTAGTGGCGCAGGGGCTCAAAGTGGCCTACGCCCTCCACCGGCTCTAAGATCGTTTCCTTATAGATGATGCTGCCCTGGCCGAAGGTGACATCCAGGCCAAAGCGGTCAAAAATGAGCTGTTTCAGTACCTCCAGCTGGACCTGGCCCATGAGCTGCAGGTGAATTTCCCGGCTGTGCTCATCCCAGGCCACATGGAGCTGAGGGTCCTCCTCTTCCAGCTGACTGAGCTGTTTCAAGGCCGTGTGGACGTTGGCCCCCTCGGGGAGCTCCACCTGGTAGGTGAGTACTGGCTCCAGCATAGGCAGGGGGGAGGCACCCTCAAAGCCCAGGCCTTGGCCGGGAAAGGTGCGGCTCAGGCCGGTGACGGCGCATACCGTCCCAGCCGGGGCCCGGTCCACCGCCTGGAACTGGGCGCCGGAGTAGATGCGCAGCTGGTCGGCCTTCTCCTGCCACACCTGGTCCGGGGAAAGGTTGCCATCGGGGCGCTGGTTGGTAAGCAGATCCTTCACCTTTAAACAGCCGCCGGTGACCTTCAGGTAGGTCAGACGGCCACCCTGGGGGTCCCGTGCGATTTTGAATACCCGGGCGCCGAACTCCTGGGGATAGAGGGGGGAGGCGGTGTATCGCTCAAGTCCCTCCAGAAGCTCGTCCACCCCTTCCAACTTCAAAGCAGAGCCGAAGTAGCAGGGGAACACCTTCCGGTGCCGAATGAGGGAGACGATGTCCCGGTTGTCCAGGGTCCCGGACTCCAGATACCGCTCTAAAATCCCCTCATCGCATACCGCAACATTTTCGGAAAATTCGTCCCGGTCCTGGGCGGGATCAAAGTCCACACAGCCCTCTCCGAAAGCAGCCTTCAGCTTATCCAGAAGCTCATGCCGTCCGGTGCCGGGCAGGTCCATCTTGTTGATAAAGAGAAAGGTGGGAATATGGTAGCGGGCCAGCAGCTGCCACAGGGTGCGGGTGTGGCCCTGGACCCCGTCGGTGCCGCTGATCACCAGGATGGCGTAGTCCAGCACCTGGAGGGTGCGCTCCATCTCGGTGGAGAAGTCCACGTGTCCCGGTGTGTCCAGCAGAGTGAGGGTGAGCCCGTTCAGGGGCAGTACCGCCTGTTTGGAAAAAATGGTGATGCCCCGCTCCCGCTCCTGACGGTCGGTGTCCAGAAAAGCGTCCTGGTGGTCCACCCGGCCCAGCTTGCGCAGCCGCCCGCCCCGATAGAGCAGGGCCTCCGACAGCGTGGTTTTCCCTGCGTCAACATGGGCCAGCAGACCCACGGAAAGTTGTCTTTCGTCCATGTGCAACATCCTTGCTTGTTCAAGTATCAAAATTGTACCATGTTCTCGGCTGGGAATCAATCGGTGGAAAATTCGGGATTGTAGGGGAAGGGTATGGTGTGATAAAATAGGCCCAGATATCGCCTGCCCCGCTGCGGCAGAGAAAAAGATGCAGGAGGAAAACCGATGAAGCAGGATATGATCCTTGTTCTGGACCTGGGCAGCCAGGAGAATCCCCGTCTGGCCCGGGAAATTCGTTCCCTGGGCGTGTACAGCGAGATCCATCCCCACGACATTACCTTGGAGCAGGTGCATGCGCTGCCCAATGTGAAGGGTATCATCGTCAACGGCGGCCCTAACCGGGTGGTAGACGGCGTAGAGATCGATGTATCCACCGAAATCTACAACTGCGAGCTGCCTGTGCTGCTGGTGGACCACAAGGGCGAGGTAGGCTGGCCCGAGGACGAGGCGGACCGGAAAGAGGCTCTGGCCAACTTCGTGTTTGGCCTGTGTCAGGCCGAGCCCAACTGGAATATGGAAAACTTCATTGCCGATCAGGTGGAGCTCATCCGCCGCCAGGTAGGGGACAAGAAGGTGCTGTTGGCCCTCAGCGGCGGTGTGGATTCCTCCGTGGTGGCCGCCCTGCTCATCAAGGCTATCGGCAAGCAGCTCACCTGCGTGCATGTGAACCACGGCCTGCTCCGCAAGGGCGAGCCTGAGCAGGTGGTCCAGGTGTTCCGCCATGAGATGGACGCCAACCTCATCTATGTGGACGCGGTAGACCGCTTCCTGGATAAGTTGGCCGGAGTCAGCGACCCGGAGCAGAAGCGCAAGATTATCGGCGGAGAGTTTATCCGTGTCTTTGAGGAGGAGGCCCGGAAGCTGGAGGGCATCTCCTTCCTGGGTCAGGGCACCATCTACCCCGACATCATCGAGTCGGGCACTAAGACTGTGAAGGCGGTAAAGAGCCACCACAACGTGGGCGGCCTGCCCGAGGACCTGGACTTTGAACTGGTGGAGCCTCTGAAGATGCTCTTCAAGGACGAGGTGCGCGCCTGCGGCAAGGCCCTGGGCCTGCCCGACAGCATGGTCTACCGTCAGCCCTTCCCCGGCCCCGGCCTGGGCGTGCGCTGCCTGGGCGCCATCACCCGGGACCGCTTGGAGGCGGTGCGGGAGTCCGACGCGATCCTCCGGGAGGAGTTTGCCAAAAATGGCCTGGAGGGCAAGGTGTGGCAGTACTTTACCGCCATCCCCGACATCAAGAGCGTGGGTGTGCGGGACGGCGTGCGGGCTGACGAGTGGCCGGTCATCATCCGGGCTGTGAACACGGTAGACGCCATGACCGCTACGGTGGAGGACGTGCCCTTTGCCCTGCTCCAGCACATTACTGACCGCATTACCCACGAGGTGAAGGGGGTCAACCGGGTGCTCTATGATCTCACGCCGAAGCCCACAGGGACCATCGAATGGGAGTAAGCTTGAGATCCGGAAAAGCCTGATATGACTGAGTCTTGAGGGATTAAACCCCTCTTTAGCAACAATTTGACAGCATTTTTTCATTGTTTATAAAAAGAGAGCTAACTGACTTTGCTTGGTCAGTTAGCTCTTTTTACTTTATTAAGAAAAACCGCTTTGTGTTTATAGCAAAGCATATTATGGATAGTAAGCAGCAGAACTCCCACGAAGGGTAAAGCGGAGAAAAGACTTTTACCTGCAATAAAACCCCCGGCCCAGCCGGGGGGTTTATTGCAGGTTTTTGGTATATTGCTATAACACACACAGAAGAAAAGAATAATGCTCTGAACGATTCACAGGCAACGAGAATTCAGTATCTGGAGCCGCTGCTTGCTATGCTGCTTTGATCATTTCATATGGCTCAAAGCTCCAGAAGCGGCATAATTGCTGCGCAGGTCGCGGCATCTCCCACAACCGCGATATCTCCGCTTTTCACCAGAGAAGAGAGGTTAGTGCCGGTTAAAATGGAGGCGAAGGTATCAAAGGTCATCTCAATTTTTACATCGGCATCCGCAGTGTCTCCCAGATCCTCAATCACGCCTCGACGGATATGCATACAAGAAGCCTTTTGGATATCTGTGAATACAAAGGCCAGCTTCAAATCTACGTCCCAGATTTTCCGCCGGTCAATCTGGAAACGCAGACTCTTGATGAAGGTATCGTAGGGCAGGGAGGCAATCACCTCTTTGGAAGGCGCAGCCCGGAACGCCATAGGATCTACCTTGCCTTCTAAGGTTAAAGCTTGCGTCATGTAGAATGCACGTGTGCCCGAGGCGGGAGTTACCCGTGCAATCATCCGCAGCGCGTTGGCTTTGATGGTGCGGGCCTGGTCACAATCGGGGTGAGCACGCAGAGCATACCCGGCTACCTGGGCAGCCCAAATATACTCCTTATCCTTCAAAGCCTTGTCTGCAATGGACAGCGCCGAATTCAGCCCGCCAAAAGCGTCCACCATCTTAGCCGCTTCACAGTCGGGAGTCAGCCGATGACACTCCACAGCATCGTTGCCGAACCAGCCGATGAGGCCGTCGTAGATTCCACGAATATGGTAGTCAATTTCTCCGTACAGTTCCCGGTTCAGCACACCGGAGCACAGGTGTCGAGGGATCTCAATTTCAGCAATGATCTCCTCCACGGATTTTCCGTTGTTGAATCCGATGACAACGCTGTCGTATAGATATTGAATGGAATCCCGATAATCTGTCAGGATTTGATAAATATTATCAGACCCGTTCAGAGGAACGCCATGCATGGAGCACAGGTGTTCCGGACGCAGGGTGCGCAGAATATCAATTCCGCGCATCCAGCCCAAGGGATCTCGGAAGGATGTACCCCGAAGAGAGTACAGGTTGGCAAAGGCGGGCCAGGCGTGATTATCAAAAGACACCCGCTCATCGGGCATCCAGATGATCATGCTGTCGTCTGTCTCAGAAGTGGCTGGATAAAACTCGAACCGCAGACCACAGATTTCGGCACAGGTCTTTTCCTTATCAGGGATCAGGTGGTTAGGGGGCAGATATCCAAGAGTCTCCTTCTGGAACTTGGGGTTCTTGTAAAAGGGCCCCAGACCCTCACCGGCAAAACCGTCCTCTCCTTCGGCCGGCAGAAAAGAGCCGTGGAAAATATGAAGGCGGCGGAAAAATCCCGTAGAGATGTCTCCGAAGGTGGAGAGCATATTTTTCATATGATTTTCGTGTGCCCAGATCTCCACATTTCCATAGTCTTCCGGAGAGACAAAGGCCAGTGTACCGCCGGTGTAGTGGTAATGGGTGTAGATGATTGCCTTGACCGGTTTGTCTGTAATCTTGCGGAACTCCGCCAAAATCTCACTGGCTGCCTCAACTGAGCTGTCTGTATCCACGATGATTATACCATCATCAGCCTCAATCATGGCGCAGTTGCCCAGACCACGGCCTACACTAACATAGACCCGGGGAGAGACATGAATGACTCGCTGGGCGAACTGGGTCTGGTGATCCAGCATCTCCTTGTTAACCAGTTGCCCACGTGGCCCACGTACGATATTCAGTGCGTCCCCTTTATAGTCCACATCTGCGCCCATATAAATGGGGTTAAAGGTGGTTTTCATACACATATCCTCCTGTTACATTCTGTCTGATCGGCCGGTTTTCCCGCACAAGCCTATCCAAGCAGGCTCGGAAAGCGGTCTGCGGCCGCCTGGTTTCCAGAGGACCTTCCACGTTTCTTGGTACCACACTTGGATACCAGCAGGGAAAGAATATTGCCTTGGTGATATCCGCCTCGGAAACCAGATATTCCGATCAGACGATGCGGTTGCGCTGTTCCCCACGGCCAAACAGAGCGGTAAATACATCCCTCATAATCTCAGCCGAATTGGCAAACGCATCAATGGTGGTGCCGGCAATGTGGGGAGTCAGAGTAACATTGTCCAGGTGGAAATAGGGATGGTCTTCCGGCAGAGGCTCCTCGTCGAACACGTCGATGGCAGCGCCGCCGATGCGGTGATTTTGCAGCGCATCGATCAAGGCATCGGTGTCCACCAGACCGGAGCGGCCGCAGTTTACCAGCACGGCAGTCTTTTTCATCATATCCAGCTGGGCAGAACTGATCATGTGATGGGTACTCTCATCCAGTCTCAGATGGAGTGTGATGAAGTCCGAGCGCTTGAGCAGCTCCTCCATGGAGACCGGCTCGCAGCCTCTGGCACGCACCGCTTCATCCGGCAGGAAAAGGTCACATCCCAGTACCGTACATCCAAATCCATGCAGGCGCTGAGCCACCATACTGCCGATCTTTCCAACGCCGATGATGCCCACCGTGCACCGACGCATGTCATGGCTGTAAAGGACATTGGGGAACAGCTTTACCCACTTGCCGCTCATCAGTGCGGCGTGGGCCCGGGCAATGTTTCGCATCTCGCAAATCATCAGACCTACCGTCAGATCAGCCACAGCTTCCGAATTGCGCCCCTCCGAATTGTAGACCTGGATGCCGCGCTCCCGGCACAGCTCCACGTTAATGTTGTCATAGCCTGTACGCAGCACGCCCACATATTTGACATTTGGGGCTGCATCAAGCATTGCCTGATTGACCGGCGCCACGTGGACCACGATGGCATCCGCATCCCGCACCGCTTCCAGAACCTCCGGTGTGGTGCAGTAGGCCTCAGGCCCCTGGGTCTCCGAGATACGCATGGCCTTGGTAATGGCCTTAGGGTCCATGATGCTCTCATCCGTAACAAGTTCCACCTGACAGTCGGGAATTTCCTTCATACAGGCCATCAGTTTGGGGGTCACACCTGCGTCGCAGACACATACGATTTTCATACGAAACGCTCCTTTCTTGTGGTGGGATATATGGGCTTAGCCCTGCATCAAGGCGGCGCGGGCATCCCACAGATCCCACACCTGCCGGTAAATGTCCTGATAAAGCCGGAAGTATTCCGCGTATTTGCGGGTCTTCTCCGGGTCGGGCACATAGCGGTGCCGTTCATGGACGCACTGCTCTACCGCCTGCTCCATGCTGTCATACAGACCCAAAGCATAGGCTGCCACCATGGCGGTTCCTCTGGCACCAAATTCGTGACCCTGAACGGTAACCACGTCCACGCCGGTAACATCGGCCAACATCTGGCATCCAAATTTGCTCTTGGAGCCGCCGCCGGCCACTCTCAGCGTAGTAGGAGCCTTCTCGCGGCAGCGGAAGCAGTCCTGCACAGAGTAGGCAATTCCCTCATAGACCGCACGCATCATGTGGTCTACGGTATGCTCTACCCCAAGACCGAAGAATTGTGCCCGGGCAGTGGGCTTGACAAAGGGGCTGCGCTCGCCGCCAGGCAGCATGTAGGGGTGGTAAATCAGGCCCCCGGAACCCAGCGGGATCTGCTCCACACAGGATTCCACTTCATCAAATACATCGATACCCTTCTGCTGAGCGGCCAAAATGTACTTCATTCCCAAGTTGCCGATTGTCCACTCCAGGTTGGGGGTTCCGGCCATCACGCCGAATGCACGGATCCACTTGTCGCTGCCGGCGCTGCACAAGGTATAGCCTACGTTTTCCGGGGCGTAGCTGCATTGATTCTGGGCAAAGCTCAGGTTCGTGGTGGTGCCGATAACTGCGCAGGCGTCTCCGTCGTTGAGGGTGCCGGTTCCGATGGCGTTAGCCACAAAGTCGAAGGGGCCGCCAAAAACTGGGATACCGGCATTCAGCCCCAACTGCTGGGCGATCTCCGGCAGCAGAGGATCGTGGTTCTCTAGGATCGTCCGCACCGGCGGGAACTGATCCTGCACTTCGGCAAAGCCATAGATGTCCATAAGCCGGTCGTCCCAGCGGCGCTCACGAGTATTTCCAAAGATATTGAAGCTCTCGTCACAGGACATGGTGCCGGTGAATTTGAATTTGATCCAGTCCTTGCAGGTGCAGTTCCAACGAGCCCGGTGCAGCAGCTCCGGCTCGTTTTCCAGCAGCCAGCTGGTCAGCACGATCTGAGAACCTGGATAGAAAGTGCTGCCGATGATCTCAAAAATCTTTCGGTCTGTCCCATCGCTCATCCATTGAATGCACTTGTCCAGGGCCCGGCTGTCGGTCCAGTTGATGGCGTTGCAGACAGGCTCTCCCTTATCGTCTACCAGCCAGACACCGTCTGCCTGGCCTGTGATGGCCACAGCCAACACCGCTTCCGCGGGCAGCATAGCTCTCTCCATCAGATCCTTGACTGTCCGCATCACAGACTGCCAGACTCCGTTCATGTCCTGCTCCACCCAACCAGGACGCGGAGTAATAAGCTCTACCTTTTCGCTGGAGACGAACAGTTCAGCGCCGTGCTTGTCAAAAAGGACGCTTTTGATTTTGGAAGTACCTGCGTCGATCCCGATAATATATTTCTCCATGAGGATACCCCTTTCATCCATCCTAATCAAATTGACTTGCTCAGCCAATCAGCCATTGGACACGGCAAAGGACACAGGCCGGCAGAGAAATTTATTTCGTATCAAATGTACAAATACAAAATACAATGTAAATCAAGATCTGTCAATATGTAAAAATATTTTTTAGCAAATGTGCGGTACAAATGTGTTGACAAGAACGCAAGGGTGTGCTATATTCAGCATGGACACGGAAAGAACCAAACGGAACGGCAGCCCCATGCCACATCCGAACAAAATGAAAATAAAAAAGGAGAATGAGCTATGAGTTACCGGAAACTGGAGGACTTTAACCTGCTGCATGCCTATCCCGAGGTGGCCTACGACGATGATTACATCATTGCTACGCTGCAAGTGAACACCGCCACCGCGGATCTGGAGCTCTTTGCTTCTGCTCTGGCTGCGGAGCAGTCCAGCGGAACCTGGATTGAGACCGTGGGTGAGACCCGGGCCATTAAGGAAAAATTCGGCGCTAAGGTAGTTGGCGTTTTTGAGATCCCCGACGTCTGCGGCACCAGCATTTCCGGTCCTCGCTACACCATCATGCAGATTGCCTTCCCCATCCACAACCTGGGTGACAGCTACGCTATGCTGATGACCACCGTGCTGGGCAATGTGGCCTCCGCCGGCCAGGTGAAGCTGCTGGACCTGGCGTTCCCCAAGGCCTATGTGGAGCGCTATCAGGGCCCCAAGTTCGGCGTACAGGGTCTGCGGGATCTGTTGGGCGTGCAGGATCGTCCTCTGCTCAATGCTATGATCAAGCCCAACGTAGGTTGGACGCCCGAGGAAGGCGTAAAGCTGTTTTATGAGGCTGCCCGCGGTGGCTGTGACGTCATTAAGGATGACGAGCTCCTGCCTGCCGACGAGATCAACTGCCCCCTGGTCAAGCGTGTGAAGCTGTTTATGGAGGCGGAGCGCCGGGTCTATGAGGAGACTGGCGAGCACACCCTCTATACCGTTAACATCACTGACCGTGCAGATAAGATCCGTGACAACGCAATGAGAGCCATCGATGCCGGTGCCAACGCCCTGATGCTCAACTACTATACGGCAGGCTTCGCCGTAGCCCAGTCTCTGGCTGAGGATAAGGACATCAACGTCCCCATCATGGCCCACGTCGACTTCCTGGGTGCTATGGTAAGTTCTCCTGACTATGGTGTTTCCGCTCCTCTGCTGGCCGGTAAGCTCAGCCGTATGTGCGGCGCAGACCTGGCCATCTATGGCAGCCCCTACGGCAAGTTCCCCGTGAACCGCCGTCCTTATCTGCGTGCGCTGCATAATTTCACCCAGCCTCTGCACCACATCAAGCCCACCATGGTAGCCATCTCCGGCGGCACCACACAGCTTGTGGTTTCCAAGATCATCAAGGATCTGGGCACAGATATCATTCTGGCGGGCGGCGGCGCCGTTCATGGACATCCCGACGGCTCCCGCGCTGGCGCCAAGTCCATGCGTGATGCCATTGACGCGGCGATCAAGGGGATTCCTCTGGAAGAGGCGGTCAAGTCCTCTCCCGAGCTGATGGCCATGGCAAAGCACCTTGGTTTTGATGCTGCCAGCAATTTTGATCTGATGAAGTAATTACACGCCAGAGCGTGCCCTGTGTCATACCTCCACAGGGCACGCTCATTTTTGTAAACAGGAGAACATGTATGCATTATCGGGAGATCATTTTCTGTGACTTTGATGGCACTGTCACTGAAATCGAGACTTTGGAGGCCTTTCTTCAGCTTTTCCTGTCGGAGAACCTGCGAGCCCTTGGACAGGAGATGATGGCAAAAGGTTACTCTGTCAAACAAGGCATCAAAGAAACCATGGCCCGCATTCCCAGTGATGACTACCGCCGCCACACAGACTTTTTCCGCCAGCTGCCGATTCGGGAAGGGTTTGAAGCTTTTCTGGACTATGCACACACCGTTGGGATTCCCGTCGTGATTCTCTCCGGAGGCATCCGGGAAATGGTGGAGACCTCCATGGCCCCTTACCGGAACAAGATTTTGGATATATGGTCCGGCGAGGTGGATTTGAGCGGCGAGTACGTGCGCTTCTATTCCCCCTATGAGTCCGACACGGAGGTGGTAAGCAAGGTTGGAATTATGCGCCGTTACGACTGTGACCGCACCATCTGCGTGGGAGACTCCTACACAGACCTGGAGATGGCCGCTGCTGCGGACGTGGTTTTTGCCCGGGATCGGCTGGCTTCCGCTATGGAAAAGGCAGGGAAAAAGCATTTTACTTTCGAAACCTTCTATGATATGATTAACGTGCTCAAGCAGCAGGAGGAGGCACTCCATGCAGGAAATTGAGGTCAAAGCCTGGATCACACCCCAGGCACTGATGGAACTGCGCCGTCAATTAGAGGCAGAGGGATTTGAACCAGGTCGTGCTTATCGCCAACAGGATCTGTATTATCTTCACCCGGCCCGAGATTTCTTTTCGACTGACGAGGCGCTCCGGCTGCGTCATATTAACGATATGAACTCCGACTTTCATGAGACGAGACTCACCTACAAAGGTCCCAGCAAAAGCACTTTTGGGCAGAGCCGTGAGGAGCTGGAGTGTTCCGTGCCGGATGGAGAAACAGTCCAAGCGATCTTGGAGCGACTGGGTTTTCAGCCAGCGGCGGTGGTGACAAAAGAGCGAACTACTCTGCACCGGCAGGGGCTGACCTTCTGCCTGGATACGGTGGAGGATTTGGGCTCTTTTTTAGAAATTGAGGTTCTTTGTCAGGCAGGAGAAGAGGAGCAGGCCCGTCATCGCATTGAAGAGGCCATGGCCTGGGCGGCTTTTGCCAACCCGATTCCGGAGCCTGCCACTTATTTGGAACTGATTTTACGAAGAAGGAAGAAACATGGATAAGCTCTTACTGTACAACGCGGCAAAAATGTACTATGCAGACGGAAAAAGCCAGCAGGAGATTTCCAATATTATGGGGCTCTCCCGGCCTCAGATTTCCCGCCTTTTAAAGGAAGCCCGCAGCTGTCATATTGTGGAGATCACGCTCAATCCACCGTATAGTGTCTCCTGGGAAGCCCAGGCAGACAAGCTGCGGACTCGTCTGGGCCTGTCTGTGGTACGGATCGTCAACGCCTCCGACTACGCCCAGAGTGATACCGCTGGCCGTATTCAGGTGGTTTCCGAGTTTGCCGCGCAGTACCTTCAGGAGCAGTTTCCGACTTGTCGAAAAATCGGCGTGGGCTGGGGACGCACGATCTATGCTACCGTCTTGGCTATGGAGCACGCCGTATCCCCCTGCCCGGCTCAGTTTGTGCCGCTGGTCGGCAACGCCGGTTTCAGTAATCCCACCTACCAGACCAACTCCATCGTGGACCGGGCAGCGGAGAAATGCAAAGCCCAGCGTGAGTTTATCAATACGCCAGCCTTTGTTCCCACCGAAGATATCAAACAGTACATGCTGGAGATTAACGGCCTGGATCATCACAATAGCATTTGGGACCATGTAGACCTGGCATTCTTTAGCTTGGGCGGCCCCCCGAAAACCCAGGCAGTTACTCGGGATGTATCCAATAAAACACTGCTGCAGCGTGTTTTAGCCAGCAACGCAGTGGGAGATATTTTAGGTAATTACTTCGATGCGCAGGGCCAGATGATTCTGGAAGAGGACAGTGTCTGGTGTGTTACCATGCCCCCTGAACAGTTGAAAAAAATCGGCAGACGTATCTGTATTGCTTTGGGCTCGGATAAAGTCAACGCCATCTGTACCGCTGCAAAAATGGGCCTGATCACTGAGCTGATTACCGACCACTATACTGCAGAGGAAATTGCAGACCATTTAGGATTTTAAGAAGAGGCCTCCGGCTTAGCCGGAGGCCTCCGTTTCTTTGCAGCTGGTATAATATGATGAAATAAGGGCAAACTAGATTTTTTGCGGTGAGTAAGGCTTGGCTCAAAACTTGACATTTCTTGGGTGGCACACTACAATGAGGACAGATTGTGTGCTGAAGGAGTTCAGTGAAAATATGAATTTTTCATCTCGAATTAGTCGCCCCTTGCTGTATCAGGAAGTGGTCAATGCCCTGTATCACATCATTGATGAGCAGAAGCTGCAGCCGGGAGCTCAATTTCCTTCTGAGCGGGAGTTGATTGAGCAGCTTGGAGTCAGCCGCAACGTATTGCGCGAAGCATTCCACGTGCTGGAGCAGCGGGGAATTATCGTTTCGCACCAAGGGAAAGGACGATTTTTGCGTTCGCTCCCCAGTAACGGCCCTCAACAGGACAAGTACGCCCAAATGTCAAAAAATCTGGAGCGTTATTCCTTACGGGAGGCATATGAGGTCCGTCAAGTGCTGGAAGAGAAGGCCATGGAACTGATCGTAAGGAATGCCTCAGACGAGGACTTGCAGGAGCTTGAGGCAGCCTATGGTCGTATGGTTCAGAAATTTCAGGAGACAGGAACTACGGTGGGTGAATTTGATCTGCACCGTCTGTATGCCAAAAAAACTGGCAGCATGTTTATGGAGCAGACGCTGGACATTGTCCTGTGTACCATTTTGGAGATGATGCAGACCACCTCCCATGACGTACTGGACATGCATAATGTGGAGCTGGAAGCCAAGGAGCACCGTCAAATTGTGGATGCCTTGAAGCAGCGGGATGCAGAAAAGGCAAAACGGTTTATGTTTGATCACATTCAAGGAACCATTGATTATTTAAAATAGAACAGAACAAAAACGACAAAAGTCACAGTTGACTTTTGTCGTTTTTTGTGTATACTATGAAAATAGGATGTAAACATCTTCTTTTTTTAAGAACTAGTGGGTGACCAAGTAACCCAGTGACCTGGAGGGAGAGGCTATGCTGGACGTTTTGTTTTACCACGGCATTGTGATCACAATGGCAGGAGAGCGAGTGGGGGAGGGAATCATTGAAGACGGTGCGGTTGGAATCCAGGGAAATCGCATTGTAGCAGTTGGAAAAAGTGATGTAGTCTGTGCCCAATATCAGGCCCATCGTATGATCGATGTGGAAGGGAATGTTATCTTGCCTGGCTTTGTGGATGGTCACATGCATTCTGCACTGGGCCTGTTCCGAGGGCTGGCGCAGGATACGGATGAATGGCTGCATACTTGCATCTGGCCTTTGAGGGAGGCCATGGGGCCCGAAGAGGCGGCAAAGGGCTCGATGCTGGTGCTGGCTGAGGCAGTGAAAAACGGCACGACAACCATCTGTGATTTTGATACCCATATGAATCACCTGGTCAAAAATCACGCAAAGATTGGAACCAGAGCGTGCGTGGCTCACACGATTGCGGCACTTCCCCAGGACGTGAGCGGATTACCCCAGGGAGAACTATATCCCTTGGACTCTGCCAAGGAAAACAAATTGTTTGAGGAGAGCTTAGAGATCATCCGGGAATGGCAGGGTGCTTGTGACGGACGAATTACCTGTATGCTTGGGCCGCAGGCTCCCGAGCGCGTCAGTAAGGAAATGCTGCTGAAGGTCAGAGATGCAGCCGAAAAATATGGGGTAAATGTCCATATGCATGTGGCGTGTGGGGACCGGGAGACCTACCAAATGAAGAAGCGGTATCACAAGAGAACCATTCCCTTTCTCAAGGAATTAGGGCTTCTGAATGAGCGTTTGATTGGAGTGCATCTGTCGGTGGCCACACAGGAGGAGCTGAAGGAATACGCACTGTCTGGTGCGGGAATGGTACTGTGTTCAGGCAGTGAGGCAATCATTGATGGACATATCCCGCCGGCCCGGGAATTTGATTGTTATAGTCCCAAGCTGGCCCTTGGCTCAGACCAGACGCCGGGGGGAAACAGCTCCAATATGTTTAATGAGATGAAGTTTACAGCAATTTTGAACAAATGCCGCTTCCAAGACCCGACCATATTCCCATGTTGGAAAGTGCTGCGGATGGCGACCATCGACGGGGCAAGAGCCATTGGATTGGGGGACCAGATCGGTTCCTTGGAAAGCGGAAAGTTGGCAGATCTCATTGTCATTGACGTTAAACGATTGAATCTGAATCCGGTTCTGTTCCATCCGGTAAGAAATATTGTTCCAAACTTAGTGTATGCGGCCAATGGAAGTGAGGTAACCACGGTGATGATCAATGGGACCTTCGTGGTGGAAGACGGAAGATTGACCTTGTGCAGCGAGGATCAGATCAGAAAGGAGGCCAACGAAGCGGCAAAGCTTGTCGTGGAAAAAGCGGCAGAAAAATACCATGCACTCAACAGTAAAGTGGCGCAGATGATGGAACAACACCTGATATAACACGAAAGGAGATTCCGACATGACAGAAGTATTTAACTGGGTAGATCAGCTGTTTGCATTTGTCGTCCCGATCTCAAATTTCCTGTGGGACTTTCCAACAAACTACGCGTGGTATTCCAATATCCCCATTTTAGGACAGTTCTCCCTGGCGATTCTGTTGCTGCTGGGCATCGGCGTTTATTTTACGGCCCGCACCGTATTTGTTCAGGTGAAGTATTTTAAGCGTGGCATTCAATTATTGACAAGCAAACAAAAAAGCAAAGTGGGCGAAAGCCAGCTGACTGCTTTTCTGCTCAGCACAGCCTCCCGGGTCGGAGCCGGCAACATTGTTGGTGTGACCGGAGCAATCAGCATTGGAGGTCCGGGTGCTATTTTCTGGATGTGGGTATCTGCTTTTCTGGGAATGTCCACCTCCTTTGCCGAGGCGACCTTGGCTCAGCTGTTCAAAGAGCGCAAGGGCGACCAGTATGTAGGAGGCTTTACCTTCTACATTCAGAAGCTGTGGGGGAATTTGGCATGGGTCGGCAGCGGCATGTGTATTCTGTACTTGATATATAACATGCTCAGTATTCCGGTGCATACGTTCCATGTCTTTACGGCAGCCAATTCGGTGATCGATGAAGTGACTGGGAAGAGTTCCAACCAGACAGAGCCTATTTACTATGTTGTAGCGCTGCTCATTATTTTCAGCATTGCCTTTATTTCGTTCGGCGGCGTACATAAGGTGACCAAGGTTACGGATAAAATCGTTCCCATTATGGCCATCGGCTACACAGTGGTGGTTTTGGCGCTGGTAGTGATCAACATTGCTGCGGTTCCTGCGTTTTTTGCCTCGGTATTCAAGGGTGCTTTCCAGCCGGAGGCCATTTTCGGCGGCGCATTTGGCGTTGCTCTGGCCCAGGGCCTGAAGCGAGGCCTGCTTTCCAACGAAGCCGGTATGGGTACAGCTACCCAAGCGGCCTCCATTGCACACTCCAACCATCCCTGTGAGCAGGGCTTTGTCCAGTCCATCGGCGTATTTCTGGATACGATCATCATCTGCTCTCTGGCTGGTTTTGTTGTGGGTGCGGGGCATCTGTGGAGTACAAGCGAGGCGGCCTGGGAGACGCTTCAGAATGACAAGTTGGGGCTGTTTTTGGCCTCTGCACGGGAGCTGGTCCCCGGGACAGCGGCGGATTCCATTGTGGTGCTGTTTCTGGCTATTGCATTTGGGCTGTTTGCATTTACTACGCTGCTGGGCGATGTGGTCTATGCGGAGATTGCGGCCAATAAGATTTCCCGCAAAAAATCCTTTATTTCCGGAATCCGGATTCTGGGTGCGCTGTTCTTTGTGCCCCTTGGAACCTTGACGGTACTGGCAGGACTGCAGCTGGATAACCTGTGGTCTGTGTCCGATTTCATCAATGTTGTGCTGGTCTTCATCAATGTGCCCACTCTTATTGTGGGAAGCAAGATTGTTATGAAGGCATTTAAAAATTATTGCAGCGCGCCCGGAAAGCTCTTCAATTCGGAAGAGATCGGAATTGCCAGCGATGTTTGGACGGGCCGCTCCGATGAAAATGACCAAGTCTAGAAAGGACGTTGAACAATGGAACATCGAGTATGTTGTGCTGAGATAGAACAAGAGGAACTGATGAAAACCGTCCGCTATATGACGGAACATTTCCCGTATCGTTTGGCAGGCAGTCCCTGCGAGGCAGCAGCGGCGGAGTATGTTGTCAGCCGCATGAAGGAGTACGGACTGGAGGTAGACAACGAGACCTTCTACACCTACAACAGTGACCCCATGTATTCCAAGGTACAGATTCTTCAGCCGGAGTTTCAGGAGATCGACAGCCTGCCCTGTGCCCACATCCGAGCCACCAAGCCCGAGGGTGAGGAATTTGATCTGATTTATGTAGGTGACGGTTCCTACGGGGCATATGAGGGGCTGGATGTAGCGGGAAAGATGGTTCTGGTGGAGGTGTCCTATGCTCCGCCGGTTCCGGAAAAGGCCCGGATTGCCTACGAGATGGGTGCCGCCGGTATCATGTGCATGAACTGGGGCAATGACGAAGAAGTGATCTGCCGCCGGGGACTGAAGGCTGTCTGGGGAAATCCCACCGAGAGCAATGTGAAAAATATTCCCGACCTGGTGGGTGTGGGCGTGACCCGGGGGGCTGGGCTGATGCTGAAAGACTGGTGCCAGCAGGGCAAGCAGGTCCGGGTCAAGGTCACCGCCATTGCCGACCGTACCTGGAGCCAGGTCCATCAGCCCCGGGGTATCCTCCGGGGAAACGGGACGCGGGATGAATTTGTCCTGGTGTGCTCCCATCTGGATGCGTGGAAGCCGGGCGTCACCTGCAATGCTACCGGCAACGCCACCACTCTGGAGATCTGCCGTATTTTAAGCCAGCATCGGCAAGAGCTGGACCGGGACATCTACTTTGTATTCTGGAACGGCCACGAGGTGGCAGAAGCAGCAGGCTCCACCTGGTTTGTGGACAACTACTGGGACCTGCTGAATAAAAAGTGTGTAGGCTACATGCACATTGATTCCACCGGGGTGCGGGAGACGGAGCTGTTTGAAATCAAGGCATCTGAGGAGCTGCTGGACTTTGCCAAAGCCAATGCGGCAAACGTGCTGCCTCAGATGGAACTGCGCGCCATGTCTCTGAAAAAAATCGGGGACCAGAGCTTTATGGGGATCGGCGTCCCCTCTATCACCCAACGGATCTCCTTTACCCAGGCTTACATGGAGCACGCCCATGGAGCCACGCTGGGCTGGTGGAACCATACCAAGGAGGATGGTCTGGACAAGTGTGACCCTGATGTGCTGGTGGAGGATACCAAGGCGTCGCTCCAGGTGATCTATGATCTGGCCACGGTGGAGCTGCTCCCCTACGATTTTACAGAAAAGCTGGCACAGTTCCGCACAAAGGCGGAGAAATTGGCGGGGGAGTATGGAAGTCATATGGACTTTTCCGATCTGCTGGAGAATTTGAAACAGGCTGAGACTCTGGTGGGCCAGGTGCAGCAGTGCAAGGAGTCCTGCCATGGGAAAAAAGCACAGTTGTATAACGACTTTGTTAAGGCGGTCTCCCGTCAGATCACCAACGTGACCATGACCTATGCCGACAAGTATTCCCAGGACAGCTATGGCTTTAGTAAGCTCTCTGCCCCCATTCCTCTTTTTGCTGACCTGCCCCGGCTGAAGGTACTTGCTCCGGATTCTTTGGAGTATGGTATGGTGCAGACCCAGGCAGTTAAAAACAAAAATCGCATCAACGACGGGCTGTTTACCATCATTCGCTTGGCCCAGCTGTATTCCATGCTGCTTGAAACAAAAGGTGGGTGTGAGGATGAAGCAGATCAGAATTAAGGTTGTAATCCCCAACAGCGGAATGGATCGGGACACGTTAAATGCCCGGGAGAACATGCTCTCCCGGGCGGTGTCCCCCGGAACTCAGATTTCGGTGGACTGCATTCCAGGCGGTCCGATTTCCATTGAATCTGTGACGGACGAGGTGACGGCCGGGCCCTATCTCCTGGAGGCTGGGCGACAGGCGCAGCAGGAGGGATATGATGCCTTCGTGGTCTATTGCTTCAGTGATCTGGCGGTGGATGCCCTGCGGGAGAATTTGTCCATCCCCGTCGTTGGCCCGGGCGCAGTGGCGCTGGCGGCAGCAGATATGCTCTCAAACCGCTTTACCGTGGTTACCACCGTGGAGCGGAACGTGTCCAGAACGCTGCGCCGATTGAAGCAAAACCCGCTCTGCCGGGAAAAAATGGCGGGCGTGCGGGCGCTGAATATTCCTGTGGCAGAGCTGCGGGATGATCCCAAGGCCACGATGCGGTATCTCAGTAAGCTGTGTCAGAAGGCAGTGGAAGAAGACCGGGCGGATACCTTGGTGCTGGGCTGCCTGGGGCTGGCAGAGTACGGCGATGCTCTGGAGCAGGAGTTTGGCGTTAAAGTCATTGACCCCGCTTTTCTGGCGCTGGCCTGGGCGGAGATGGCTGCCCGCCTGAACCTGCGGCCATCCAGACGTTCCTATGGGCGTGTAAACACACAGGAGGAAGTATGAGCCGGATCAATGACTGCCTGGACCTGCTGCGGCAGCTGGTTTCGATCCCCAGTGAATCTCAGAATGAAGAAGCGCACGCTCGTTTTCTGGAGACCTACCTGAGAGATGAGCTGGGGATGGAAACACAGCTAATTCATGTAGAGGGAAAAAGCTACAATGTGAGAGGACGCTGGCCCCTGGAACCGGGGAGTGCCCGGCGCAAACTGATGTTGGGCGGGCATTTGGATACGGTGAGCCCCACAGACCTCTGGAAGACCGATCCCTACCGTTTGGTGCAGCAGGGAGACCGGCTGCACGGACTGGGTGCGGGCGATATGAAGGGGGGCCTGGCAGCCCAGCTCATGGTGTTGAAATCCCTGAAGGAACAGGGGTTCCTGTGGGATGCAGAGGTGGAATTTGTGGGGCTTGCGGATGAAGAGCGCCACTCGGTGGGAGCCAATGACTATGTGCGGCGGATTCTGGAGGAAAAGCAGCCCCGGCCGGAGACCTTTTTTATCATGGCGGAGCCCCACTTTGACAACATTGTTGTGGGGGCCACAGGAAAGGTGCTGCTGAAGCTGGAAGTCACCGGGGCGCCTGGCCATGCTGCGACGCCGGAGAAGGGAATCAATGCGGTGGATTGTATGGCGGCATTGCTCCAGGCAGTCAATCAGACCTGGGGAAGCCGCTACCGGGAAGGGACGGCAGGGTCGCACTGCTGCCTGATGATCCACAGTGATTATCCGGGATACAGTTTGAATATTCCCCAGCGTTGCACCTGCCTGATGAACAAACAGCTGATGGCGGAGGAGCGGGCGGAGGATTTTCTGGAGGATCTGAAGCGGATCTATGAGGAGACGGTGGGGCAGGGGACGTTGAATATCACAAGACAGATCCCAAGCTACCCCTCCTATCAGCTGCCGAAAAATCAACCGGATTTAGCGGCACTGTGCACGCTTTTGAAGCAGCGTTTTCAGCGTGTACCCGAGCTGAAGGTCAACCAGAGTGTGAGTGACGGGAATATCCTCTACCAAAGCCTTGGAATTCCCACGATTCTATACGGCCCTCAGGGCGTTGATTTCCATACCGAGCGAGAATATCTCTCGCTCAACTCCCTGGAGCAGTATATGGAAGAATTGGAGGCTTATATAAAAACCCGATATGCGGGAGTATAAAAGGAGGCGGCGGTCTTGAGCTACGTACATTGGGACAGGGAAGAATTGACTCAGGAATGGAAGCGGGTCCAGGCAGACTACGATGCATGGAAGGGGCAGGGGCTGACATTGAATATGGCCCGGGGAAAACCCGGCCTGGAGCAGCTGGCACTGTCCCGGGAGCTGTTTACCATTCTGGACTTCGACCACTGCGTGGAGGATGGTATAGATGCCAGAAATTATGGAGAACTGGCTGGGATGCCCTGTGCGAGACGATACTGGGCTCAGATGCTGGATGTAGAGCCGGAACAGTGTTTTGTGGGCGGAAGTTCCAGTCTGACCATGATGTATGATCTGGTGGCCAAAGCGTGGAGCAACGGCTTGCTTCACAGCCCAAAGCCATGGAGTCAGCTGGAGCGGGTCAAGTTCTTGTGCCCCTGTCCCGGATATGACCGTCACTTCCGTATTACCCAGTCCTTTGGCATAGAACTGATTCCTATTTCCATGACAGAGGACGGGCCGGATATGGACCAGGTGGAACAGCAGGTTGCTGATCCCGATGTCAAAGGCATCTGGTGCGTGCCGAAGTACTCCAATCCGGATGGCATTATCTATTCCGAGCAAACCATTGCCAGGATGGCAGCACTCAAGCCTGCGGCTCCGGATTTTATGGTGATTTGGGATAATGCATATTGTGTGCATCAGTTCCGAGGGGAGTATCAGTCCATTCCCGATATCCTGCGGCTGTGTGAGCAGAATGGAAATCCGGACATGGTCTATGAATTTGCCTCCACCTCAAAAATGACCATTCCGGGAGCAGGAATGGCGGTTATGGCTGCCAGCCGGGCCAACATCCAGTACCTCAGCGGGCTGATGGATGCCCAAATGATCAGCTGCGACAAGATCAATCAACTCCGACAGGTTCGATTCCTGAAAGATAAGGCACACACATTAGAGCTGATGCAGCAGCACGCAGCGCTTCTCCGGCCCCGATTCGACGCATTTCTGACCGAACTGGAGAAACTGCGCCCCCTGGAGATTGCCCGGTGGACCCAGCCGCAGGGAGGATATTTCATCAGCCTCTACACCCTGCCGGGCTGTGCCAAACGGACAGTGGAACTGTGCCGCCAGGCAGGACTTGTGATGACCCAGGCAGGCGCAGCATATCCCTATGGAAAGGACCCGGAGGACCGTCATATTCGGATTGCACCCTCGTATCCGGCGTTGGAGGATGTGAAAACAGCGGCCAAGGTATTTTGTACCTGTTTGAAGCTGGCAGCTCTGGAGAAGCAGAATCTGACAGATTAACATTGGCAAATCGTTTGCCGAGTTGATTGGACCAGACTTGCAATACCTGCCAGTTCCGTCTGCCTCAATAATGGAGGCAGAGATACCATTTGCCTGTGCGTTTAAGGCTTGATGCCCTCTGCGGCAACCATTTATAAAAAGAGAGCTAACTGATTTTGTATGGTCAGTTAGCTCTTTTTTATCATGGTTCTGCGGGGAAATAGGCCCTGGTGAGACAATTTTACATGGGAATGTGTTCGGAGCGGAGGATAATCAATCCCTGTCACCAAATCGTAAGAAGTCTGTGGTATCCTATGGGTAACAAAACACAGGGGGAATTCTTATGGCGATCCTGACCACCCAAGATCTGTGCAAGACTTACGGCAGCGGAGACAATGCCGTCCACGCCCTGAACCACGTATCCCTGACGGTGGAGGAGGGAGAGTTTGTCTCCATTGTGGGTACTTCCGGCAGCGGGAAGTCCACCTTTTTGAATCTGGTGGGCGGGCTGGACAAGCCTACATCGGGAGAGGTGTGGGTGCGGGGCCACGATTTGGGACAGCTCAGCGACGAGCAGCTCACCATCTTCCGCCGCCGTAACATAGGCTTTGTTTTTCAGAACTTTAATCTCATCCCCATGCTCAATGTGTATGAGAACATCACCTTCACCCTGGAGGCCGACGGCCTGCGGCCAGACAAGGAATTTTTGGACGGGATCATTCAGGCGCTGGGACTGGAGGAGAAGTGCCAT
The DNA here is from genome assembly GCA_905205085.1 of uncultured Oscillospiraceae bacterium. Classification (GTDB taxonomy): domain Bacteria; phylum Bacillota; class Clostridia; order Oscillospirales; family Oscillospiraceae; genus Lawsonibacter. The sequence continues at coordinate 30,272 of CAJLCG010000002.1, forward strand.
GCCATGCCCGACCAGCTCTCCGGCGGACAGCGGCAGCGGGTGGCCATTGCCCGGGCCCTGGCCACCAAGCCGGCCCTGATCCTGGCCGATGAGCCCACCGGAAACCTGGACAGCAAAACCGGGCTGGAGGTGGCCCTGCTGCTCCAGAATTCCGTGCGGAAGTTTGGGCAGACCCTTATCATGATTACCCACAACGAGGAACTGGCCCAGCTGGCCGACCGCATCCTCCACATTGAGGACGGACGCATCCTGGGGAAGGAGGGGGACCATGTTCCGCATTCATAACCGCCGCCTCTTTTGGCGTCTGGCCGGACGAAGCATTAAGGCCAACCTGGGCCGAAACCTGCTTACCGCCCTGGCCGTCTTTCTCTCCACCCTTATGCTCTTCTCCATCTTTACCATCGGCGTCAACTACTTCCGCAATTTACAGGTCATGATGGACCGGCTGGACGGGGTGACCGACGCTCTCCTGTACGCTCCCACCCAGGAGCAGTATGAGCAGATCAAAGCTACCCCCGGGGTGGAGGTGGTAGGTATCCGGATGTCGCCGGGCAGTGAGACGATTCCAGGTGCGCGTGGCTTCGAGATTCCCTTGGAGCACTGGTACTACGACGAGGCAGCCTGGGAATACCAGATTCTCCCCATGATCTCCGATGTGGTTGGAACCTACCCTCAGGATACACTGGAGATCATGCTGTCCACGGGTACTCTCAAACGGCTGGGCATTGAAAATCCGGAGGTGGGTATGACCATCCACCTGACCCAAGATTACCAGCTAAGCGGTTGGTTTACCGACTACAAATCGGAAGACCGGGTGCTCCGCTCGGAGTCTGGAATTCGGGAGATCTATTCGGAATTCTGGGGCTGGGACAGCTGTCAGCTGGGGGTGTGCTGGTCTGAGGAAGAGACTTGGGAGGCCTTGCAGCAGATTCCACTCACAGACGCGCAGTACTGGGTTTCTACGTCCCAGCGCTCCGTCGTTTCCCTAGAGCAGGTTCTTGGCCTGCTGGGATTTACCGCTCTGCTCATTCTGGTGGGCAGCTGCCTGTTTGTCAGCAACATTCTGTCCCTCTCTGTCCAGCATGACATCCGCTTTTACGGCATGCTGAAGACCCTGGGAACCACACCCAGGCAGCTGCGCACCCTGGTGCGGGCAAAGGCCATACTGGCAGCCCTGGCCGGTCTGGTGCCCGGCATGTTGGCGGCGATGCTGCTGTGCCTGGAGGTGGTACCCCGGGCTCTGGAGACATTGACCAACGACAATATGTCCGCCATGCCCCGGACCGTGACCTTTTACCCCGTTATCTTCCTGGGCACTATTCTGTTTGTGGCCCTCACGGTGGCCCTGAGCAGCTGGAAGCCGGCCCGGCTGGCGGGAAAAATCTCCCCCATGCAGGCCCTGTCCTATACTGGACTGCCAGGGGGACGCCGCGGGAAAGCAGGGCGGCGGACCGGACTGCGCTCCATGGCCCTGCACAACGTGTTCCGGCAGAAAAAGCAGGCTGTCCGGGTCTTTGCCTCCCTCACCCTGGGGGCGGTACTCATTCTGGCGGTAAACAGTGTGTTCCACCTGGATATGCCGGAGTATGATACAAACGGCTATGACATCACTATTTTTACCTTCTGGGAACCCAGCGTAGAGGAAGATGGAGATTCCACTTTTGCACCGAACCTCAATCAGGGTGCGATGCAGGCCATTACCCAACTGGATGGCATCGAAGAGATGCAGATCACCCGGATGTCCGCGTTGTATATGCAGAGTGACCCGGCGGTCCTTTGGCCCTTTGCCAAGCAATTTGCCCGGCGGACGAGTCAAGACGACCCGGCCGCTGTGGAAGAGAAAATGGAGGCGTATCAGGCCAGCGCGGGCCAATTTAAAAAGACAGAAGCGGTGACTCTGGAGCTTTCCGCCCTGGAGGAGTATAATCAGACTGCGGAGCAGCCGGTGGATTTGAACGCCTTTGCCGCGGGAGATACTCTGCTAGTTTGTGACTGGAGCAGAGAGATGGTGGACCAGCCGGAGGATCTTTCCGGCATGGTGGGTCAGACTCTGTCCATTCGCGGTCGGGACGGACAGGTCCAGTCCTTTACCATCGGCGGGGGGGGGAGCGAGACCTTTCCCCTGGCAGTCCAGCCGTCCGGTAACAATACTGTGCCTGGGGTACTGGTCAGTCAGGCCGGTATGGATCGGATCAATCCGGATGCAGATATCCGGAATATCTGCATCAACGCCGAGGAGGGCCAGTTGATGACTTTGGATCAGGCCATTCAGGAGATCGTGGCTGTAGCCCCTAGTCTCATGGAGTATGTCAGTGTCGCCCAGGCCCAGGCAGACTATGCCCAGAATCAGCAGACCGTGGCCCTGGTGGGCAACGGCGTGTGCATCCTGATGGTGCTGATGGGGCTTATGAACTATGTGAATGTGATGGCCGCCTCGGTGCAGACCCGCCGGCGGGAGCTGGCCATGATGGAGAGCCTGGGCATGACTCGCCGGCAGCTGCGGGCCATGGTCATGTGGGAGGGGGGCATCTACGCCGTTTTGTCCTCCGTCCTGTTCCTGGCAGGCTGCGGCATCCTGTGGGCCGCCTTTTCCGATACCCATATTGATGCAGGGGTGCTGGCCTTCTCCTTTGTATGGCCGCCCAGGCTGGTGGTGGGGTTGGTACTGGCCCTGCTGGTGCTGTGTCCCTGTATTTCTGCCCTGGCCTACCGGGTGTCGTCCCGGGAGCCGGTGATTCAGCGCCTGCGGGAGACCAGCTGACCTATTTTAGGAGGTATTTATGGCCCAGCTTTTGTTGGTAGAAGATGATGTGCTGTTGGGGGAGGCCTTGAAGGCCTCCCTGGAGCAGGACGGCCACGCCGTGGCGCTGGCTCGCAGTGCCGCCCAGGCCAAGAAGCTTTGGCAGGCCGTCCGGTTTGACCTGTGCCTGCTGGACATCCGTCTGCCCGACGGCAGCGGACTGGACCTGTGCGCCGGGTTCCAGCAGGAGCGGGACACCCCCGTCATCTTTCTCACCGCCAACAATACGGATGAAGACATCGTCCGGGGGTTTCAGCTGGGCTGCGACGACTATGTGACCAAACCCTTCGCCCCGGAAGTGCTGCTTCAGCGAGTACTGGCTGTACTGCGCAGGACCGGTGGAGCTCCTCAGATGATTCGATATCAGGACTTGGAGATCGACCTGGACCGGCAAGTGGTACGGCGGCAGGGGATGCCGGTCCGCCTCACCGCCACCGAGTGGAAGCTGCTGGAGCGGCTGGCCCGCAGCCGGGGCCGAGTGCTCACCCGGACCATGCTGCTGGAACAGATTTGGGATGTGGAGGGCAGCTTTGTAGATGAGAATACTCTCAGCGTTCACATCCGCCGTCTGCGGCAAAAGCTGGAGGCCGACCCGAAAAACCCCCGCTATGTGGTTACAGTGTTTGGACTAGGTTATACCTTTGGGGAGGCGCCATGAAACGATATGAGCGGCGGGCTGCCCTTTTGTGGACTATCCTGGCCCTGGCCGGATTGGGATTGCTGGCAGCCTCCTTTTGGCTGGATCAGAGAAAAATGCCCTGGGCGGTGGCCCTGTTTTTGATGCTGTGCCTAGCAGTCCAAATTCTGCTTTTCCGCACCGCCGGAGCCTATATGCGGAAACTGGTGGTCCAACTCTCCGATCTCATTGACCAGCTGACCCAGCTTCGGGAGAATCCTGTTTTTCCGCCTTTGGAAGATACGATGCTCTCCCGGCTGCAGCAGCAGGTGGAGCGGCTCGCGGCCATTTGGGCGGGGCAGAACCAGCAGGCCAAGGAGGATCGGAATGAGATTCAACGCCTGGTGTCCGACCTAAGCCACCAGTTGAAAACCCCGGTGGCCACGTTGCAGATCTATGGTTCTCTTTTGGGAGATACTGACCTGTCCCCGGAGCAGCGCCGGGAATATGGAGCGCGTATGAGTCGGGCGCTGGAGCGGCTGGACTTTCTGCTGGACAGCATGGTCAAGCTCTCCCGGCTGGAGACCGGGAGCATTCGTCTCCAGACTGCGCCTGTGGATGTAGAGGAGCTGATCCTCAATGCTGCGCTGCAAGTGCGCAAGGCGGCGGAAGAGAAGGAGATCGACCTATCCATCCAGCCCTTGGATCATCCTGTCCAAGTACTCTGCGATAAAAAGTGGACAGAAGAGGCGGTGTTCAACATTCTAGATAATGGGGTCAAGTATACGCCCAGAGGCGGCAGAGTGCGTGTCAGTTTAGAAACCTATGAGACCTATTGCCGCATCAACATCTCCGACACCGGACAGGAGATCGAACCGGAGGAAATCTCAAAGATCTTTCAGCGCTTCTATCGCGGAAGAGCAGCGCAGACGGTAGATGGAGCGGGCCTGGGCCTCCCCTTGGCCCGAAAAATTGTTCAGGAGCAAGGTGGATGGATCAAAGTGGTTTCGAAGGAGAAAGAAACGATGTTTTCCGTTTTCCTGCGGTATGCCGGATAGTAACAGTAAGCAATAAGCAAAGCCCTCGGCTTCCTTTCCAAAGCCGGGGGCTTTCCCTTGCCCTTTTCTAGTAAGACCGGTATAATGGTAGTAGTTTGAGAAAGAAGGAGGAAAACCATGTTTTCTGACTATAAAAGTAAATTTGTGTCCCCCCAGCAGGCGGCTCGTCTGGCGGTGCGCAGCGGCGACTGGGTAGACTACGGCTTTGGGGGCGGATTTCCCGAGCTGATGGACCGGGCCCTGGCGGAGCGGCGAGATGAGCTCACCGACGTGAAGATCCGGGGTGGCCTGGTGATTCGGCCCCGCATCGAGGTAGTAGAGCAGGACCCGGAGCAGAAGGCCTTCCACTATTATAGCTGGCACATTGGAGACTACGAGCGGAAGCTCCAGAGCCGGGGACTGTGTACCTTCATGCCCATGATTCTGCGCTACCTGCCCCAGTTTTATCGCCACCATATCCGGGTCGATGTGGCCTTTGTGCCTGTCTCCAAGCCCGATGAGAAGGGCTACTGCGGCCTGGGTATCTCCAACTATGCTTGGCGCACCATCTTTGAGGCGGCCCGCACGGTGGTCTTTGAGATCAACGAGCATCTGCCCACCCTCCAGGGGGTGGACGGTTCTCACCGGGTGCACCTGTCTGAGGCCGACTACATCGTGGAGGGGGAGCACGAGCCCCTGCCCACCCGCTCCTACAAGGAGCCCACCGAGGTGGATATCCAGATTGCCAAGCGGGTAGTCGAAGAGATTCCCAACGGGGCGGTGCTGTCCCTGGGTGTGGGCGGCGTGCCCTTTACCGTGGCCCAGATGCTGGCTCAGTCTGATTTAAAGGATTTGGGCTGCCACACCGGAACCATCAGCGACGCCTTCCTCACCCTGTACCGGGCGGGCAAGCTCACCAACGCCTGCAAGGAGGTGGACCGGGGGTATGCTACCTGGAACCTGGCCATGGGCTCCCAGGAGCTCTACGACTGGCTGCAGGAGGAGCCCCAGCTCTTCCGTCCCGCCGATGTGGACTACGTCCACGATCCCCACCGCATGGGAGAGATGTCCAACTTCATCAGCATCAACGGCGGGGTACAGCTGGACCTGATGGGCCAGGAGAATGCCGAGTCGGCGGGTACCCGCCAGCTCTCCGGTACCGGCGGCCAGCTGGACTTTTTGGAGGGGGCGTTCCGCTCCCCTGGCGGCAAGGGCTTTATCTGCATGAACTCTGCCCGGAAGGCGAAGGACGGGACCTTGAAGTCCAACATCGTCCCCTTCATTCCCGGCGGCAGTACTGTATCCGCTCCCCGGGGGATGATTCAGTATGTAGCTACGGAGTACGGCGTGGCCAAGCTGTCCGGCCTGTCCCTGCCTGAGCGGGCCCAGGCCATGATCTCGGTGGCCCATCCCCAGTTCCGGGCGGAGCTGGAGACCTACGCAAGAGAAAATTTCCGATAAAGCAAAAAGGACGGAAGCCAAAGGCTTCCGTCCTTTTTTCGTTATCGCTTTTTCCGGCCCTTGGTACCCTTTGTTACCGGGGGCTTGGGTTTGGCCCAGCCCGCCTTGCGCTTGGGGGTGCTGGGGACATTCTTCTTTTCCACGGTGTGCCGTCCGTCAAAGCGCTCCTTCCTCGGGTCACCAGAGGCTTTCTTCCCACCCCGGGGAGCGGGAGCACCCTTCCCCTTGGCGGCGGCGGGACGGCTGTCTTTGCCGCTTTGCGCCCCGAAAGACTGTCCTTTGCCGGGGCGGATGAGACAGTGCTTGCCGTAGCCGATCAGGTCCTCCCGGCCGGTTTTGTGGAGGGCCTCCAGCACCAGTGCCCGGTTCTGGGGCTTGCGCCACTGCATGAGGGCCCGCTGGAGGGCCTTGTCATGGGGTGTCTTAGGGACAAACACCGGCTTCATGGTCCGGGGGTCCAGACCGGTGTACCACATGCAAGTGGCCAGGGTGCCGGGGGTGGGGTAGAAGTCCTGGACCTGCTCGGGCATGTGGCCCTGCTTGTTGAGCCACTCGGCCAGCTGGACGGCATCCTCCAGGGTGCAGCCGGGGTGGGAGGAGATGAGGTAGGGGACCAGGTACTGGTCCTTTCCATAGCGGCGGTTGAGTTTAAAATACTTCTCCCGGAATTTTTCGTATACCTCAATGTGGGGCTTGCCCATGTAGTCCAGAGTGTGGGCCACACAGTGTTCCGGAGCCACCTTCAGCTGGCCGGAGATGTGGTGCTGAATGAGGTCGGTAAAAAACTCTCCGCTGGGGTCCTTCATCAGGTAGTCAAACCGGATGCCAGAGCGGATAAACACCTTCTTCACCTTGGGGATCTCCCGCAGCTTGCGCAGCAGCATCATATAGTCCGTGTGGTCCGCGTCCAGGTTGGGGCAGGCCTCGGGAGCCAGACAGGCCCGGTTTTTGCACATACCATGCTTGAGCTGTTTCTGACAGGAGGGACGGCGGAAGGTGGCCGAGGGGCCGCCTACGTCGTGGATATAGCCCTTGAAGCCGGGGTGTTCGGTCAGGGCCTTTACCTCCCGGATGACGCTTTGATGGCTGCGGCAGGAGATGACCCGCCCCTGGTGGAAGGCCAGGGAGCAGAAGTTGCACGCGCCGAAGCAGCCCCGGTTGTGGGTCACCGAGAAGCGCACCTCCTCAATGGCGGGCACGCCCCCCATCGCGTCGTACATGGGGTGGGGCTCCCGCACATAGGGCAGCTCCGCCACTTCGTCCATCTCCGCTGTGGTGAGGGGCCGGGCGGGAGGATTGACCAGCAGAAACTGGCGGCCATGCTTTTGCAGAATGGCCTTGCCCACAAAGGGGTCGTGCTCGTTGTACTCCACCATGTTGGCCCGGGCATAGGCCTCCTTGCTGGAGGACACCTCCTCGAAGGAAGGGACCTCCACCCAGGGGTAGGCGCACACTCCGGGATGGGCGGCGGCCACGCAGGTGCCCCGCACATCGGTGATCTCCTCCACCGGGGTTCCGCTGGCCAGACGGGAGATGATCTCCTTGGAGGCCAGCTCTCCCATGCCATAGGTGAGAATATCCGCCTGAGCATCGAAGAGGATGGAGCGGCGCACCTTGTCCTCCCAGTAGTCGTAGTGGGCAAACCGCCGCAGGGAGGCCTCCAGGCCGCCGATGATGACGGGGATGTCCCCGAACACCTCCCGCACCCGGTTGGAGTAGACCACGGTGGCGTGGTCAGGGCGCAGGCCGGCTTTGCGGCCGGGGGAGTAGGCGTCGTCGTGGCGGCGTTTCCGGGCGGCGGTGTAGTGGGCCACCATGGAATCCAGGTTGCCCGCCGAGATCATCACCGCCAGTCGGGGACGCCCAAGAGCCTGGAAGGGGGCGGCGCTGTGCCAGTCGGGCTGGGCGAGAATAGCCACCCGGTAGCCCTGGGCCTCCAGCACCCGGCCAATGATGGTGGGGCCGAAGGAGGGGTGGTCCACGTAGGCGTCGCCGGTGATGAGCAATACGTCGTAGCTGTCCCAGCCTCGGCGCTCCATGTCCTCCCGGCTGACAGGTAAAAATAGGTCGCGGTCAAATCCCATGGGGAAACCTCTCTTCCTTGGTATAAAATGCGGGACACCTTGTGTCCCGCGCAAGATGCCTTATTCGGCTATGTAGGGGATGTTTGGACGGTCGATGGGCTTTTCCAGTACGTCCAGAGGGAACCACTTGCCCTCCTCCACACCGATTTTGTGGAAGCCGTATTTGTCATAGAAATGCTGGGCGTGGTCGTTGTTCAGGGCACAGCGCAGGCGCAGGCCACGACGGCCCTCCCGGCGGAAGAAGGACACTGCGTGTCCCAGCAGCTGCACACCCAGTCCGCGGTTGCGGAAGTCAGGAGCCATGTAGCACAGGGGAATGTAGCCCGCTCCGTCTGAGCGGAACTTCTCCAGATCCAGCTGGATCATACCGGCAAACTGATCTCCGGCCATGGCCACCGACACGCCCCAGGGGGACAGCTCCAGATCCCGCCGGGCCACTTCCCAGAAGCCGGGGCCGTCAAAGGGAAGCTCCGTGCCGTGGACGGTGATCCAGGTGTCCCGCCGGGCCGACAGATAGAGCTCCTGCTCCTTCTCCGGGTCCAGGGGGCGGAACCAAAGATTCACATCCTCCGCTTTCTGACCGCCCTTGCGCCACCAGGACTGGCGGGCCAGGGTGGAGATGGACTCATCCAGATGAGAGTTATCCCCCTCGTAGACGATATGGAAGGCGTTTCCGTCCCAGGCCAGGCAGGTGACGGCGGTGTTGTCAAAGTGGGGCAGCTCCTTCCACTGTTCCGGAGCTGTTCCCTTTACCTTGCCCAGGAACTGACGGATGGCGGTGCCGTGGCTGAAGAGGGCCACGTTCTGGTCGGGGTGCTGCTGAGCAATGGAGCGGATGGTATCATACACCCGGTCGCCCAGGGGGCCAAAGCCTTCGCCCTCACCGGGAGCCTGGAAGCTGGGGTCGGTGTGATTGAAGAGGGCCAGCTGCTCGCCCTGGAAATGGCGCACCTCACCCCAGGTCAGATCCTCCCAGTCGCCCATGTGGATTTCACGAAGGCCGGGGTGGAGGTGGAGAGGCAAGTTCTTGGGACGGCAGATCGCACCGGCCGTGAGCTGGGTGCGGATGAGGTCACTGGAGTAGACGGCATCGATGGAGACGGAGTCAAACCGCTGCTCCAGTGCCTGGATCTGGCGCTCTCCATTTTTGGTGATCAGAGAGTCGTACCAGCCGTGGATGCGGCGGTAGAGGTTGCCCTCCGCCTCCGCATGGCGAATGAGATAGATTGTTGTCATATGTCGTTCCAGTCCTTTGCATAAGAGATCAGCCGTGGGACTTCATTTCAAAGTGGATCAGCAGGGACAGCAGTGCCCGCAGCAGGACGACCGCCCCCAAGACGACCAATTCGTTCAGATCCCGTACCAACACGGTTTTCAGGATCTCTGCCGCCATTTTGAATTCCAGACTGGTGGCCAGTCCGTTGGCCAGGTCAAATTTTACGTCCAGAGGAACGTGGGTGACCAGCCCCTTACAGTAATTCCAGAAGGCGCGCGCGGCGGAGACAGCCACCACAAAGATGCCCATCAGCTCGCAGATGGAGATGATCGGGGGCAGAAGCAGGGCAATCAGTTCTTCCAGCATGGCGTACCTCCCAAACATTTAAATCAAAGCAAATGGTCCTGTAAACAGTCGAAGACCAGGGAGGAGAAGGAGGACGCGGCGCCCCAGTCAAAACGGAACAGTCCTTCGCCGCCACCGCCGCCGATGCAGTGTACCCGGGTGTGTCCGGACAGATTGTCGATGGTGACGGTGAGGGTCAGACGGTTGCCCGCCCGCCAGTAGTGCTTTTCATAGACCGCCACCACGCAGCGTTCATCGCCCTGTCCCCGGACCACATAGTGGTCCAGAAGTTCTCCGGTGATGCTGCCGTCTACCACGGCGGAATGGATTTTCTTGGCGGCCTCCTCCACAGACAGAGAGACCAGAAAGGTGTTTTGTTCCATGTGTTGGCCCTCCTTGTTAGTTTACCAGGGCTTGACGCCTCCGGTAAGCTGTGCTACCCGCTCCAGACCCTGCTTTGCGGCGATGTGGGAAAGCTCATCCCGCACCTTGAGGGGGGCAAAGGGATCGGAAAACATAGCGGTGCCCACTGCCACAGCGGTGGCTCCGGCCAGCATCAGCTGAGCTGCGTCCTCACCACGGCTCACGCCGCCCATGCCCAGAATGGGGATCTTCACGGCCTGGGAAACCTCCCACACCATCCGTACGGCTACCGGCAGGACGGCGGGGCCGGACATGCCGCCGGTGTTCATCTTCAAAATGGGACGGTGGGTATTCACGTCAATGCGCATACCGCGCAGAGTGTTGATGAGGGATACCGCGTCGGCGCCGCCGTCTTCCACAGCCCGGGCGATCTCGGTGATGTCGGTAACGTTGGGGGAGAGCTTGACCATGACGGGCACCTTGCCCGCATGGGCCTTGGCCACCTGGGTGACTTCAGCGGCCAGCTCGGGACGGGTGCCGTAGGCCAGACCGCCCGCCTTCACGTTGGGGCAGGAGATGTTGACCTCGATCATGTCCACGCCGGCCTCAGAGAGCTTTTCACACATGATGCCGTACTCCTCGGGGGTGTTGCCCGAGATGTTGGCAATGACCTTCACATCATACTGGCGCAGGAAGGGGAGCTCTTCGGCGATAAAGGCGTCCACTCCGGGGTTTTGCAGGCCCACCGAGTTTAGGATGCCCATGGGAGTCTCCGCAATACGGGGAGCGGGATTTCCCTCCCGGCGGTGGAGGGTCAGGCCCTTGGCGCAGATGCCGCCCAGCTCGCTGAGATCATAGAACTGGCCGTACTCCCGGCCAAAGCCGTAGGTACCCGAGGCCACACAGATGGGGTTTTTCATGGTCATCCCGGCCAGGGTAACGCTCATATCCACATTAGGCATTCCAGTCCACCTCCTTGGAGTCAAAGACGGGGCCGTCCTTGCACACGTGTTTGCGGGAGCCGTCGGCCATGTCGCAGGCGCACACCAGGCAGGCGCCCACGCCGCAGCCCATGCGCTCCTCCATGGAAACCTGGCAGGGAATACCAAACTCCTCGGCCACCTTGGCCACGTTGCGCAGCATAGGCTTAGGACCGCAGGCCAGCACCGCGTCATAATTTTTGTCCTCATTCAGCTCCTGACGCACCAGTGCGTCCACAAAGCCGTGGTGGCCCAGAGAGCCGTCGTCGGTAGCGATCAGCACCTTTGCGCACTCGTCCTCAAAACAATTGGTCAGGATAATTTTATCCTTGGAGCGGCCACCCAAAATGGCGGTGGATTTTCCACTGGTATACTGAGCGCAGCCCAGCATGGGGGGGATGCCGATACCGCCGCCCACCAGCAGGTAGCGGCCCTCCGGCTTCATGGTAAAGCCGTTGCCGGCCAGCCCCAGCACGTCCAGGCTGTGGCCAACCGGACGGTTCGCCAGCCACTGAGTCCCCTCGCCCCGGACCTCAAAGACGATGGTCAGAAGGTCCTGGGGGTCATTCTCCTGGCAGGAGCACACGGAGATGGGGCGGCGCAGGAGCAGGCCCTCACCGCACTTGACGTGGACAAACTGGCCAGGGGCCTTGAAGGAGGTACGGACCATATCGCCGCACTCCAGGGTCATATAGATGGCGTCTCCCATCTGCTCTTTGGAGACGATTTTACATTTGCGTTCTACTTTCATCGTGTCACACCTTTGTCTGACTATTATTTTTCCCAGGGGGGACGGCTGTCTCGCCGCTTGTTCTCAGGCCGGGAGGCAGAACCGCGCTTCATAGCACAGTAGGGGCAGTTGATCAGGGAGCTGTGGCGGGTGCCGCACTCCGGACAGGTGACCATGTCCTCCTCTACCTCGGGCAGTTCCGGCGGTTCGGGGAGATAGAATTCCGCCTTGCCGCAGTGGGCGCAACGGATGATTTCCACCTCAAGCCACGAAGCAAACAGACCATCCCGGGCCACCGGGCCCAGCAGGCCATCGTCGCCCAAATGGAACCGCTTCATCCCGTATTTTTCCATGGGACCTCCGCACCGCAGGCAGGTCTTGTCCGTGCGGATGGCCTGGCGGGCCTGCTCAATCCGGGCAGCTTCCCGCTCTTGGCGGCTTCGTTCCCGGAGCAGAAACTTTTCCAGTTCCTTCGGCTCCGAAGCGCGCCCGGTCTCCAGCGCCTTTTCTGCCCGTTCCACAGGAGAGAGCTGGGATAACAGGCCGGAGCAGTCGGAACAGACCGGCTGGTCTGTACCGCCGCACATGATCAAGCCGCCGCCGAACAGGCCAAATTCCTTGCCGCAGAAAATGCACCGTTTTGCCATGGCTCTCCCTCCTTATTTTTCCCAGGGGGCTTTTTCTTCTTTCTGCCAGGGGAAACGAAAACTGCGTTTTTCATCGGGCTGGGCCGGGATCGTCTCCGGAGCGGCCTGAGAGGTTTGCTCCTTTGTCTCGCTTTCCTGTGTGGAAGAAGGGGGAACAAACCCGGCGGTGTACAGCTCCACCTTTCCGCACTGAGGGCAGGCGTACAGATCTACCTCATAATGGTCTGCCAACAGGGTCATCAGCCCACCCCCGCCATCTGCGCCAATGGAGAAGTTCTCCAGCTTGCGTTCCAGCATGGCGCCGCAGGCGGGGCAGATTTTTCCGGTATTTACATTGGCCTGTACCGTGTCTACCTTCTGTAAATAGGGAGAAGCCAGGATTTCCTGTTCCAGGTCCTGCCGTTCTCCAGGAGAGGCTTTGCTCATTCGGACATCACAGGCGCTGCACAAAATCTGCTTGCTGCCGTGAAAGTCCAGCTCGATCTGATCGAGCAGTCCAACTTTTTTGCCGCAGAGTACACAGTTGGCCATACGATCTCCTCCTTGTGCAGAGTGGATGATGTTACCGTTACAAACCGGGCGAGGATGTTCCCGCCGGGGCCAAGGTCCCAGCGGGAATTTTGTTTTATTCTACGGTTACAAACTGGGCGATGTCGTCCCGCATGGCGATGGCAGCGTTCTGGGCCGCCTCCTGGAAGTCGTGGCCGTCGCCGCCGGTCTTCTTCCAGGCGCACATAATGCCCCGGGAGGAGTTGACGATGGCGCCGTGGCCCTTCTCGTTGAAGGCGTACTTCACGTCCGCCGCGGTACCGCCCTGAGCGCCGTAGCCGGGCACCAGGAAGAAGGTGTGGGGCAGACGGGAGCGGAGATCCTGAATCTGCTGGGGATAGGTGGCACCGGTGACGGCACCGGCCATGGTAAAGCCGTACTTGCCCTCGGTCCCGGCGGCAATCTGCTCGTTGAGCTCACCCATAACCTCATAGATGGTGCGGCCGTCGGCGGCCTTCACGTCCTGAAGTTCACCGGAGCCGGGGTTGGAGGTTTTCACCAGTACGAACGCACACTTGTCCTCGCCCTTGGCGGCCTCCAGGAAGGGCTTGATGGAGTCGGAGCCCATATAGCCGTTGAGGGTGACGCAGTCGGCGTCAAAGGACTTGAACACCTGGCCCTCGATGGGAGCGCCGGAGAGCCAGCCCTCGGCGTAGGCGGTGGCGGTGGAGCCGATGTCGCCGCGCTTGATGTCGGCGATGACAAACAGACCCTTCTCCTTGGCATAGCGGATGGTGCGCTCTAGCATTTCCATGCCCTGCCAGCCCAGGTTCTCATAGTAGGCGCTCTGGGGCTTGACAGCGGGGACGATGTCACACAGAGCATCGATCAGGCCCACGTTGAACTGCCAAATGGCCTCCACGGCCCCCTTCAGGCCCACGCCATACTTCTCAAAGGCTTCCTTGCGGATATGCTCGGGGACATACTCAATGCGGGCGTCCAGCCCAGCCACGGTGGGGTTTTTCTTCTCTCGGATCTTCTCCTGCAGCACGTCAAAGGACATGGTTGATCTTCCCTTCTCTTGTAAATCTTTCTTTCTTAGTTAGTGGAGTGTTTTCTCAGCAATCCTGATAGATCACATTCCCGCCTACAATGGTGTACTTCACCTTACCCTTGACCTCACGTCCGGCAAAGGGGGTGTTCCGGGCCTTGGAGGCAAACTGCTCCGGGTCGATGGTCCAGACTTCCTCAGGGTCAAAGATGGTGATATCGGCATCGCTGCCCAAGGACAGGCGGCCCTTGGAGCTGAGATGCAGAATGGAGGCGGGGGTGTAGGTCATGCGCTTGATGATCTCGGGCAGCTTCATCTTGCCCGTGTGGTAGAGCTCGGTGAGGGTGATGGCCAGGGAGGTCTCCAGGCCCACCATACCGCTGGGCGCCCGGGTGAGGGGACGGGACTTCTCCTCGGCGGAGTGGGGGGCGTGGTCGGTGGCGATGGCATCGATGGTGCCGTCCTTCAGGCCGGTGATGATGCCCTTGATGTCCTTGGCGGTACGCAGCGGGGGATTGACCCGGGCCATGGAGCCCTGGGTGAGGATCTCGTCCTCTGTGAGGGTAAAGTACTGGGGGCAGGTCTCGCAGGTGATGGCCACGCCACGCTTTTTCATCCGGCGGATGATGTCCACGCTCTTGGCGGTGGACACATGACAGATGTGCACATGGGCGCCGGTCTCCTCGGCCAGCATGGCGTCCCGCATGACCATAATTTCCTCGGCAATCGCAGGCCGTCCCTCCAGCCACAGCTGGCGGGATACGCTGCCCTCGTTCACGGCCCGGCCCTCTACCATGGTGGTGTCTTCACAATGGCACAGCACCGGCAGCTCCAGGCGCTTGGCGTGGATCATCACATCCCGCATCAGGTTGGCGTTGTCCACATTGCAGCCGTCATCAGACAGGGCGATCGCGCCCGCCTTTTTCAGCGCGTCGGCATCCGAGGGCTCCTCGCCCCGCATGCCCAGAGAGACAGCGGCAATGGGGTAGACATGGACCCCGTTGGCCTGGGCGGCCTTGTCTTTGACATAGCGGATCTGTTCCGGGTTATCCACCACCGGGTCGGTGTTGGCCATACAGGCCACCGAAGTAACGCCGCCATGGGCGGCGGCGGCAGTACCGGTAAAGATGTCCTCCTTGTAGGTGAGTCCGGGGTCACGCAGGTGTACGTGCATGTCCACCAGGCCGGGGCATACCACAAGACCGTCTGCGTCGATTACCTGGTCGGCCTCCTGCCGGATGTCCTTCTCCAGCTGGACCACTTTTCCGTTTTCGATATACAGGTCTTGAATGGAGACGGTACCGCTTACCGGGTCCACCACACGTCCGTGTTGAATAAGAAGTTTCATAGTTAAAGAATCCTCCAAAGGGTAGGGCAAATGCCCCGTGCAATGTTCCAAAAATGTGCAGCAATGTGCGCACATACTCAACCTAAATTATAGCGGAATCCACAGGATTTAGCAACGCATTTTTCCCCGAAACCGGAAAGAATAACAATGCGCGCCAAACAAGGGTTTTTGGTGCGGGAAAGGACGTGAAGAAGCGATGAATGGATGCGGATACGGAAAGTTTTTTCTGGGCATGACCATGGGCATGGCGGCCGGTGCCGCTATGGGCATGACCATGGCCCCCTCCCGGCGGGAGATGCGGCGGGTGGCCCACAAGGCGGCCAAGAATGTCACCGAGGCGGTGGAGACCCTCACCGATGCCATGGGCATGTGACCACAGGCCCGGCGGAGCAGAGTGCTCCGCCGGGCAAAAAAGAGACTTGACAAACTGGTTAGCTTATGCTAATTTACGGTTAGTTAGCGATAACTAACTAAAAGGAGGGATCACACTGACTAGCTTGGATCATCTGTTGGCCACCCACTGTGCCCCAGCCCTGGCGGGAATCAAGCCGGCCAGTCTGGTTTCCTGCCAGCGCAGCCGGTTTCCCCAGCTGCCTCAACTGCTGGATGAGTACCGTAGGGCGTTTGGTCCCAAGGACATACATTTCCAGATCCTTTGTACTTGTTCGGAGCGATATCTTCTGCTGGTCTACCGCCAGACCATGCTGGAGGACTGTTTGGCCGGAGAAGAGGCGGCGCGGCTGCTGGAGCAGTTCGGTTACCGCCGGGAGGAGCCGCTGGAGGCAAAGCTGGACCGCCTTGCCCGGCGGGCGGCGGGGCAGGGGGGATTCCCTCATGAAATCGGGCTGTTTTTGGGCTACCCGGTGGAGGATGTGAAAGGATTTATCCGCTACGGGGGCGCAGGCTGCAAGCTGTGCGGCTGCTGGAAGGTGTATGGAGATGTGGAACATGCGGCCAGTCAGTTTGCCCGCATTGCCCGGGTGTGCCGCGCTTGTGTGCGGCGGGTAGAGCAGGGGGAGACCCTGTTTGAAGTGTTTGCTGTGGCATAGCCAAGTATATATGAATATTTTAGGAGGTTCACCATGAGTAAGATTGCTGTGATCTACTGGAGCCAGACCGGAAATACCGAAATGATGGCCAACGCCATCGCGGAGGGCATTCGGGAAGCGGGAGCGGAGTGCGATGTGCTCACCGTGCCCGCGGTGAGTGCCGACCAGGCCGCGGAGTACGAGAAGCTGGCCCTGGGCTGCCCTGCTATGGGAGCTGAGGTGCTGGAGGAGATGGACTTTGAGCCCTTCTTCACCGATCTGGAGCGCCGCCTCAGCGGCCGTCCGGTGGCCCTGTTCGGCTCCTACGGCTGGGGCGACGGCCAGTGGATGCGGGATTGGGTGCAGCGTACCCAGAACGCCAACGCCAACCTCTACCAGAATGAGGGTCTGATGATCAACGAGACCCCCGACGAGGACGGCCTGGAGCAGTGCCGGGAGTTTGGCCGGGGCTTTGCTAAATATTGATCCAGATACATAGAAAACCGGACGGTTCACGCAGGAACCGTCCGGTTTTCGTATGGAAAGGAATGAAAAAAGCGTTAGTTGGGGCGGTACTTGTCCACCACAGCCTTCATGGCATCCCACTGGTCCTCCATGTCGGCCACCAGCTTGAACTGGGTGCGGCAGCGGTCCAGGTTCTGGCCCTCCCGGTGGGTGCGGAAATAGTGGTCACCCTCCAGGTAGTCGGTGAGGAAGCGGATACCGCACTCCAGGGTCATCAGCTTGGCGCCCCAGGGCAGGTAGTCTAGCTCTGCTTGGGTGAGGGCGCCGTTGGCCCCCTCCAGGAAGCCCTGGGTGTACACCTCAAACAGGGACAGGTCGAAGTTGACCTTGGACAGGTCCTTCTCGTCCTCGGCGCAGTGGTTGGCGCCAAAGCGGATGGAATCGCCGAAGTCATTGATGGACAGGCCGGGCATTACGGTGTCCAGGTCGATGACGCACACGCCCTCGCCGCTCTTGCGGTCCATGAGCACGTTGTTGAGCTTGGTGTCGTTGTGGGTCACCCGCAGGGGCAGCTTGCCATCCCGCAGAGCCTGGAGAGCCACAGAGCAGTCGGCCTCCCGGGCGGCGACGAAGTCCAGCTCCGCCTTCACGTCCTTCACCCGGCCCATGGCGTCGGCGGCCACGGCGGCCTTCAGCTTGGCCAGGCGGTCCTCGGTGTCGTGGAAGCGGGGAATGGTCTCATACAGGGTGTCGGCGGGGTAGTCCTTGAGCATCTGCTGGAAGCGGCCGAAGGCCCGGGCGGAGGCAGCAAACAGCTCCGGGGTCTCGGCGGACTGGAGGCACTTGGTGTCCTCGATGAAGGGGTAGACGCGCCAGGCGCCGCCCTCAGAGTCGGTATAGAAGTTCTTGCCGTCTTTGGTGGCGTAGACACACATGGTCTCCCGGGTGGGGTCGCCGCCGGCTTCAGCGATGACCTTGCCCAGATAAGAGGTGACGCCCACGATGTTGGCCATCACCTGGTCGGGGTGATGGAAGGCGGCAGAGCTGATGCGCTGGAGAATGAACCGGCGGCAAGGGTCCTCACCGGGCTGGGTGTGGACACAGAAGGTGTCGTTGATGTGGCCGGAGCCGTAACGCACCGCACCCACCACCTGACCGCCGAAATCAAAAGCGTTCAGGGCGTCCTGCAAAAACTGTTCAGCCTGAGACATGTTCTTATACCTCCCACAGCTTGTCGGGGTAGAGACCGTTGGCGGTCATCTCCGCAATGGCGTTGACCACCACGGGCTTGTCCTCCCGATAGGTGACGCCGTACCACTTGTCGGCGCTGCGCAGCACCTTGACCCGGGCCTTCTTCTCCTCCAGCAGCTGGGTGACCACGCTGGGCAGGAAGTACTCGCCCTTCAGGGGGTTCTCCGCCAGAGCCTTGTCCAGGAAGGCGGGGAAGCGGGCCTCGGCCTCCTTCAGGAAGCTCTCGGTGAAGCCCCACAGGTTCATGGATACGATGGTGTTGCCGCTCAGGTGAGTCCAGGTGGCACCGTCGTCCTCGGTGAAGCGGGCGTCGGCCCCGTCCTTCTCGATGCGGGTGCGCTCGGTCACCCGGGTGAGGTAGTTCTCGCTGTCCTCCTCGCAGATGCCGCGGGCCACATGGCCGTTCTCGGTGACGGTGTTGCCCAGCAGGTAGCCCACCATGGCAAACTCGTAGCAGCCGGGCTGGTCGGGGTGGGACTCCAGGTAGTCATAGATCTTCTTAAAGCCCTCGGGGCCGTAGTAGTCGTCGGCGTTGACCACGGCGAAGGGGCCGTCCACCACCTTGCGGGCGGCCAGGATGGCGTGGGCGGTGCCCCAGGGCTTTACGCGCTCCTCGGGGACGGAGTAGCCCTCGGGCAGATCGTCCAGCTGCTGATAGGCATACTTCACGTTGATGACCTTGCTCAGACGGTCGCCGATGGCGGCCTTGAAGGTATCCTCGATCTCATGCTTGATGACGAAGACCACGGTCTCAAAGCCGGCGCGGCGGGCGTCGTAGATGGAGTAGTCAATGATGAGCTGATTGTGGTTGCCAACAGGGTCCACCTGCTTAAGTCCGCCGTAGCGGCTGCCCATCCCGGCGGCCATAACTACAAGAACCGGTTTTTTCATACAATCCATTCCTTTCTTTCTCGCCCTTTGGGCGCTGTAAGGCCGGAGGTGGGAGACCGCCTCCGGCCAGTGGGTGTCACATAGGAGAAGCGGCTCAGCCCTTGTAGCCGTTGGGGTTCATGGACTGCCACTTCCAGGAGGAGGCGCACATCTCCTCGATGCCGTACTGGGCCTGCCAGCCCATCTCGTTGAGGGCCTTGGCGGGATCGGCGTAGCACTCAGCGATGTCGCCGGGACGGCGGGGATCGATGACATAGGGCAGAGTCTTGCCGCAGGCCTTCTCATAGGCGTGGAGGATGTCCAGCACGCTGTAGCCCTTGCCGGTGCCCAGGTTGCACACGAACAGGCCGCACTTGGTGTCCAGCTTCTTCAGCGCGGCCACGTGGCCCTTGGCCAGGTCCACCACGTGGATGTAGTCACGCACGCCGGTGCCGTCGGGGGTGGGATAGTCGTTGCCGTAGACGTGGAGCTTCTCCAGCTTGCCCACGGCCACCTGAGCGATGTAGGGCACCAGGTTGTTGGGGATGCCGTTGGGGTCCTCGCCGATGAGGCCGGACTCATGGGCGCCGATGGGGTTGAAGTAGCGCAGCAGAGCCACGTTCATGGTGGGATCGGCGGCGCAGATGTCGGTGAGAATGCGCTCCAGGAACAGCTTGGTGGTGCCGTAGGGATTGGTGGTGCCGCCGGTGGGGAAGTCCTCACGGATGGGCACGCTGGCGGGGTCGCCATAGACGGTGGCGGAGGAGGAGAAGACGAAATTCTTCACTCCGTGGCGGCGCATGGCGTTGAGGAGCACCAGGCTGTTGACCAGGTTGTTGGTGTAGTACTCCAGGGGCTTAGCCACGCTCTCGCCCACCGCCTTCAGACCGGCGAAATGGATGACCGCGTCAATGTCGGGATACTGGGCAAACAGAGCCTCCACCTGGGCCTCGTCGCACAGCTCGGTTTTCACAAAGGGAACTTGTTTGCCGGTGATCTTCTCTACACGTTTCAGGGATTCCTCAGAAGAGTTGACCAGATTGTCCGCTACCACGATATCATAGCCCGCCTGGATAAGCTCCACGCAGGTGTGGCTGCCGATGTAACCGGCGCCGCCGCTGACCAGAATAGACATGGGAAGCACTCCTTTCATACTCATGCGCTGATGCGCAAATGGGCCGTTCTGACCCCAAATTCATACCTTCATTGTAGTAGCTGGCGCAGGGAAAGAAAATAGACGATTCTACACATTGTTTGTACTATCGTCCGGAGAAACGCCGGGCAGCTCCGAGAGCATTTTGACGCTCCGGGCGTACTCGCTGGGGGACATGCCGGTAACCTTGCGGAAGCGGCGGGAGAAGTAGTGGACCGACTGGAACCCCAGCCGTGCGGCGATCTGGGTGAAGTTGAGCCGGCCGTCCCGGATCATCCGCCGGGCGGCCTGGATCTTCAGGTTCCCGAAGTACTCCATCACCCCGCCGCCGGTGTAGGTGTGGAACAGCTTTTGCAGCTGACTGCGGCCGATGAGGTTGTCCCGGCAGATCTCTTCCAGGGTGAGGGGGCGGTCCAGGTGCTGTTCCATATAGGAGGCCACCCGCTTGAGGCTCTCGTCGCCTCCAGGGGCGGTGAGTGGGGGAGCGGGCTGTTCCCGGCGGCGGATGAGGCGGATGAGCAGTTCCTCCAGAGCGGCGCATACCAGCTGTTCCCCGCCGAAGGGAGAAATCTCCCGGCGCTGGAGGGTTTGGGTGGCAGGGTCGTCCAGGGGAGTGGAGAAGGCAGCGGTGCTCTCCTCCACAATGCGGGCCAGCAGGGCTCGCTCCGCTTCTCCTGCTGTGGTGATGAGCCCCTGGAAAAAGGCCATGTCGGGGCTGTCGCAGCCAAAGCTGACTACCACCAGATCCGGGGCCACCCCGGTAGCGGACAGGGCGTGAAATTCGCCGGGGGCATGGAAAATGATCTGTCCCCGGGTCAGCTCCCACACCTGATCGCCGGCAGTTACCCGCAGGGAGCCACGGTCCACATACAGCAGCTCCCAGAAGTTATGGGACTCCCCGGAAAAGGCGTAGCTTCCGGCGTACTCAAAATAGTGCACGGTGTAAATCTCCTGCACGCGGATGGGACGCTGGGGAAGCAGGGGAAGATAGGCCATGGCAAAAACTCCTTATCCACGCTACGAGTGTTTTTCCTGTGAGTGCCGGTAGCGTTTGCGGTACTCCATGGGGCTCATTCCCTCCAGGCGGCGGAAGCTCTGGGAGAAGTAGCTGGGGGAGGAGAAGCCCAGGATCTGAGCGATCTGGGAGAGGGTATAGTCGGTGTTGGTGAGTAAAAAGCGGCTCTCCTGGGTGCGCCGGGCAATGAGGTAGCTGATGGGGGAGATATTATACTCTTTGCGGAAGGCGTGGACCAGGTAATATTTATTAATGTGGGCGATGGCAGACAGCTGGTCCAGGGTCAGGTTCTCTTTAAAGTGGTTATCAATGTAGCGCCGGACCAGATCGCACTCCCGGCTGATCTTATGTCCCGGCTCGGAGGAGGCGATGGCAAGGTCGTCCTGACGCTGAAGGCGCAGCAGGATAATGTCCAGCAGATGCTGGCACACCTGGTGATAGCCCGTCTGGCCGCCCCGGGCCTCCTGGAGCATCAGACGCAGGCAGGTGGTCAGTTCCTCCCAGCCCGAGGTGATATGGGACAGGGCGTAGCCCCCCGTGTCAGCCAGGACCTCCAGCCCCTCCACGCCCAGCACCGTATACTCCATGGGGCTGCCTGCCTGGCTCAGCTCAGTGTGCGGAACGCCGGCGTTGACCAGCACCAGGTCGCTGACAGCCACGGAGAAGCTCTCATGCTGAAGCTGAAAGCGGCCCCGTCCTGCAGTGACGAAGAACAGCTCGGTACAGGCGTGGGTGTGGATGGTACTGTTCCACTCCTGGCTGTATTGGGCGCAGGTAATATACAACAGCTTGGCCTGATTCTGCTCAGGAGAAGCTTGAGACTCCTGGGAGAAAATATGATGACTGGTGCTCATGGAGCGCGCACCTCCTTCCAAAAACAGGAATGTCGAAGAAACAGGATGGCAGGGAATCGTTGTAGGAAAATTGCGCTTCCTAAGGGAAAAGTTTTATAGAAATAGTGGTTTGCAAGAGAGCGGCATCAGAGATTTTGCTTTCCTCGCGTTTGCTACTATTATAAAGCTTGGAGGAGAATTGTGCAACTTCTAAAAAAGGAGACTTGAATTTCAAAAAAACTTGCGCGAAACGAAAAGGGGAAAATGGAGTAAAACTTGCAAATTATTCATTCTTCCTAAAAAGAAAGGGAATGGAACGGTGGCTTTCCAGCAAAACTGCGAAAAAAGCAAGATATATAAAAAGTACAGCAAGAAAGGAATTGCTTAAGGAAATTGTAAGCGTATACTTGAATTTAGAAAGCCGCGAGGGACAACCACGGTTGGATTCTTGCGGACAACGGCGTAAATGCAGAGCACGAGGCAGGTCCGGATGGACTTAAGGGAAGGAATCAGACGCAGACGACTTCTTGCCCAGGCATCTGCGAAGCGCAATTTTTTAGAGGAGGAATGATGAAACATGAAAAAGTTCCTGAGCCTGACTCTGGCCGCTTCCATGTCTCTTGCGCTCCTGGCCGGCTGCGGCAGCAGCAATGGCGGTGGCAGCGATGCCAGCAAGAGCGGTGACGGCAGCAACACTGCCGGCGGCACCATTAAGGTAGCTGCCATCGAGACCAGCTACGGCACCGAGGTTTGGCAGAAGGTGGCTGACGCCTTCACCGAGCAGACCGGCATCAAGGTCGAGCTGACCATCGACAAGAAGCTGGAGGATGTCATCGGCCCCGCTATGCAGGGCGGCGAGTATCCCGACGTGGTGCACCTGGCTGTCGGCCGTGAGGCGGCTCTGACTGAGCAGTTCATCAAGGACAAGAACATCGCTGAGATCACCGACGTGCTGTCCATGAAGGTTCCTGGTGAGGACGTCACCGTGGGCGACAAGATCATCCCCGGCTTCGTCAACGACAACTCCACCACCAACCCCTATGCCGACGGCAAGACCTATCTGGCTCCTATGTTCTACTCCCCCTGCGGCCTGTTCTACAACAAGGGCCTGTTTGAGGAGAAGGGCTGGGAGGTTCCCACCACTTGGGACGAGATGTGGGAGCTGGGCGACAAGGCCAAGGCCGAGGGTATCTCCCTGTTTACCTACCCCACCACTGGTTACTTTGACGCCTTCTTCTATGCTCTGATGTATGAGGCCGGCGGCGAGGAGTTCTTCTACGACGCCACTCACTACGCTGAGGGCATCTGGGATACCGAGGCTGCTCAGACCTGCTTCGATATCGTGGAGAAGCTGGCTTCCTACACCAACCCCATCACTCCTGCCCAGGCCAACGATCAGGACTTCACCCAGAACCAGCAGCTGGTGCTGGACAACAAGGCCCTGTTCATGCCCAACGGCACCTGGATCGTCTCTGAGATGGCCGAGGCTCCCCGCGCTGAGGGCTTCGAGTGGGGCATGACTGCTCTGCCCGCCATCACCGAGGGCGGCGACCGTTACAGCTACACCTTCTTTGAGCAGATGTGGATCCCCGCTGGCGCTGAGAACATCGACGGTGCCAAGCAGTTCATCGCTTTCATGTACAGCGATAAGGCTGCCGATCTGTTCGCCGAGGCCGGCGCTGCTCAGCCTGTTACCGGCATCGTGGATAAGCTGACTGGCGACAACCAGATCTTCTACGGCATCTATGACGACGGCGCTAAGGCCGCCCTGGGCGCCTTCGCCTCCTACAAGTCCGTGGCCGGCCTGGGCACCCAGCGCGAGGTCTTCTTCGATCCCGTCAATGCCCTGGTCTCCGGTTCCATGACCAAGGACGAGTGGGTGAGCAGCATCAAGACCGCCAGCGATCAGATGCGTGCCAACCTGACCTGAGTTCCTGAGTTCGAAACGTAATCACGAGCGTACGGGGACGGCGAGCGGTAACTCGCTCGCCGTCCCTCTTTATCAAAAAATGTGAACAAGCTGTAAGTGGGCCGCCTGCCGCGGCCAAGACGAAAGGAGCTGAGTGTGTGAGAAGGAACAAAGGGCGCAGCCGCTTTCTTGTGCTGTGCGTGGCTCCTGCCACCATCCTGTTTTTCATCTTTATGATCGTTCCCACGTTGAACGTGTTCCGCATGTCCCTGTATGAACGAGGTGCTTATTCGCCCACCGAGACCTTTGTTGGTCTGAGCAACTTTAAGGCCCTGCTTAGTGACTCCCTGTTTATCCGCTCCATGCAGAATACCATTCTGCTGGTGGTGGTGGTCACCATGGTGACCTTTGCCTTCGCGCTGATTTTCGCCAGCATTTTGACCCATGAGAACGTCAAGGGCAAGAATCTGTTCCGGGTCATTTTCTATATCCCCAATATCCTGTCCGTCGTTGTTATTTCCGGTATCTTCTCCGCCATCTATAAGCCTGAGAATGGTATGCTCAACAGCATCATCTCCATGTTCGCCGGAAAGACGGTGACCATCCTGTGGAAGGATGCTCCCCTGGTTATGGTCAGTATCATCATCGCCATGATCTGGCAGGCCATCGGCTACTACATGGTCATGTACATGGCCTCCATGGCCAGCGTGCCTGAGAGCCTCTATGAGTCCGCCAGCCTGGACGGCGCGGGCCGGATGCGTCAGTTCTTCCAGATCACCATTCCTCTGATCTGGACCAACATCCGCACCACCCTTACCTTCTTCATCATTTCCACCATCAATATGGCCTTCCTGTTTGTCAAGGCCATGACCTCCGGCGGCCCCAACGGCGCCTCTGAGGTTGCCCTTTCCTACATGTACGGACAGAAGGACGCCGGTCTGTATGGCTACTCCATGGCCATCGGCGTGGTGATCTTCCTGTTCTCCTTCCTGCTCTCCGCCCTGGTCAACCACGCTACCAAGCGGGAGCCCCTGGAATTTTAAGGAGGTGCCCCAATGCAAGAGAAGAAAACCTCCGGAAGTCGGATCTATAAGGTATTTATCTATGTGGCCCTCATCGCCCTGGCTGTCTCCATTGTGGTGCCTGTCTTCTGGGTGTTCATGGCCTCGATCAAGCAGAACAGCGAGTTCTACGGCAATCCCTGGACGCTGCCCGCTGGTTTCTACTGGCAGAACTTTGTCAATGCATGGAATACCGCCAAGATGGGCGAGTACATGCTCAACTCTGTGATCGTCACTGCCCTGGCTCTGGTGATCCTGCTGGTGGTGGCTTTGCCCGCCGCCTACTGCCTGTCCCGCTTCTACTTTAAGGGACGCAAGTTCCTGAACACCGCCTTCATGGCCGGCCTGTTCATCAACGTGAACTACATCGTGGTCCCCATCTTCCTGATGCTGCGGGACGGCGATACCTTCCTGAAAAACACCATCGGCACCCAGTTCCTGCTGAACAACCTGGTGGTGCTGGCCCTGGTGTATGCCGCTACGGCTCTGCCCTTCACCATTTATCTGCTGTCGGGCTACTTTGCCACCCTGCCCCATGACTTTGAGGAGGCGGCCTACATCGACGGCGCCGGCTACGGCAAGACCATGGTCAAGATCATTTTCCCCATGGCTCAGCCCTCTATCGTAACCATCATCCTCTTCAACTTCCTGTCCTTCTGGAATGAGTACATCATCTCCATGACATTGATGAGCTCCTCCACCGGCAGCAAGACCCTCCCCGTTGGTCTGCTGAACCTGATGCAGGCCCAGCAGTCGGCGGCCCAGTACGGCACCATGTATGCCGGTCTGGTGCTGGTGATGCTGCCCACCCTGATCCTCTACATCTGCGTGCAGAAGAAGCTGATCCAGGGCATGACCGTGGGCGGACTGAAAGGTTAAGGTGCAGCTATGAGATTTTGGAAAGAACATGTGGCCCTGCGCGTCAGCCTGATCCTGATCCTGACCGTGGTAGGTCTGGCGATGGTGATCGGTGGCTGGAAGATGACCGGCCAGATGACCGGCCTGATCATTATGCTGGTGGGCCTGGTGCTGCTCATTGCGGCCCTGGCCATCTACAACAAGCCCTTCCAGGACGAACGCAGACGCTGAAAAGCAAACATGCCGGGCGAGTGCAGTCCCGTACCCGCCCGGCTTTGTATACGCCCCCCATGGGGCGTGGGAGAGAAACGGATTTGGACCTTTTATAAGGAGATTGAACTATGAGTGATTTGAAGCAAAACCGGGGACGGGTCACCATCCCCACCGACGTGGACGTGGTACCTGAGACTCTGGAGCTGCTGGAGCGCTGGGGGGCGGACGCCATCCGGGACTGTGACGGCACCGACTATCCTGAGCAGCTCAAAAGCGTAGACGCCAAGGTGTACTCCACCTACTATACCACCCGCAAGGACAACGCCTGGGCCAAGGCCAACCCGGACGAGGTGCAGCAGTGCTACATCATGACCGGTTTCTATACCGCCAGCCAGGGCCCCCTGTCCATCCCCCTGATGAAGGGCATCAGCCCCGAGCTGATGCAGGTGAACACCCGGGACGACATCAAGCGCTGGTGGGAAGTGATGGACCGTACCACCGGCCAGCCTGTGCCCGCCGACCAGTGGCGCTATGACGAGGAGAGCGGCTGTGTGGTGCTGGACAAGCCTGAGTTTTTCCATGACTACACCGTCAGCTTCCTGGCCTACCTCATCTGGGACCCTGTGCACATGTATAACGCCGTCACCAACGACTGGAAGGACTTTGAGCACCAGATCACCTTTGACGTGCGTCAGCCCAAGACCCACAAGTTTACCATGGAGCGCCTGCGCAAGTTCATCGCCGAGCATCCCTATGTAAACGTCATCCGTTATACCACCTTCTTCCACCAGTTCACTCTGGTGTTTGACGAGCTCAAGCGGGAGAAGTATGTGGACTGGTACGGCTACTCCGCCTCTGTCTCCCCCTTCATCCTGGAGCAGTTTGAGAAGGAAGTGGGCTATAAGTTCCGCCCCGAGTTCATCATCGACCAGGGCTACTACAACAACCAGTACCGTATCCCCAGCAAGGAGTTCAAGGACTTTATGGCCTTCCAGCGTCGGGAAGTGGCCAAGCTGGCCAAGGAGATGGTGGACATCACCCACGAGCTGGGCAAAGAGGCCATGATGTTCCTGGGCGACCACTGGATCGGCACCGAGCCCTACATGGACGAGTTCAAGACCATCGGTCTGGACGCTGTGGTTGGCTCCGTGGGCAACGGTTCCACCCTGCGCCTCATCTCTGACATCCCCGGCGTCAAGTACACCGAGGGCCGCTTCCTGCCCTACTTCTTCCCCGACACCTTCCATGAGGGCGGCGACCCGGTGAAGGAGGGCAAGGAGAACTGGGTGACCGCCCGCCGCGCCATCCTGAGAAAGCCCATTGACCGCATCGGCTACGGCGGCTATCTGAAGCTGGCCTGCCAGTTCCCCGAGTTCATTGACTACCTGGAGAGCGTGTGCAACGAGTTCCGGGAGCTGTATGAGAACATCAAGGGTACCACTCCCTACTGTGTCAAGACCGTGGCTGTCCTCAACGCCTGGGGCAAGGCCCGTTCCTGGGGCTGCCATATGGTCCATCACGCCCTGTATCAGAAGCAGAACTACTCCTATGCCGGCGTGATCGAGGCCCTGTCCGGCGCTCCCTTTGACGTGAAGTTCATCAGCTTTGACGACATCAAGAATGATCCCAAGTGCCTGGAGGGCATCGACGTCATCCTGAACATCGGCGACGGCGACACCGCTCACACCGGCGGCTACTGGTGGGAGGATCCCGCCATCTCCTCCGCCATCAAGGCCTTTGTCTACAACGGCGGCGGCTTCATCGGCGTGGGCGAGCCCACCGGCCACCAGTATCAGGGCCGCTACCTGCAGCTGGCTCAGGTGCTGGGCGTGGAGAAGGAGACCGGCTTCACCCTGGGCTACGATAAGTACAACTGGGAGCAGCATCCCGACCACTTCATCCTGGCCGACTGCAAGGGTGAGATGGACTTCGGCGAGGGCAAGAAGAGCATCTACGCCCTGCCCACCGCTGAGATCCTGGTGCAGAAGGACAAGGAGGTCCAGATGGCGGTGAACGAGTACGGCTCCGGCCGTGCGGTGTACCTGTCCGGCCTGCCCTACTCTTTCGAGAACAGCCGTGTGCTGTATCGCTCCATCCTGTGGAGCACCCACGACGAGGCGGAGCTGAACAAGTGGTTCTCCTCCAACTACAACGTAGAGGTCCACGCCTACGTGAAGAACGGCAAGTACTGCGTGGTCAACAACACCTACGAGCCCCAGTCCACCACGGTCTACAAGGGCGACGGCTCCAGCTTCCAGCTGGATCTGGCTGCCAACGAGATCCGCTGGTACGAGATCTGATCCATCGACTGCAAATAAAAGAAGCGGCACAGCAATTGCTGTGCCGCTTCTTTTTGTCCTCTCATATCATATCGAAAGATAG
>CAJLCG010000003.1 GCA_905205085.1 uncultured Oscillospiraceae bacterium
GCGGCCAGAGGCAGGTCGGCGTCGGCGGTGACGATCACTGGGCTCTTGCCCCCCAGCTCCAGGGTCACCGGGGTCAGATTCCGGGCGGCCATCTCCATCACATGGCGGCCCACCGCCACACTTCCAGTGAAGAAGATGTAATCAAAGGGCTGCTCCAGCAGGGCCTGGTTCTCCGCCCGGCCCCCCTCCACCACTGTGACCCACTCCTGGGGCAGGCAGGCGGAGATGAGCTCCTTCAGGGCGTGGGAGCAGGCGGGGGCGTAGGCGGAGGGTTTCAAGACCGCGCAGTTGCCCGCCGAGATGGCCCCGATGAGAGGTTCCAGGGAGAGCTGGATGGGGTAGTTCCAGGGGGCCATAATGAGCACCACCCCGTAGGGCTCCGGATGGCGGATGGAGCGGGCGGGGAACTGGGACAGGGGCGTGGGCACCCGCTTGTCCCGGGCCCAGTGGTCCAGATGCTTGAGGTGGAAGCGCAGCTCTTCCCGCACCATGCCCAGCTCGGTCATATAGCCCTCAAAAGCGGCCTTGCCCAGGTCGGCGTGGAGGGCAGAGAGCAGCTCGTCCTCACGCCGCTCCATCTCCCGGAGCAGATCCCGGAGAGCCTGTTTGCGGCGGGCAAGGTCCAGAGTGACACCGGAGCGGAAAAACTGCCGCTGGCGGTCCATAAGGGGGGTGAATTCCATGGGATTGACCTCCTGAAAAACTCTCCAGGGGCCGATGGTATCATCGGCCCCTGGGATTGAATGGGACAATATTATTTGCTGATGACGGACTTTTTAGCAAAAAACAGGATAAAGAGAATGGCGGATACGGCCATCAGGTAGCAGTAGAACATGTAGGGCACGATCTGCATGGCGGACACGCCGGCTCCCGCAGCGGCGTAGAGCAACTGAGCGCCGTAGGGGAGAATGCCCTGCATCACCGAGGCGAAGATGTCCAGCAGGGAGGCGGTGCGCCGGGGGTCGATGTGGTACTCCTCGCTGATGTCTTTGGCGATGGAACCGGTCATGACGATGGCGACCGTGTTGTTAGCGGTGGCCACGTCCACGGCGGCCACCAGACCGGCGATGCCGATCTGAGCGCCCTTGGCGGTCTTGACCCGGCGGCCAATGAAGTCAATGAGCCACTGGATGCCGCCGTACTCCTTCACCAGCGCGCCGATGCAGGCTACAATGATGGAGATGACGGTGATGTCATACATGGCGGTGACGCCGGTGCCCATGACGGAGAAGACCTGAGTCCAGGCGAAGGCTCCGGTGGCCACGCCCACGATGAGGCTGAGCACAGTACCGATCATCAGGATGAGGAACACATTCACGCCTACCACAGCGCCTACCAGCACTACCAGATAGGGCAGTACCTTCCACAGGCTGTAAGGCTGCAGCTCCACCTGACCGCTGCCGCCCCAGGTGATCACCACAAACAGGATGAGGGTGATGATGGCGGCGGGCAGGACGATGAGGAAGTTCATGCGGAACTTGTCCTTCATCTCACAGCCCTGGGTGCGCACGGCGGCGATGGTGGTGTCGGAGATCATGGACAGGTTGTCGCCGAACATGGCGCCGCAGGCCACGGCGGCGATGCAGATCACCACATCAAAGCCGGTGGCCTGGCTCATGGACACAGCGAAGGGGGCCAGGGCAGAGATGGTGCCCACCGAGGTGCCCATGGAGATGGACACAAAGCAGGCGATGAGGAACAGACCGGCCACAGCGAACTGGCTGGGCAGGAAAGTGAGGAACAGGTATACGGTGCTGTCCGCGCCGCCGGCGGCGGAGATGGCACCGGAGAAGGCGCCCGCGGCCAGGAACACCAGACACATGGTCAAAATGTTCTCGTCAGCCACGCCATTGGCCATCACCTTCAGTTTGGCGTTGAAGTCCAGCTTCCGGTTCTGGAAGCAGGCCACAGCCAGGGCGATGAGGAAAATGACGATAGCGGGGGTCTGATAGAAGCCATTTTCGATTTTTAAAATGTACTCAAAGGTAATGCCGGAGCCCAGATACAGTGCCAGAAACACCAGAATGGGCGCCAGCGCCACGGGATTGCTCCGCGGGGCAGACTGATGTTGGTCCATAAAAGAACCTCCCTCTCTCTTTATGTGATACGGCACACACAGCCGTTCCCTTATTCTATGAAAAAAATGCCCTTCTGTCAACTAAAAAGGCATTTTCCCATACCTGGAACCACCTCACAAGCCGGAGCATAGAATGGAATTGGCGGAGAGGAGGAGTTTTTTATGGAATACCGACAGGAGACACAGCTGCTCACCAACAGCGACTGTTACCGCGCGGGAAAAACCATCCGCCCCACGGGGATCATGGTCCACTCCACCGGAGTGGCTCAGCCCGACCCCCAGGTGTTTATCAAAAGCTGGAATCAGCCGGACAAGGACGCCTGTGTCCACGCTATTGTGAGCCGGGACAAGGTGATCCAAACCCTGCCCTGGACCATGCGGGGCTGGCACGCGGGAAAGGGGGAGAAGGGGAGCGCCAATAACACCCACATCTCCTTTGAATGCTGCGAGCCGGCGGGTCACACCTACCAAGGGGGCACCATGGTGGGCTACGACGTAAAGAAGAATGAGACCTATTTTCAGGCCATCTATGAAAATGCTGTGGCCCTGTGCGCCGATCTGTGCCGCCAGTTTGGGCTGGACCCCGCCAAGCCTGGCGTGGTGATCTGCCACGCGGAGGGCAACCAGCTGGGCATTGCCAGCAACCATGCCGATGTGCTCCACTGGTGGCCCAAGCATGGCGTGACCATGGATGATTTCCGGGCCGCGGTAAAGGCGGCGATGGAGGAGGAAGAAATTGTGACCCAAGAACAATTCAACGCCATGATGGCGGAGTATTTGAAGCAGGCCGGGAGCACAGCCCCTGCCAGCTGGTCCCAGCAGGCCCGCACCTGGGCAGAGAAAGCGGGGATCATCGCCGGGGGAGAGGGCAAGGGGGAGCGGTACGGCTCCTTTGCAACCCGGGAAGAGATCGTGCAGATGCTCTGGCGGCTGAGCCAGCAGAAATAAAGTGCCCGGGGCCGTACGGAATAAAACCGTGCGGCCCCAGGCTTGTTCTGTGGGAAAAACGAAGTTTTGGTGCAAAATATCTTTCCAGTGCCGGAAAAATAAGATATACTCCCATTGAGCTGGGACGAAAAAATCCAAAAAATTTTTTGCTCTTTGCAACAAATACGGGCAGTCAGCTGTATATAGGGTGTCACAGGAAAAACACCAACGCCTTAATATGCAGAAAGAAGGACGATATTATGTGGAATAAAAGAGCTTTGACGGTGCTTTGCTCTCTGACACTGGCCGGTTCTATGGCGGTTCCCGCCTTTGCGGCCGATGGGGTGCTTGGACAGACGACCTTGAGCACGGCCCCGTACGCATCGGTGGTGGCGGAGGGACCGGCAGTGACCGCAGGGGATGACCTGCTCACCCGGGCGGAGCTGGTCTCTGCGCTGCACCGGAAGGCCGGCAGCCCCGTGGTCAACTTTGCTATGGACTACACCGATGTGGAGCCGGAGGCCGAGTATGCCGAGGCCGTTCGCTGGGCGTCCAGCGAGAAGATTGCCGGTGGCTACGGGGAGAACCAGTTTGGCCCGGAGGACCCGGTCACGCGGGAGCAGATGGCGCTCATTCTTTATCGCTATGCCCAGAACAACGATCAGGGCTTTACCGGAGCCTGGGCATTTCCTCTGGGCTATTCCGATGCCAGCCAGATCAGCGAGTATGCCTATGAGGCAGTTTGCTGGATGACTATGAAGGAAGTCATGGGAGAGAAGGACGAGCACGCCTTTGCACCCCAGAGCACGGTTACCCAGCAAGAGGCTGACAGCATGCTGACTCAGTATTTTGCTGTGCTGGGGCAGGCAGAGATTCAATAAATCATTCCCGGGGCCGCACGGAGTAAACCTGTGCGGCCCCGCTGTGTAAGGGAGAGAAAATGATGTGGTGACCCATGCCCAATACCATATGGCCCTATTTGGCCTGAGCGTTCCGCGGACATGCCCAGGGCTTCTTTCCTGGGCGCGCCGTTGGCTGCAAAGCATCTGTGCTGCACAAGTCAGTCCGAACAAAGAGTTCGTGGTTGACCGAGAGCAGATCAATCAGAGGGCGGAAGCACTTTTGACTCAATACGGCAGCAGCATTTTACGCCTGGCCTACTCTTATCTGCATAATATGGACGATGCGGAAGAAATTTTGCAGGATACGCTGATCCAGTATCTGAAAACCGCGCCGGTGTTGGAGCAGGAGGCCCACGAAAAAGCGTGGCTGTTTCGGGTGGCAGGGAATCTGAGTAAAAATCGGATTGCTTACAACAAGGTGCGCAGCACGGACGAGCTGAAGGAATCGCTGGCGGCAGAGCAGCGGGAGGATCTGTCCTTTGTTTGGGAGGCGGTAAAGGACCTTCCGGTCAAGTACCGGGAAGTGATCCACCTTTTTTATTATGAGGGTCTTTCCACTGCCGAAATTGCCGCTATCCTGGAGCAAAAAGAATCTACGGTGCGTTCCCATTTGATGCGTGGGCGGGAGAAGCTGAGATCGATTTTAAAGGAGGGATATGACCTTTGAGGGAGGCGTATAAGGACGTGATGGATCGTATTGTGGTTACCCAGGAGATGCAGGCGCGCATTCTGAGGACCATCCGAACCACCGAATTTCAGCCGCGCAGGAGGAGCGTACCGATTCCTGCGCGCCGCGTTGCCATTGCCGCCTGTTTGGCCTTACTGGTCATTGGTGCGGTGACCCTCCCGAGGTTCCAGGCCCAGCTGCCCGGAGAGGACCCATCTGGGGTGCAAAACGGGATATGGAGCGTCACGCAGGTCTCATCACTCCAGGAACTGTCCCAGCTGGTGGGCTTCCAGGTGGAAGAGTTGGGGGATTTGCCCTTTGCAGTGACAGAGACCGAATATCGGGCCTACCCGGGAGGGCTGGCTGAGGTGATCTATTTGGGGGAGACGCAGAGCGTAACGCTGCGCAAGCTGGCGGGAGACGGGGATCCCTCGGGAGACTATTCGGCCTATTCCAATACCCTGGTACTGACTATGGAAGGATACTCTGTGACCCTGAGCGGGGAGGGGAGCTTGTACTCCTTGGCAGTTTGGAAGGATGGGATCTATTCCTATTCCATTCGCGTTTCCCAGGCCTGTTCCGAGGAGACCTGGGTAAGCATCCTGGAAGGAATGAAATGATAGATTTGCTTCTGCAAAAATATTCCTGCGGCCCGGAGGACAGTAAAACACCCAGGTGAATGGCTTTTGCCGTCCACTTGGGTGTTTTAAATCATGTGGTCAACATTTTATAACAGAGCCAATACCTGCTCCAGCTCCGGCATGGAGCGGATGGCGCCCCGTCGGGTGGTGACCAGATAGGCCGCCGCGTTTGCAAAGCGGAGCATCTGGGTGAGATCGTCCGCAGTGAGATGCTCCAGTCCATGCTCCAGCAGGAAGTTCAGAACGCAGGCACAGAAGGTATCGCCCGCGCCAGTGGTCTCGATCACGCCACCCAGGGTCACCCCGGGCTGAAACACCCGAAGGCCCTGGTAGTAGGAGATGCTCCCCTGGGCGCCTGCGGTCACATTGACCATCTGAAGATTGGGGAATTGTTCCATCAGCTTGGCGGCTCCGGCGTCAAAATCGGTCTCTCCGGTGAGAAAGAGCAGCTCGTCGTCGGAAATCTTTGCCACGTCGCACTGAGCAAGGCCCCAGTGGATCTGCTCCCTGGCCTGCTCCAGATCGTCCCACAGAGGGGGGCGCAGGTTTGGGTCAAAGGAAAGAATACAGCCTGCCGCCCGGGCCAGGGCCACCGCCTTTTGGGTGGCGCTGCGTACCGGCTCTCCGGTGAGGGACAGGGACCCAAAGTGGAAGATCCTGGCCCCGGCGATCACGTCCTCGGGCACCTCGTCTGGGGCGAGGAGCGTGTCCGCCCCGGAGTCCCGGTAGAAGGAGAAGTCCCGGTCGCCGTTTTCCGCCGTTTTGACAAAGGCCAAGGTGGTGTGGCTGTGGGGGTCCATCACCAGGCTGTCCATGGAGATGCCTGCCTCCAGGCCCACCTGGCGCAGAAGATGGCCAAACTGGTCGTCGCCTACCTTGCCGATAAATGCGGTTTTCTTGCCCAGCTTGGCCAGCATAGCCAACACGTTGCAGGGCGCACCGCCGGGGTTGGCCTCATAGAAGGGGTTGCCTTGGGCGCTGGCGCCGTTGCAGGTAAAGTCCACCAGAAACTCGCCCAGAGCAGCCACATCGATGTGTTTCTTCATACTTCCACCGCCTTTTAAACCATCAGGTCATACTTTTCTACGTCGATCAAGGCCTGGCCGCCCGCCTCAAAGGTAATGGCGTCGGCCTGCTGCGGGGTGTAAATTACAGAGCTGGCCGCCTGCTCGCCGTCGTTGACAAAGACCTCTACGCTGAACCGGTCCAGAATAATCCGCAGTTTCAGTTCCCCGCCCTGGGGACGCACCAGGAAGCTGCGGGTGTGAACGATATCGTGGGGCAAACCACTGCGGGTGCGGTCAATTTTCAGCGTGCTCTCGTTGGGACGGTAGCGGATGATGGTGTCATGGGTGCCGTCCTTGGCCACGTGAATGCGGAACCAGCGATACTCCTCGCCTCCGGTGGGGCGGACAGTCACCGTCATATCCACCATGCGGCCCTGGACCCCGGGCAGATTGACCTCCCCGCTCACGGGGATGTTGCGGTGGAGCACCTGCTGTCTCCGGCAGGCCTCCAGCTCCCGGACGGGACGCTGGCACAGCCGCCCGTCCCGCAGGAACAGCTCTCGGGGGAGGGTCATCTGGCCAAACCAGTGGGCGGGCTTGGCCCCCGTGGTGGCCCAGTTCTGCATCCAGGCGATCATGATCCGCCGCCCGTCAGAGGTAAGGAGGGTCTGAGGGGCGTAGAAGTCCAGTCCATAGTCCACCGCCTGGACATCCTGCCGGTGGAACTCCTCGCCATCGTAATCGCCCAGCAGGCACAGGGCGTTGTTGCCCGCGTGGAACTCCAGTCCGATGGGATACATATCCTGGGGGCTGGTGAGAAGGACCTGGCGGCCGTCCAGGGGGAAGAAGTCGGGACACTCCCACATTTTCCCGTACTGGTTGTGGCAGGCGTCCAGGGTGCGGACGTAGTCCCAGTGCAGGCCATCCTTGCTCTGGTAGAGGAGAATGGCGCCGCTGTCGTCGGGAGTACGGTTGCCGATGACGGCGTAGTAGGTGCCGTCCTCCGACCGCCACACCTTGGGGTCCCGGAAGTCCACGGCGCTGCCCCCCTGGGGCAGGTCGTTCTTGTCCAGCACCGGATTGAGGGAGGATTTCTCATAGTTGAGGCCATCGCCGATGGCCACACACTGGGTCTGGACGTCCCGGAGGAAGCCCTCCTCATCCCGCTCCCGCTGAACTCCCGTGTACATCAGCAGCTGCCGCCCGTCGGGCAGCTCCACCGCGCCGCCGGAAAAGCATCCGGCGGCGTCGCAGGGCTGGTCGGGAGCCAGGGCGGCGGGCAGCCGCTCCCAGTGGATGAAGTCCTCTGTGGTCAGGTGCCCCCAGTGCATGGGGCCCCACTCGTTGGAATAGGGGTGATACTGGTAGAACAGGTGGCACTTCCCCTGATAGATGGAAAATCCATTGGGGTCGTTCATCCAGCCGATGGTGGGGGTGGCGTGGAACGCGGGGCGCTCCGTCTCGGGAATGTGGGGCCCGTACTGGGCTTCAAAGTCGCGGGCTTTTTGCAGTTGTGTGCTAACCATAGAATCTCATCCTTTGATCCAATTTGAGCGCCAGGCTCAGTTCTCCGTTTGGGTATATCGGTCGTAGGCGGCCTGGTAGACCTGGAGCAGGTCGTCCATTCCGCATTTCTTGACCAGGAATTCTTTGTAGTCCTCCCACTCCTCATCGGTGATGGGGCCGCCGCCTTCGCCGCCGTTTTTCAGCCACAGGCCTTCCTGTTCCCGGACAGCGGTCTCAAAATCGGACTTGCGCCAGTCCAAGGTCTCCATTTCCATGCTGGTGAAGGTACAGTCTACCGGGTAGACGCTGGTGTCCTTTACATAGGGCATCCAGTCCTCCTGCAGCCAGGTCAGGCGGTTGATGGCATTGGGCTCCATGTAGAAGACGTCCCGGTAGTACTCGGCCAAAATCAGTTTGGGGCCGTAGGTCTCATACTGGTTGCGCAGCTCGCCGGCGCTCTTGCCATACTTTTCCTTGGCCTCGTCGTCGGTAATGGACATCCACATGCCGTTTTCATCCTGGCCGGTGAAGTAGACGCCGATGGGACCGTAGTGCAGCTGCATCACCGTCTCGCCGTCGTACCACTGATCAAAGAACTTGAGCAGGTTGATGGGGCTCTCACACTTGCCGGTGATGCACAGCTGGCCGGAGGTGATGGGGGAGCCGGGGCGGATGGTGATTTCACACACATCCTCGTACTGGGTGCCCTCGGGGCCGGACAGGGGAGGCAGGAACACATAGTCGTCGGCGTAGTCCCCCATCAGCTCGTCGATGTACCACCAGGTGGACACGCCCACATAGCCCTGCTGGCATTTGGCCATCAGCTGGCTGTCGCTCTGGCTGAACATTTCCACGTCCATCAGGCCCTCGCTGAACCAGGTGTGGAAGTAGTCCATGCAGTCCCGGTAGGCGTCGGAGACGCAGAGAAATTCCACCGTGCCGTCGCTTTTCAGGTGCAGGTCGTTGCATACGTCGTTGGGCCAGTTGGTAAAGCCGAAGCCGGAGTAGAAGATATTCTGTCCCCAGCACCACTGGTCAAAGCCGGTGGACATGGGGATGGTAGTGCCGGCGTCGTTTCCGTAGTAAGTGTGGGACATGTCGTTTTCCTGAAAAGCCTTCAGGGCGTCGTGGAGCTCATCCAGGGTGGTGGGCACCGGCAGCCCCAGCTCGTCCAGCCAGGCCTTGTTGATCATGCTGAACTGGGGGATGGTATAGATGGACCAGGCATCGTCGGCGTCCGCGCCGATGCCGGCGGTGGTCATCTGCTCGCCGGAGGGTAGGCCATAGATCTTGCCGTCCTCCTGGGTGATGGCCGCCCGGATCTCCGGGTGCTCCTCCAGAATGGCGCACAGGTTGGGCATAATGTCCTCGGTGAGGTAGGGGGTCAGGTCCAGAAAGGTGCCGTCGTCTCCGTACCGGGCCAGGTCGTAGTTGGAAAAGCCCACGCCCATGAAGGCGTCGGGGTACTGGCCGCCGGTGATGCGGATGTTTACCTGTTCGGCCAGGGAGTCGGACATGGTCTCCCAGTTGATCTTGATACCCACGTTCTCTTGCAGCTGGTTGAGCACCTCGTTGTTCTCATAGCCGCTGGACAGGGCGGAGATGCCGCCCATGATATTAAATTCCGTCTGGTCCGTGTTGGGGTTAATTTCTCCGGTGTTTACGTTGTTCACCAGGCCGCTGGAGCACCCGGACAGGCCTGCCATGCACAAAGCGGCCGCCAGGGAGACTGCAAGGCCCCGTTTCCAAGGTTGTTTCATGGTTTTCTCTCCTTTCTCAGCCCTTCACCGCGCCGGCCATAAAGCCCTTTTCAAAGTACTTCTGCACAAAGGGATAGATGACCAGCATGGGCACCGCCGCCACAATCATGGAGCAGAACTTCAAAAGCTCGGTGAGCTTGTTCAGCTCTGCGTAGCCGCCGGAGATGGTGGCGGCCTGGGAGGCGGAGGCGGAGCTCTTGATCAGAATGTTGCGCATGACCAGGGGGAGGGGGGAGCCCTTGCCGCCCAGATAGATCAGCGCGGTGAACCAGTCGTTCCAGTAGGCCACCATGGAGAAGACCGCCATCACGGCTAGGATGGGCTTGGAGAGGGGGATGACGATGCGCAGAAAAATGCCCATCTTGGAGCAGCCGTCAATTTGGGCGGCCTCGATGAGGTCCTTGGGGACGCTGTTCTGGAAGTAGTTGCGCACGATGATCATGTTGCCTACGGCCACGCCGCCGGGCAAAAACAGCGACCACATGCTGCCCACCAGTCCGGTGCTCTTCACCACCAGGTAGGTGGGGACCAGGCCGCCGCCAAAGTACATGGTGATGAGGAAGAAGATGCTGAAAAACTTCCGGCCGGGCAGATCCCGCTGGGCCATGGGGTAGGCGGTGATGTAGAGCATGGTCACCGAGAATACGGTACCGATCAAGGTGTATTTCACCGAGTTGAGAAAGCCGGAGACAATGTTGGGGTCCTGAAAGACCGCCGCGTATCCGTCCAGGGTAAAGCCGCTGGGGAAGAGGAAGGTCTTGCCCGCGTACACGTCGTAGGGGTCGGAGACCGAGGCGATGAGGACATAGTAGAGGGGATAGGCCACGATGATGAGCACCACCGCGGTGATGGCCACCAGGACGATATCGCTGGTGCGCTCAGACAGTCCGCGCGATTTGTTCATGTTCTTCCCCTCCTTTACACAAATTCCACGTCCGAGGCCTTGGACGCGATCTTGTTGACGATGAGCAGCAAAATGATATTGACCGCCGTGTTGAACAGGCCTACGGCTGTGGAGTAGCTGTACTTGGCGTTTTCAATGCCCTGTTGGTAGACATATACGGCGATGACGTCGCTGGTGGCCTTGTTCAAGTCGGTCTGGAGGAGCCACACCTTTTCAAAGCCCACGTTCATCAGTCCGCCGGCGGCCATGATCAGGTTCAAAATGGCCATGGGCAGAAGCTCGGGCAGGTCGATGTTCTTGATGCGCTGGTAGACGGAGGCGCCGTCAATTTTGGCCGCCTCGTAGAGGCCCGGGTCCACGTTGGCCAGGGTGGCCAGGTAGATGATGCAGCCCCAGCCGGCGTCCTGCCAGATGCCCGAGGCGATGTAGATGGTACGGAAGGCGGAGGATTCGGTCAAAAAGTCGATGCTGGTGCCGAAGATCAGGTTAATGAGTCCTCCCGAGGGGCTCAGGAAGATGCGCAGCATACCGCACACCACCATGATGGAGATAAAGTGGGGGGCATACAGAACCGTCTGCACCAGCCGCTTATACCGCCGGAAGCGGAGCTGATTGATGATGAGGGACAGGATGATGGGGATGGGGAAGCTCCACAGCAGACTGTACAGACTGATGAGGACGGTATTTTTGATCATCCGGACACAGGTAGGCGAGCTAAAAAATCGCTCAAACCAGTACAGTCCCACCCATTCGCTGCCCATATATCCCCGGCTGGCTTTGAAATCACGGAAGGCGATCTGAATGCCGTACATGGGAACATACTTATAGATGATGGTCAGCACCACCGGAATCAGCAGCAGCAGATAGAGCTGCCAATTGTTCAAAATCCGGCGGCCCAGGGGTTTTCTATGCAGGGCAATGGCCCCTGCCGCGGGTTTATATTGTTGACTCACATTGTCTCACTCCCTATTTGAAATGATTGTATCACATCTGCACAGCAGTTTTATCCCCTCTTTCTCAAAGCTGGTTTTATATACCGGTATATTGAATGTAACGTTTCACACACACTGAAAAAAGTAAGCCCCGAAACTGCAGGGCGAAACGTTACACTCTAAGTTAGACTCATCATACGCCAGGTTTCCTCCTGCTGTCAAGGCAATTTATCCGCATTTTTCCACTTCTCTGTTCTCCATAAAAAGACAGGGGGTTTTTTGTGCATTGTGAAAGGAAAATAGGGAGACGGCCCAATTTTTTAAAAAACAGCTTGCAAAAAAACGTTTCACGCATATAATGAAGTTGTGTTCATGAAATTCCGTGAAATGTTCATGATACGTTTCATACTAGCAAAGGCGGTGGTATAGATGAAACGGGGTTCCGCTCCGACAATGAAAGATGTGGCCCGGGAGGCGGGCGTGGCGCTTGGCACCGTATCCAAGGTGTTCAACAACGGCTCGGTGGGGGAGGAGTACCGCCAGCGGGTGCTGGAGGCAGCAAAGCGGCTGGGCTATCAGGTAAACAGCTATGCCCGGGGGCTGAAGACCAACCGGACCTACGCGGTGGCCGTGGTGCTGCCCAATATCATCAATCCCTTTTTCTCTGTCCTGGCCCAGAACCTGTGCCAGGCTCTCACCAAGCGGGGCTACCGGATGTTTTTGTCCATCACCGACTTTGACCCGGAGGCGGAGCAGCGCTACATCCACATGGCCCAGCAAAACCAGGTGGATGGCATCATCGGATTGACCTATAATCCCGACCTGCAGGTGGCAGACAAGGTCCCCTTTGTCAGCTTTGACCGCTATGTGAGTCCCGACGTGCCCTGTGTGGCCTCGGACAACTTCGGCGGCGGCCAGCTGGCGGCAAAAAAGCTGGTGGAGCTGGGTTGCAAGCAGCTGCTGTTTCTGCGCATCGGCTCCACCGTGGCCGGAGAGTCGGACAAGCGGCGGGACGGGTTTGAGGCCTTCTGCCGGGGAATGGGAGTAGAACATGATACGCTCTACCTGCGGGACAGCGACGGATACGGACCGTTCCGGGATTTCCTCCAAGCCCATATCCACCAGGGGCGGCTGGACTACGACGGCATCTTCTGCTGTACCGATGTGCTGACGCTGGAGATTCAGAAAATGCTCTCGGAGCTGGAGGTCCACGTTCCCCAGGACGTACAGCTCATCGGCTTTGATGGTACGGCTATCCACATGGGCCGGGAGCCGGATTGTTCCACCATTGTCCAGCCCATCCCCCTTCTGGCCGAGACCTGTGTAGACATTTTATTAAAAGAAGACAAAAGCGACCTGCCCAGTCTCATCTGCCTGCCGGTAAGCTATGCCCCCGGCGGCACCACCCGGGACGGGGCGTGACAAAACAGAGGAGGAACGCCTGTGGCCAGCGAATATCTGAAGTGGAAATACCGGGATGTGAAGCCGGATGAGGTGGTGGAGCTGACGCCTCGGCAGAAACGTGCCAACTGGTGGTATTATCATAAGTGGCACGTTCTTGTGGGAATTGTGCTGCTTGCCCTGGGGGTCTATCTGGGGGCCAGAATGTTGAGAATCGGGCAGGTGATTCCCGATTATCAGGTGGCCTATGTGGGCTCCGCCGCCCTGCCAGAGGACACGGCCGCCGCTCTGGAGTCTGCTTTGGCAGACCTGGGCACCGACTGTAACGGCGACGGTCAGGTGGTGGTACGTCTGAATCAGTATGTGATGGGAAACAGTTCCAGCGAAGGGGCGGCATACGACTATGCCGGAAGCACCAAGCTGATGGCGGATTTGAGTGTCTGCGACAGTTACTTTTTCCTGCTGGAGGACCCGGAGGTTTTTCAGAAGAACTACCAAATTCTCCGCCGCCTGGACGGGAGCCTGCCGGGGGAGGAAGAGGAGAGCTATGAGAACTGCTGCCTCTCCTGGTCTCAGTGCCCGGTCCTTCAGGAACTGCCGTTGGGGGACTACACAGAGGAGATTTTGAACCAGGAAATCCATGGAGACAGCCAGGAGCTGCTCTCGTCCCTCTTTGTGGCCCATCGGGGCTTCTGGACCGAGCGCACCTGTTCCTATCCTGAGGAATGCGATGCACTATGGGATACCATCACAAGGGGGAGTGACCAGTGAAACGGTGGAACTACGGGGCTGCGCTGCTGCTTTTGGCGGGCCTGCTGGGCCTGAGCGGGTGCAGCCAGTATCCCGACCAGGCCGTTGACGGGACCCCGTGGGACGCCAGCTGGACCATGCTGGGGTCCGTGTTGGCAGCGGAGGAGCCGGGCAACGGATTTACCCTGCTGGATAATTATTCCGTTCTCACCGGAGAGGATATCTACTATGCCGCCTGGGTAGCCGGGGCCCCCTCTGCCTATACCAACGAGGACGGGGAGGACGTGGAGGTCTACGACGCCCAGATCTACCTGCTTGCAGCGGGATGCGCAGATGAGAGCTACGCCAGGCAAAACCAGGAGGACTGGATTGCCCGGCAGCAGGAGACCTATACGATAACCGAGACCTGGAGCGAGAAGCGCAACGGCCAGGAGTATACCCTGCTGTCCTATACCTGCGGCTCGGAGACCAACCCCTATCAGCGAGGCGTGTCGGCCTTTACCGTCTACGGGACCTACGCCATCAGCGCCGAGTTGGCCTGCCAGGAGGAGTTTACCGGACAGGAGCAAGAGATCCTGCTCCAGTTCCTGGACGGCTGCCATTATAGTCCGCTAAACTAAAGGAGGAAGTATTGTGGGTTTGTTTGTCCATGAGGACCCCTATTATGATCCGGATGTGCGCCAGGTGGGATTCAACCGCTATAAGCAGCTGCTCTCCCAACATACCTTCTCCTGGATCAAGCTCAATCTGCTCACCGTGCTGGGCGCCCTTCCCCTGGCAGCGGGCATTGGGTATGCCATTTTGTCCAGCAGTATTCTGGTTCTTATTCCTGTGTCAATTTTGGGCGGAATGATCTGGGGCCCCTTTCTGGCGGGGCTCTACGACGGCATACTGCGGGGACTGCGGGACGCGCCGGAATCCTGGTGGACGGCCTGGCGCAGGAGTCTGCGGCAAAATGGATGGGAGAGCCTGCTCCCCGGAGGGGTCCTGGGCCTTCTGATCGGCATGTATGCTTTTATGGCGGCCCTATTCTGGTGGTCTGCGGCCCCTCAGATGCTGGGCACCATCGTCCTGTATCTGTTTTCCGGAGCCCTGTTTTTCCTGCTCAATACCCTCTACTGGCCCCAGCTGGTTCTGTTCCGCCAGACCACGCTGAATCGAATGAGAAACATCATTCTCTTTACTGCAAAATATTTCTGGCGCATGGCAGGGGTAACCCTTTTGCAGCTGGTTTACTGCCTCGTCTATGTACTGCTGGCTCCCTGGACTGTGCTTCTGATTCCTATTCTGGGGCTGTGGTATATTACCTTTTTGTCTCAGTTTTTTATTTATGAGCAGATGGATCAGGAGCTTGGGATTGAAGAGAAGTTCAAAGGTGCTTGCTCGTAATTTGCTTTTGCATAGAATCAAGCTATTGAGAGGAGAAAGACTCTCAGGACAGCAAAAAACCGCCGCTTGTTGAAGACAGTTTCAACAAGCGGCGGTTGCTTTAAAAATAAGACATTCGGCTGTAGGAATCCGATGCCTGTGGGGGAGAGGTTTTGATTTCCTCACATCAAAAAGAAAAGGACATCCATTCGGATGTCCTTTTCTTATGGCGGAGAGAGAGGGATTCGAACCCTCGAACGGGTATTAGCCGTTACACGATTTCCAATCGTGCGCCTTCGACCAGCTCAGCCATCTCTCCATGGCGCTCTCACGTGGTCTCTTGCGTGACAACAAAACGTATTATACCAGAAATTTCGCATTCGTCAATAGGTTTTTTGAAATTTTTAAAAAAAGTTCCCCCTGACAGGAAAGAAGTCAATTTTGTTTCCGATCAGGGGGAAAACTTATGTATTTTCAGAACTTCCAAACACCTTTTTCAACTGGGGGATGGGGGAGGTATGCTGGATGCAGCGCACAAACTGCCGCCGGAAGCTCTGGTAGCACTGGTTGCAGGTGGTGCAGGGGCTCTCCTCAGCCTCACCCCGCTTCAGGCGGGCAGCAAAGTCGGGCTGGCACAGCAGAGCCCGGCTGAAGGAGACAAAGGGGACGCCGGCCTCCAGAATATGTTCCGCCGTCTTTTGGGAGAAAACGCCGCCCACCAGGCTGATGGGCAGGTCGACACCCTCCCAGGCGCGGAGCAGCTCCTCCATGCAGAAGGAGCGGCTGGCCCAGATGCGGGGGTCAAAGTCGGAGGTACAGATTTCAACTCCGTCCGCGCCGCTGATCTCATAGAGCTCCAGCAGCCGGTGCAGGCTGCCGTAGCCATTTCCGCCCACCTTGGTGAGGATGGCAAAGTCCGGCCCGCAGGTCCGCCGCACCTCCCGAATAATCCGCCCGGTGAGGCGGAAGCGGTTTTCCACGCTGCCGCCGTAGCCGTCGGTGCGCCGGTTATCCACATGGTTGAGAAAGCTGGCCAGCAGATAACCATAGGCGTTGTGAATCTGCACGCCGTCAAAACCGGCCCGGCGGCACAGCATGGCGGCATAGCGGTACTTTCCTACAATTTG
Organism: uncultured Oscillospiraceae bacterium; assembly: GCA_905205085.1. Classification (GTDB taxonomy): domain Bacteria; phylum Bacillota; class Clostridia; order Oscillospirales; family Oscillospiraceae; genus Lawsonibacter. The sequence continues at coordinate 15,970 of CAJLCG010000003.1, forward strand.
ATCCAGCTCGTCCAGGGAGAAGTCGGCGGGCAGCTTTGGGGGGTGGCCGTTCACGGTTTCCGGCGCCTTCTTGCCGCCGTGGTTGAGCTGGGCCACGATTTTTCCTCCCGCCGCATGGACCCGGCAGGCCGTCTCATGGAGCAGACCCAGGTCGGTCTGCTCGTCCAATACAGTCTGCCCCTGGTCGGAGCGCTGCTGCCGGTCCACGCTCATATGGCCGGTGATGACCAGGCCCACTTCATTCTCCGCCAACTCCACCAGGGTATCCATCCAGGCGGTGGTCAGCTGCCCGTCAGGCTGGGACAGGTGCTCATTAGTGGCTGAGCGGATCACCCGGTTTTTCAGTTCCATGGGACCGATGCGGCCCGGCCGCCACAGGGGACTGTCTGACATGCTGCTCGCTCCTCTGTACCTCTTTCTATGAAACACGGAGCCATCGAATCGGGCTCCATGCTAAGACATACTATTTTTATTTTCCCATTTTGTGGGAGGATTGTCAAGAGCGGAATGGGGAGTTGAACCTTGAATCCCTTGGAAAAATATGATATCATCAAATGATTTTAAGTGTCAGATGAGCGAGGCGATTTGGATGGACTATTTTCATTTGAATGTGGACCGGGAGCAGCTGCTGTCTATGAGCAGCCTGGGACTGGCCCATCTGGGAGACGGAGTGTTTGAGGTAATGGTGCGGTCCTGGATCGCCCTGCACGGCAAGGCCAAGCCCAAGGATCTGCACCGGGCTACCGTGACCTATGTCTCCGCCCCGGCTCAGGCCGCCGCCATGGAGAAGCTGCTGCCTCAGCTCAGCGAGGAGGAGGCCGACGTATACCGTCGGGGCCGGAACACCGCCCCCCACTCGGTGCCCAAGGCGGCCTCCCGGGCCCAGTACCAGGCGGCCACCGGGCTGGAGGCTCTGTTTGGCTGGCTGTATCTCCAGGGCCGCACCCAGCGGCTCAACGAGCTGTTTGAGATCATCATGTCCTGCAACGAAGAAGGGGAGGAGAAGGAATGCCGTTAGACGCCCTGTGCCTGTCCGGCCTGGTCCATGAGCTGAGCCAGGCTGCCGCCGGCGCCAAGATCGATAAAATTTATCAGCCCGGCCGGGACGAGGTGGTGCTGGCCCTGCGCAGCCCCACCCAGGGGAACGTGCGCCTGCTTCTCTCTGCCAACCCCACCCATCCCCGGCCCCAACTCACCCGGCTGTCCCGGGAGAACCCGGACACGCCGCCTATGTTCTGTATGTTACTGCGCAAGCATCTGGCGGGAGGCCGAGTGCTGTCGGTGGAGCAGACCCACCTGGAGCGTGTGGTCACCTTCACCCTGGAGGCCCTCAACGAGCTGGGGGACCGGGTGGAGCGAAAGCTGGTGCTGGAGGCCATCGGCCGCCGGTCCAATCTGCTGCTGCTGGACGGGGATGGCCGGATTTTAGATTGTCTGCGCCGGGTGGACTCCAACCTGGGTTCCGGCAGCGCTAACCAGCGCACCCTGCTGCCTGGCATGTTCTACCGTCTACCCCCGCCCCAGGACAAGCTGGACCCCACCGCCCAGGACCGGGAGGCCCTGGAGGGGCTGCTGGCCCAGGCCCCGGAGGAGGCCCAGGCGGATAAGTGGCTGCTGGACACCTTCGGAGGGCTGTCCCCCCTGGTGTGCCGGGAGCTGGCCTGGCGGGCAGGGGGCAGCACCGACGTGCGCCTGAATACCCTGGGCGAGTCGGGCCGGAAAAAGCTGCTGGACGGCCTGGAGGAGCTGTTGAATGATGTGAAGGGACATCACGTGACAGCAACTATGATGCGAAAAGAAGGCAAGCCCTTTGACTTTACCTTCTTTGCCCCCGGACAGTACGAGGGCAGCCTGGAGCTGGAGGACTTTTCCACCTTCTCCGAGCTGCTGGACCGCTTCTACGAGCAGCGGGAGCACCTGGAGCGCATCAAGCAGCGGGGGCAGGACCTCATCCGGTCGGTGACCACCGCCCGGGACCGTACTGCCCGAAAGATCGCCCACCAGGAGCAGGAGCTGGAGGCCACCCAGGACCGGGAGCGGCTGCGGGAGCTGGGAGACATCCTCACCTCCAACCTCCACCAGATGCACCGGGGAATGGGGTGTCTGCGCACGGTGGACTTTTACGACCCGGAGGGGGCGGAGGTGGACATCCGCCTGGACCCCCTGCTCACCCCTCAGCAGAACGCCGCCAAGTACTATAAGGAGTACAACAAGGCAAAGACCGCCCAGGAGATGCTGACCCAGCAGCTGGAGAAGGGCCGCAAGGAGCTGGACTATCTCAACAGCGTGCTGGAGAATATCACCCTGGCCGAGGGCGAGAAGGATTTGGGGGAGATCCGTCAGGAACTCACCGATACCGGCTACCTCCGCCGGGCCAGCAAGGCCAAGGGGCGGGAGAAGCGGGTGTCCTCCAAGCCCATGGAATTTCGCTCCACAGCGGGCCTGCGTATCTCGGTGGGCAAGAACAACACCCAGAACGACCTGCTTACCTGTAAGCAGGCCTTTAAGAGTGATATCTGGTTCCACACCCAGAAGATCCATGGTTCCCACGTGATCCTGTGGACCGAGGGAGGGACTCCCGATCTCCAGAGTCTCAACGAGGCGGCCTGTCTGGCGGCCTGGTTCTCCCAGGCCCGGGACAGCAGCAAGGTGCCGGTGGACTACACCCCCGTCAAGTATGTGAAAAAGCCCAACGGAGCCCGTCCCGGCATGGTGACCTACACCACCTACGAGACCGCCTGGGTCACCCCTGACGGAGAGCTGGCCAAACGCCTGCGAGTGAAATAAATTTCCAGTTCCAGATAAAAATACCATATCTTGTGCAACAAGCCCGGAAAACGTCTATTGGTGGCGTCTTCCGGGCTTTTCGTTATTGAAAATAATTTTCATGTTGAAAACATTCTACCGTGTGCAAACTCCTTCGACCACTTCCAGCAAAAGGGGACCGGCTTTTCTGTTTTCCCCGAAAAAGGGCGGGGAGAGGTTCGACGGTTTTTGCTTTTCCTTCTCCCAGGGGCCCTATATAATGTGGTCGCATTTTTGCAATTGAGAGGGGAAACACAAGATGATGGAACTAAAGATCGCGTCCCGGACGTGCCGGGACCAAATGGGAGAACCACGTACCTTTCACTATGCCCTAACGGTGGACACGGTGGAGACCGACGTCTTCTGCTGTGAGAACTACGGGGTGCGGGTGTGGGAGGAGCAGGGGGAGGATGAGACCATCCCAGGCATCACCACCAGCGCCACCCGCATCGATGAGCTGATGACCCTGCTGGTGGATAACCAGGTCGGCCCGGCGGGGCTGCGGGATGTGGTGGAGGACTGGCTTTAACGGTACATATGCCAGCGCACCCCTACGGTAAACACCCCGTTCTCCAGCTGGGCAAAGGCGGTGTGGCCCATGCGCTGAGCCAGGGCCTTGACGATAGCCAGCCCCAGCCCGGTGTTCTGCCCGGTGCGCATCTGGTCACCGGTGTAAAAGCGTTCAAACACCCGGGGCAGGTCGTCCTGGGTGAGGTGGGGGGCGTCGTTGGAGAAGGAGGTAACCAGAAAATCTCCCTCCCGGTATAGGCGGATGGTCAACGCAGTGCTGCCGTGCTTCAGAGCATTGCTCAGCAAATTGGTGAGTACCCGCGTCACCCCACCGGGGTCAGCCAGTACCGGAGGCAGGCCCTCCTCCAGCTCCACCTCTACCTGAAAGCCCGCCTGCTGGAAGTCGTCATAAAAGCTGGCCAGCAGAGGCTCTAGGCGGCGGCGCAGGTCCACGGGCTGGATTTCCAGGGGATACTCGCCCCCTTCAATGCGGGACAGGTCGTAAAAGGCGGTAATGAGCTCCTGGAGTACCCGGGCGCGCTCCTCCACCACCTGGAGATACCGACCCCGCTGCTCCGCATCCAGGTCGCCCTCCAGCAGCTGGAGATAGCCCAGGATGGAGGTGAGGGGGGTGCGCAGGTCGTGGGAGACATTGGCGATCTGCCGCCGCAGGCTCTCCTCCCGCTCCCGCAATTGGCGGGTCTCATTTTCCCGGTCCTCCAGCAGCCCGTTGATCTGGGCCAAGAGCTCCTCCACCGGCCGGTCCGGGGCGGACAGGCGCAGCCGTTTCCCAGGCTGGCTGCGGGCCTCTTTCAGCTGCCAGGCGGCCTGGCTGAGCGCGCGGCCGCGGCGGTACCGCAGAAGCAGTACCGCCGCAAGGGCTATGAGAGAGAGGAGAAGGGCAATCCACATGGGACAAAACCTCCCAAATCAAAAATAACGTTACCGCAGTTCACGCCGCCGCAGGGCCCACACCGATACCACCGTAGTGAACACGATCCAGCCCAATCCCAGAGCCCAGCAGTAGAGGGAAGAGGGCATAATAAAGCCATTGCTCACAGACACTGAGATGCCCAGATTGGTCTGGGTGATGTCCACGCCTTTGCCCCAGAAGGGAGTCATCAGGTGCAGGGTGCACAGCAGCTTCATCACCCAGGCTTTGGAGTCCAGGAGAGACCAGGCTCCCAGAATGGGCCAGAGAAGGAACTGATAGAGAAACAGGACAAACACGGCCACCAGGTCGGAGGCAAATAACAGCTTCAGACACAGATACAGGGATGCACAGGCCACCCACAGGGGCAGGGCAATGAGAAATTCAAGCAACAGGTTGGCCGCCAGCTGGGGCAGAGCCTCTTTCCCAGGGAGGAAGAGAAAAGAGAGAAGTACCGACGAGACCACCAGCATCAGGGCCATAGCGCAGCCGATGAGGGTGGCAGTACTGAGCCGGGAGAGAATCATCTGCCACCGGGAAATACCGAAGACAGCCTCATTTTTTAAAATATCCAGCTTGTTTATCCGGGAGCTGGCAATCTCAGCACACCAAGCTCCGTAGAACATGCCGAAGATGGGCAGAGAGCTGAGAGCCTCAAACATGGAGGTGCAGTTGCCCCACTCCGGGGGACGGATGGCCTCGGCAAACAGCATGACCGCTACCCCAAAGAGGAGAGAGGCAGCCATGAGAATGACTGGCCAGGGGCGGCAGCGTATCCGGTAGAATTCGGCGCGGATGAGGTTTTCCATCTCAGCGGCCCTTCTTCCATACGGTCAGGCACAGGATGGCTCCCAGAATTAGAAAGGCGGCAAAGAGCATTTTTTTCATAGGGAAACCTTCCTTTCTCAGTTAATTTCCCGGCGGGAGAAGAAGAACAGACCCACCGCGGTGGAGATGGCCGCCCAGGCCAGACCGACCAGCCAGCACCGGCTCATCAGAGTCCAGTCCATGTTTTGGGCTGAGATCACCTGACCGCCCATATAGTCCAGAGTGAGGTGGTAGAGGGAATGGAACATGGGGTGGACGTACTTGCCCAGATTGTTCAGAATGGCAGGCACGCCAACCATGATCGCCAAAAAGGCGATGCCCGCCATGTTGGAGCCACGAATGAGGAAATAGCAGGCGATAGCCAAGGAGAGAGCTCCCAGCCACAGGGGGAAGGAGGCCAGAATGTAGTATCCCAGCATCTGCATCATCATCTGTACCGACTGGGCGGCGGTCATGCCCAAGGACATCATAGCCATCTCGTCGGAGGGGATGCCCAGCAGCACCAGGGAGGCCAGCAGAAATACCCCGATGGTCACCACAAAGACCACGATCATGAGCAGCAGGGTCACTACCAGCCGGGCCAGGTAGACCTGGACCCGGGTCAGACCGTAGGATACCTCGTTTTTCAGGGTGTTGTACTTATACTGCTCCGAGAATACCGCGTCGCCGCCCACAGCCACCAGGTACAGGCCAACGGGCATACCCATGAGCAGAATGTTCAGGGAAAAGGGGAAGTTGACCGCGTCCTGGTTGGCTGGTGCGGTATACTTGATGTAGGCCAGACAGCCGATCACCAGCAGGGCGAAGGCGGCGCAGCACAGATTGAATACATAGAAGTAGGGGCGGCGGGTCAGCTTATAGATTTCAGCTTGAATCGAATTAACCATGGTGACGACCTCCAATCAGATTGAGGAAGTAGTCCTCCAGGTTGCTGTCCTTCTGCTGGGTGGAGATGAGACCCACGCCCTGCTCCAGCAGGGTGCGGTTGACGGTCTGGGGATCGTCCAGGAAGGCATACACCCGCAGCTGGTTGCCGGGGAGCACCTCGTAGTCCCGGGTGCCCAACTGCTGCTCCAGTACTCGGGCGGCCCGGGGAGCGTCGTCCACGGTGAGTTCCAGACACTCCCGGCACTTTTCCCTTAAATCGGCCCCGGAGATGGTCTCCAGAACCTTGCCTTTTTCAATGAAGCCGTAGTGGGTGGCCAGGGCGGAGAGTTCGGAGAGAATGTGGCTGGAGATGAGGATGGTAGTCTGCCGCTCCCGGTTGAGGCGCAGCAGCAGCTCACGAAATTCCACGATGCCCTCCGGGTCCAGACCGTTGATGGGCTCATCCAGCAGGAGAAATTCCGGCTGGTTCATGAGAGCCAGGGCCAGGCCAAGGCGCTGCTTCATGCCCAGGGAGAAGGTCTTAAATTTCTTTTTCCCCGTGTCGGTGAGGTTCACCAGCTCCAGGGCTTCCTCCACGCAGTTCTTGCCCGGGATGCCCCGCTGGATGCGGTAGTACTCCAGGTTCTGCCGGGCGGTGAGGTAAGGGTAGAAGGAGGGAATCTCCACCATGGCTCCGGTGCGGCTGCGGGCTTTGTTCAGGCTGGAGTCGGAGGTCTGCCCAAACAGGGAGATCTGGCCGGAGGTGGGCACGCTCTGGCCGGAGATCAGGCGGATGAGGGTGGTTTTGCCCGCACCATTGCGGCCCACCAGACCAAAGATCTGGCCCTTTTCCACCGTGATGCTGGCCCGGTCCAGGGCCACGGTGTGGCCGTAGCGCCGGGTCAGCTCCTGAGTTTGTAAAATTACTTCTGACATATGCGTTCCCCTTTCTTTCGGGTAAAGGAAAATGTTACTGTGGGGGAGGTGAGGAGGCCTTCCTCCTGTTGACATGGTCAGTATAACCCCTAAAGGTTGAATCCCCAGAAAGAAAGATTAAAGAAAGTCTAAAGTTTGCGGTAGACATGGATGTCAAAGCCGATCTGGGTGTCCAGCTCCTCCAGGGCGGACAACCGTTCCACCCCCGCCTTTGGAGTTTTCCAGGCATAGGGAGTCATGCCGAAGAGGGCCATAATGTCCTGGGAACAGTCCAGATGGACGGTATACCGCAGGGGCACCGCCTCCAGCCACTGAAAGCCGGGGTAGTCCTCCCGCTTGACGGCGTTTTCGTAGGGCTTGTCGTAGAGAACCTGCTTCATCTCCCACAGATGGAGAGCAGAGGGGACCACATAGTAGAAGTGTCCGCCGGGGCGGAGTACCCGGGCAAACTCCTGGAGGCACAGGGGAGAGAAGACATTAAAGAGCAGGTCCACGCTCTCGTTGGCCACCGGCAGATGGTATACCGAGGCCACGGCAAACTCTCCCTCTTTCACCCGCTTGGCGGCCCGACGCAGAGCAAATTTGGAGATGTCCACCCCGGCAATGGGGCCGGAGCGGCCCTCTCGGTTGAGACGGTCTGCCAGAGCGGCGGTGTAGTACCCTTCGCCGCAGCCGCAGTCCAGCAGGGCGGGAGAGGGAAGCGCGACAGAGTCCCGGGCAGCCAAGTTACACAGGGACTGGGCCAGGGGGGCATAGTAGCCCTTGTCCAGAAAGGCGGAGCGGGCGGCCACCATGGCCTTGTCGTCGCCGGGATTTTTGGAGTGTTTGCGGTTGGCGGGCAGCAGATGGGTGTAGCCCGCGGCGGCCAGATCGAAGCTGTGTCCGGCGGGGCAGGTATAGGCATGTTCCCCCCGGGTCAACGGCGCGGTGCACAGGGGGCAGCGGAACAAACTCATGATTTTTCACCTCAAAATAAAAAGCGGTGGGACGGGCAGTCCCACCGCTATTATGCAATGGAGCGGAGAAAAAGGCAAGGGGCGCGGCTGTGCCACGCCCCTTTGAGCCTTATTTCCGTGCTTCTTAGCAGTTCGTGTACAGAGGATACTTGCCGGTCAGAGCCTTCACCTGGGCACGCAGGTCGTCGATCTTGCTCTCGAAGTCGTCCTGAGCGCACTGGCAGATGAGGGAACCCACCACCTTCATCTCCTCCTCCTTGAAGCCGCGGGAGGTAACAGCGGGGGTGCCCACTCGGATGCCGGAGGTGACGAAGGGCTTCTCCGGGTCGTTGGGGATGGCGTTCTTGTTGACGGTGATATACACCTCGTCCAGACGGTGCTCCATCTCCTTGCCGGTAAGGTGGGCGGGACGCAGGTCTACCAGCATCAGGTGGTTGTCGGTGCCGCCGGACACCAGATCCAGGCCGCCGTCCAGGATAGACTGGGCCAGCACAGCGGCGTTCTTTACGATCTGGGTCTGATACTCCTTAAACTCGGGCTTGAGGGCCTCGCCCAGGGCCACCGCCTTGGCGGCGATGATGTGCTCCAGGGGGCCGCCCTGGCTGCCGGGGAAGATGGCGGAGTTGAGCTTCTTGGCAATAGCCTCGTCATTGCACAGCAGCATGCCGCCACGGGGGCCGCGCAGGGTCTTGTGGGTGGTGGTGGACACCACATCGGCGTAGGGAACAGGGGAGGGGTGGACGCCCGCGGCCACCAGACCGGCGATGTGGGCCATGTCCACGAACAGATAAGCTCCCACCTCGTGAGCGATGTCGGCGAAGGTCTTGAAGTCGATGACACGGGGATAGGCGGAGGCGCCGGCCAGAATCATCTTGGGCTGGTGCTTCTTGGCCAGATCCCGCACCTGGTCATAATCGATATAGCCCTTCTCGTCCACGCCGTAGGCCACCATGTTATAGTTCTTGCCGGAGAAGTTCACGGGGGAGCCGTGGGTCAGGTGGCCGCCGTTGTCCAGGCTCATGCCCATGACGGTGTCGCCGTGCTGGCAGAGGGCCTGATAGACGGCGAAGTTGGCCTGGGCGCCGGAGTGGGGCTGCACATTGGCATAACCGGCGCCGAAGAGCTCCTTGGCCCGCTCAATGGCGATGTTCTCCACCACGTCCACGCACTGGCAGCCGCCATAGTAGCGCTTGCCGGGATAGCCCTCGGCGTACTTGTTGGTGAGCACGGTGCCGGCGGCGGCCAGCACAGCGGGGCTGACGATGTTCTCGGAGGCAATCAGCTCAATATTCTGCTGCTGCCGGTCGTACTCAGCCCGTACCGCTTCCCCCACCTGGGGATCAGCAGCGGTGAGAAAGTCCATAAGTTCGTTGACCATGGGAAACACTCCTTTTCTGTTCTTCTCAGGCAAAGCCTGTCTGCGGATGTTCACCGTTATGCGGTTATTATACCAGAAGCGGAGAAAAAAACAATGCGGTAGAAACATAAAGTTCTCATCGCCATGTTTGACAAACTGTGATACAATAAAAATGATATGCCTAGAGAGAGGATGAAACCATGAAGTCAACGGAAGAAGTGCGCGCCATTGTAGAGGCGCTCAAGGAGCTCTATCCCGACGGGATTTGCTCCCTGGACTATGAAAAGGACTACGAATTGCTGTTCTCGGTGCGTCTGGCTGCCCAGTGTACCGACGAGCGGGTGAATAAAGTGACCCCGGCGCTCTTTGCGCGCTTTCCCACCCTGGAGGCCCTGGCCAATGCCGATATCTCCGAGGTGGAGCAGTACATCCACTCCACCGGCTTTTTCCGGGCCAAGGCCCGGGACATCGTGCTGGCCTCCCAGATGCTCCTGTCCGAGTACGGGGGCAAGGTGCCCGGCACCATGGAGGATCTTCTGAAATTGCCCGGCGTGGGACGCAAGACGGCCAACCTGATGCTGGGCGACGTGTTCCATGTGCCCGGTGTGGTGGTGGCTGACACCCACTGTATCCGCATCACCGGTCTGCTGGGCCTCACCGACGGCTCCAAGGACCCCACCAAGGTGGAGATGCAGCTGCGCAAGGTGCTGCCTCCCGAGGAGTCCAACGACTTCTGCCACCGTCTGGTGCTCCATGGTCGGGCGGTATGTATCGCCCGGCGGCCCCAGTGCGGGGAGTGTGTGCTCCGGCCCTGGTGCGACTATTTCAGCAAAAACGTGGCAGAGCCTGCCAAAGACTGAGAATCCAATATTTAAAGAAGGCATGTTACATTGAAACACAGGATAAGTGATGGCCCACAGGCGGGGGACGAACTGTCCTTTTCGTATTCCTCTGGCCTGCGGGCGGGAGGCAAAGCGAAGCTTTGCGGGAAGTTCTTTGCCAAGCTTTCTTTCAAGAAAGCGGGGGCGCGATGGAGTTGTTATACCCTGGGCATGGTGATCTTGGCCCTGGGCCTTACCCTGAACACCAAGACCGGGCTGGGCGTGTCGCCTATCGTGTCGGTGGCCTACTGTGTGTCTCAGATTCTGGGGATGAACTTCGGGGATATGACCTTTGTCCTCTACGCCCTGTTTGTGGCTGCCCAGTTTGCCATCCGGGGGAAGAAGAGCCACCTCTACGATCTGCTCCAGTTTCCCCTGAGCCTGGTGTTCAGCCGGGTGCTCAACCTGTTTGACGCCTTCATTCCCTATGACAGCGCAAACCACGGCTTTCTTGCCAACTTCCTGCTGCTGATCCTGGCCATTTTGTGTACCGGCGTGGGGGTTTCCATGACGGTGAACATGCGTCTGGTGCCAAACCCTGGGGACGGCATCGTGGCCGCTGTAGCCGAGAAAATGGGCCGGGATCAGGGCTTTGCCAAGAATGTATTTGATGTGGGCTGCGTGACCGTGACCTGTATCATCGGCCTTGCGTGCCGGGGACAGGTAATTGGCATTGGTATCGGTACCCTGGCCGCCATGGTGGGGGTGGGGCGCTCCATCGCCCTGGTGAACCACTTCTTCAAGGCGCGGATGTGCCAGGCCGCCGGTCTGGAGCAGCCCGCCTGAATCTACTCTCTCCCTGCGAGGTGATTTGTTATGGCATACCGGCCTCTGGCCGACGAGATCCGGCCCACGACCCTGGATGAGGTGGTGGGGCAGAAGCACATCCTGGGCAAGGACGGTCTGCTGCGCCGCATCATTGAGGGGGGCAATGTGCCAAACCTCATCTTCTACGGCCCCTCCGGGACGGGGAAGACCACGGTGGCCAACATCATCGCCCAGCGCACCAACCGGCCGCTGCACCGTCTCAACGCCACCACCGCCTCCATCAGCGACATTAAGGACATCATCGCCGATATCGGGACCCTGCTGGCCCCGGAAGGAGTTTTACTTTACTTAGACGAGATCCAGTACTTTAATAAGAAGCAGCAGCAGTCCCTGCTGGAGTTTATGGAGAACGGGAAGATTACCCTCATCGCCTCTACCACAGAGAACCCCTTCTTCTACGTGTTCGGGGCGGTGCTGTCCCGGTCCACCGTCTTTGAGTTCAAGCAGATCACCGCCCAGGATGCCCTGCCCGCCATCGACCGGGGGATCTCCATCCTGGAGGGGCGGCTGGGCGGCAAGCTGGAGCTGGAGGAGGGGGTGCGGGAGCACATCGCCTCCGCCTGTGGCGGAGACATCCGCAAGGCCATGAACGCCCTGGAGCTGCTAGCCTCGGCGGCCAAGCGGGAGCAAGGAAAATTCCTTGTCACTCTGGACGACGCCAAGACGGCGGCCCAGAAGTCGGCCATGCGCTACGACCGGGAGGGGGACGCCCACTTTGACATTGCCTCCGCGCTGATGAAGTCGCTGCGCGGCTCCGACCCGGACGCTGCCCTCCACTACCTGGCCCGGCTGCTGGAGGCGGGGGATATGACCACCGCCATCCGGCGTCTGCTGTGCTCGGCCAGCGAGGACGTAGGCATGGCCTATCCCCAGGCGGCCCTCATTGTCAAGGCGCTGGTGGATAACGCCCTGCAGCTGGGACTGCCCGAGGCCCGGCTGCCCCTGGCCCAGGCGGCGGTGCTGCTGGCTACCGCCCCCAAGTCCAACTCGGTCTACCAGGGCATCGCCGCCGCCATGGCCGATGTAAAGGCGGGGCGGGTGGGAGATATCCCAAGAGAACTGCAAAACGTCCACGCCGACTCGGCGGGGCTGGAGCGGGAGCAGGGATACCTCTATCCCCACGACTTCCCAGGTCACTGGGTGCGCCAGCAGTACTTGCCGGACGAGCTGAAAAACCGGAAATACTACCAGTACGGCGACAACAAGACGGAACAGGCCGCCCGCCGCTACTGGGACGAGATCAAAAAGCCTTAGAAAGGAAGGACCTAAGTTGGAGCCGATACGGATCTTAGTGGTGGAAGATGACCAGGACATCAACCGCCTGCTGTGTACCATCCTCAACGACGCAGGCTATCTGAGCCAGAGCGCTTTCTCCGGCAGCGAGGCCATGCTGTGGGCGGAGAAGGAGGGCTTTGACCTGGTGCTGTTGGATTTGATGCTCCCCGGCCTCACGGGGGAGGAGTTTATCGCCAGGGTGCGCCAGCACGGAACCATGCCCATCATTGTCCTCTCCGCCAAGGCGGGGGTGGAGGACCGGGTGAAGGTACTGCGCCTGGGAGCGGACGACTTTATCCCCAAGCCCTTTGACAACCAAGAGGTGCTGGCACGGGTGGAGGCCCAGCTGCGCCGGGTGCGCAAGTTTTCTGCCCCGGCGGAGAAGAAGCAGCGCTTTGTCTGCGGCGATCTGTGCCTGGACCGGGAGGAGTTTACCGTTACTGCGGCGGGAAACCCCGTGACCCTCACCGCCCGGGAGTTTGAAATTCTGGCCCTTTTGATGGAGTACCCCAAGCGGGTGTTCACCCGGGAGCAGATCTACCAGCATGTGTGGGGCGAGGACTACTTCGGAGACGACAATACGGTGAACGTACACATCAGTAACCTGCGCTCCAAGCTGGGCAAGGCCAGCAAGCAGGAGTATATCAAGACGGTTTGGGGCATCGGCTTTAAAATGGCGGATTTGTAGGAGGTCGTCATGGACATTCATGTAGGGGATATCCTGAGAATGAAAAAGACCCACCCCTGCGGCAGCTCAGAATGGCTCGTCCTGCGGGGGGGCATGGACTTTAAGATGCGCTGCCAGGGCTGCGGCCACGAGGTGATGCTGCCCCGGAGCAAGGCGGAGAAAAACATCCGCAAGGTGTTCCGGGATGGGCTCCAGGTAGACGTATAACCCGTTGCTTGTGGGGTTACACCCCCAAAGAGCGTGAGATCATTTGTTTTGTGAAAAGGAAGGAAACCAATGCGATACGACAGTGATATTTTGTACCGGCCCCCGGGAGAGTGGAAGAGCTACCTGCTCCAGTGCACCATCGGCTGCTCCTACAACAAGTGCACCTTCTGTGCCATGTATAAGGAGAAGAAGTTCCGTATCCGCCCGGTGGAGGAGATTCTGGAGGACATCGACATGGCCCGGGACTACTACGGCCCCGGCCTGAAGCGGGTGTTCCTGATGGACGGCGATGCGGTCATCATGAAGACGGACGACCTCATCCGGGTGCTGCGGAAGCTCTATGACACCTTCCCCGCTCTGGAGAAGGTGACCACCTACGCCGGCCCCCGGAGCACCCTGGCAAAGTCCCCCGAGGAGCTGAAGGCCATCCGGGATGCGGGCCTTAACCGGGCCTACCTTGGGGTGGAGAGCGGCAGCGACGCAGTGCTCAAGGCCATCAACAAGGGCGTTACCGCCGCGCAAATGCTGGAGGCGGGGCAAAAGCTGGTAGCCGCCGGCTTTGACCTGTGGGCCATCGTCATCATGGGCCTCACCGGCCAAGACGGGGACTGGGAGGAGCATATCCTCTCTACCGCCAAGATGATCAACGCCATGAAGCCCCGGCACCTGTCCGCCATGACCTTCGCGCCCGCCAAGGGCACCCCCCTGGGGGAGGACGTGCTGGCCGGACGGTTTAAGGTGTGTACCCCCGACCAGATTCTGGAGGAGTGCCACCTGCTGGTGGAAAACCTGGACGTGGACCCTCTCCACTTTACCAGCAACCACGCCTCCAACTACCTGCCCCTCAAGGGCGGCCTGCCTGAGGACCGGCAGAAATTCCTGGACCTGCTGGACCAGGCCCTGGCGGGGAAGATCCGCCTGCGCCGCACCCTGAACCGGGGAATTTAATTGTTCTATGAAAGAAAAACGCGGGATGTGTCAGCACATCCCGCGTTTTTAAGTTGGGAGAAGCTTCCTGCTTTTTGACCTTAAGCGGACAGTACTGGCTAAATGTAAGGAGACAGCCTATGCTTTAACAGAAAAAATTTGAATATTCTCCATGAAAATCTTTCAATTTTGTGAAGTATCTGCTATAATGCACTTTAGCGGCCTGATGTAATCCCTCCTTGCTTTGGCGGAGAAGGTGGGAAGCACAGGGCTGACCCTGAAAACAAAGGAGAGAGGTTCCCCCTTGTTTTTCTTATTATTCCTCATTTGGATCGTACTTAACGGAAGAGTGGATTTGGAAGTGGTGCTCACAGGCGCGGCGGTTTCCGCCGCGCTCACTTGGCTTGCCCGTACCGCTTTGAACCTGCCCCCCTGGGGAGGATTGCGCCTGATTCGGCGGCTCCCCAGGGTGTTTTTATACCTTTTTTACCTGTTTGGTCAGGTGGTGGTGTCCAATCTCCAGGTCATGGAGCGCATCCTGTTTCCCAACAGACGGAAGGGAGGCGGGCGGCTGGTGTGGTTCCGCACCGATTTGAAGGAGGAAGGTACCCGCCTCACTCTGGCCAACTCCATCACCCTCACCCCAGGTACGGTGACCGTCTCTTTGAAGAACAACCATGTGTGTGTCCACGCACTGGATGAAGATTTCGCAAAAGGCGTAAAGGAAAACGGCTTTGCGCCCCGTCTGGCCCACTGGGAGGAGGGAGACCATGGCTGAGTGTACACCCGTGCTGGGCGGTATTCTAGTGGGGGTGTTGTGTGTACTCACCCTGGTGCTGCTGGCCTGTCTGGCCCGAGCCATTCGGGGTCCCCGGTACACCGACCGGCTCATTGCTTTGAACATGATCTGCACGGTGGTCATTTTGCTGCTAAGCGTGCTGTCCTATCTGCTGGGCGCGTCCTACCTGGTGGATGTCATCATTTTGTACGGACTATTAAACCTGCTGGCTGTGGCGGTGCTCAGCCGGATCTCCATCCGGCGGCACCGGGAGAGAAGGGAGGCGGAGCCATGACCATACGCACTGTGATGGGGGTGGTCCTCATCTGCCTGGGCGTGGTGGTGGTACTCATCGCTGCCCTGGGGCTGTTCCGCTTCAAGGAGACCCTGGACCTCATCCACGCCGGAGCCCTGGCCGACACCATGGGGGTGTTCCTGGTGCTGGCGGGGGTGATGGTGCTGTGGGGCTTCACCTTTGCCACCGCCAAGCTGGCCCTGGCCCTGGTGATTTTGTGGGTGACCAACCCGGTTTCCGCCCACCTCATTGCCCGCATGGAACTGGTCACCGGCCGGGGCATCGAGCCCGACCAGCTGCCGGGAGAGGGGGAGCAGGAGCTATGATCGTGCTGGAAGTGTTGCTGCTGGCCTTTTTGGTGTTCTGCGCCCTGGCCACCGTGCTGGGCAAGAAAATGGTGTCCTCCATCATCATCTTCATGTCCTACTCGGCGGTGATGTCCATTTTGTGGTTTCTCCTGGAGTCCCCAGACCTGGCTATCACCGAGGCCGCCGTGGGGGCAGGGGTGACTAGTCTGCTGTTTTTCCTTACCCTGCGGAAGATCAATGCGCTGAGGGGGCTGGAAAAGGATGAAGAATAACAAGCCCCGGGAGGACTGGTACCACCGTTTTCTCCGTTGGGCCGGGGGCGAGGAGGCCGAGAGCGTGGAGGGTCCTGAGGACCCGGAGCGGGCCGAGTTTCAGGAGTACCTGGAGTACATCGAGGCCCACGGCTACATGGAGTTTGGGGCGTACCGCCTGATGCGCTTTCGCCAGCGCCGGGAGAAGGGCCTGGAGGACCCGCGAGGTTCCCTTCAAGGACCGCCCGCCCCGGAGCCGGAGCCCGTCCACCCGCCCCGGCACCACCGCCCGGGGAAGCTGCGCCACCAGATTTTGCTCTACCGGGTGCTCAGTGCCGTTATCGTCATCACTCTGGCCGCCATTTTCCTGGTGGTCACCATGGACCTGCCCCTCTTTGGCCAGGCGGACAGTCCGGCGGTAAATGAGGTGTCCCAACGGTATTTAGAGCAGGGCCTGGAGGAGACCGGGGCGGTGAACGCCGTCACCGGTATGATTCTGGACTACCGAGCCTTTGACACCTTCGGAGAGTCGGCGGTGCTCTTTGCCGCCGCTATGAGTACCCTGCTGCTGCTCCACAGTCCCAAAAGCCGGATGCGCACCTTCCGGGGGCCGGACGAGATTTTGTCCCAGCTGGGGCGGCGGATTTTGCCCATCATTTTGCTGTTTGGCATCTATGTGGTGGTCAACGGCCATCTGAGCCCCGGCGGCGGATTTTCCGGCGGGGCCATTCTGGGGGCGGGATTGATTCTGGCTTCCCTGGTGCTGGGGGAGGAGCGGATGGCCAAGATTTTGCCCTCCGGACGCACCTCACGCATCACCGTCACCTGCCTGCTGGCCTACGGGCTGATGAAGGGCTACTCCTTCTACACCGGGGCCAACCACGTGGGCTGGGAGGTGCCCAAGGGAATTCCCGGGACCATTTTCAGCGGGGGATTCATTCTGCCCCTGAATCTGTGTGTGGGTATTATTGTGGCCTGCACCATGTACACCTTTTACTCACTGTTTCTGGAAGGGGAGGGATAACTGTGCTAGAGACCATTTTGCAGCAGCGCTACTACATTACCGCCGTGCTGCTGTTCAGCATCGGCTTTGTTACCCTGTTTCTCCACCCCAACCTGATTAAAAAGATCATTGGCCTCAACCTGATGGACACGGCGGTCTTTCTCTTCCTGGCCTCCATGGGCTACATCGAAGGGGGAGCTGCCCCCATTGTGGAGGAGGGAGCCAAGGCATCCCAGTACATAAACCCGGTGCCCGGCGGCCTGGTGCTCACCGGTATCGTGGTGGCGGTGAGTACCACCGCCCTGTTTCTGGCCCTGACTATCCGGCTCTACCGCCAATACCACAGCGTCAACCTGGACGTCATCCTCATGCTGGCCTGGGAGGGCAAGGCAGAGGAGTAAACCCTTGATAAGCGAGAGGAGGTGAAGCAAATGCCCCTTACATATAATATCCCCATGTTCAGCATCCTCCTGGTGCTGATAAGCGCCATGGTCATCCCCTTTTTCCCAAAAAAGAGCTGGGGATTGAACCTCATCCGCGGGGTGGAGGTGGTGGTAGCCGTCCTGTCGGCGGTGCTGCTGGTTCAGTTGTCGGAGGCGGGGGAGAGCTTCACCTACCAGATGGGCCACTTCCCGGCCCCCTGGGGGAACCTGCTGCGCTGCGGGCCCCTGGAGGCCCTGCTGGCCCTCACCTTCAGCCTGGTGATGCTCCTGTCCCTGTGCGCCGGGGCAGAGGATATCCGCCGGGATGTGCGGGCCGACCGGCTGGGGAGTTACTGCCTGCTGATGCAGCTGCTCTTCGGGGCTCTGCTGGCCATGATCTATACCGACGACCTGTTTACCGCCTACGTCTTTATTGAGATCGCCGCCGTCACCGCCTGCATGGCGGTGGTGGCCAAGGAGAGCGGCCGGTCGGTGGTGTCCGCCATCCGCTACCTGATTTTCAGCTGCCTGGGCTCCGGCCTGGTGCTGCTGGGGATTGCTCTGCTCTACTGTATCACCGGCCAGCTCCTTTTCTCCAGTCTGGAGGAGGCGGTGCTCCAGTTGGTAGCCAGCCGGACCTACACCCTGCCTCTGGTGGTGTCCGCCCTGCTGATGACCCTGGGCCTGAGCATCAAAAGCGCCCAGTTTCCCTTCCACGCCTGGCTGCCCGACGCCCATGCCAGCGCCACCACCGCCTCCAGCGCGGTGCTGTCCGGTCTGGTGCTGAAGGGCTACCTTATTATTCTCCTGAAACTCATCCTGCGGGTGTACGGCCCGTCTCTGCTGGCTACCACCTATATGGACGACCTGCTGTTCCTGCTGGGCCTGACGGGCATGCTCTTTGCCTCGGTGGCCGCCCTGCGCCAGGAGGAGGTCAAGGGCATGATCGCCTATTCTTCCTCCGCTCAGATTTCTTATATCTTTCTGGGGCTGGGCCTGGGAACCGACGCGGGGCTCATTGCTGCCTGCTATCAGATTTTGGCCCACGCCATGACCAAGTCCATGATCTTCTCTGGAGCGGGAGCCATGATTCGGGCCAGCAACGGAGGACACTACTGGAGCCAGCTCCGGGGGGCCGCCCGCCGGGCCCCTGTGGGCGGCCTGGCCTTCACCGTGGGCGGCCTGTCCCTGTGCGGCCTGCCCCTGCTGGCGGGCTTTTCCGCCAAATACTGTCTGGCCATTGCTGCCCTGGACGCCCAGTGGCAGACTGCCCCGGCCCTCTTCGGCCTGGCGGCCAGCTCGGTGCTCAACGCTATGTACTATATCCCCGCCATCCTAGCCATCTGGGGCCGGGGAGGCGAGGGGGAGAAGCTCCCCTGGAAGTGGGAGCGGGAGGGGGCCCTGGTGGTGTTCCTCCTGTGCAACGTGGTGCTGGGTACCGCCTTTGGCCCTATCCGGGACCTGATTGAGCAGGGCCTCAACCTGTTTTAAACACACAAAGACCATCGGAAAGGAGGTGGGGGAGTGGACGGGATTTTGCTTCTCTTGCCAATTTTAGTTCCCATTTTGGGCGGCCTGGCTGTCCTTGGCATCCACAGTATGAAAACCCGGCGACTCACCGTCACTCTGCTGCTGGTCTTTCAGATCTTTGTGGTGCTGGAGGTGGCCCGGAACGACACGGACCCCTTCGTGCTGCTCCAGCTCACCGAGGGGGTGCGGCTGGTGCTGCGGGCCGACTCCTTGGGGCGGCTGTTTGCCAATCTCATCTGCCTCATCTGGTTTGCGGTGGCCGTCTTTGCCTTTGAGTACATGAATCACGAGGGTCACCGGGAGCGGTTTTTTGGCTTCTACCTCATGACCCTGGGCGCCCTGATGGGCATCTGTTTTGCGGGCAATCTGGTGACGCTCTATCTCTTTTACGAGATGATGACCCTTCTCTCCGTGCCCCTGGTGCTCCACATCGGCACCCGGCGCGCCTTTGAGGCCGCTTACCGCTACCTGGGCTTCTCGGTGGCGGGGGCGGGGCTGGGCCTGCTGGGGCTGTTTGGCCTCCAGGGCTACTGCACCACCGACCTGTTTACTCCCGGCGGCGTACTGGACCTTGCCCGGGCAGGGGAGAACCGCACCTTGCTGTTGGGCGTCTTTGTGGTGATGGCGGTGGGCTTTGGCTGTAAGGCGGGCATGTTTCCCCTCCACGCCTGGCTGCCCATTGCCCACCCGGTGGCTCCCGCGCCCGCATCAGCGGTACTGTCCGGCCTCATCACCAAGATGGGCGTGCTGGCCCTGCTGCGGGTGGTCTACTACTTGTTTGGCTGGGAGTTTTTAGACGGTACCTGGGCCCAGATGGTGGTGCTGGTGCTCTCCCTCATCACCGTGTTTATGGGTTCCACCCTGGCCCTGCGAGAGGACACCCTGAAAAAGCGTCTGGCCTACTCCACCGTCAGCCAGGTATCCTACGTCATCTTCGGCTTGATGCTCTTCCACCCGGTGGCCCTGGCGGGGGCGCTGCTCCAGGTCATTTTCCACGCCGTGGCCAAAAACGCCCTGTTCCTGGCCACCGGATCAGTCATTTACCAGACCCACTTGACCCAGGTATCCCAGATGCGTGGCGTGGGCGTGGCGTGCAGCTTCACCATGTGGAGCTTCGCCCTGTCTGCTCTGTCTCTGGTGGGCATCCCGCCCACCGGCGGCTTTGTCAGTAAGTGGCTGCTGGCCCAGGGGGCCCTGGAGGCGGGGGACTTTACCCTGGCCTGCTGGGGCATCGGGGTGCTGATGGTGTCCGCCCTGCTGACGGCGGGCTACCTGCTGCCCATTGTCATCCGGGCCTTTTTCCCGGGAAAAGATTTTGACCATGAGAGCGTCATCAAGCAGCAGGATACCTGGCTTATGTGGACCACCCTGTGCCTGCTGACGGCGGCGGTGGTGCTGCTGGGCATGTTCCCCCAGCTGCTGGACCATAGTCTGGCGGCCATAATGGAGCCTCTGTTTGGATGATCGTTACGCTTTATGAGAGAAGGAGGTGAGAACCCATGCTCATGCTGTGCGCCATTTTGTTTCCTATCCTGGCCGGGATGGGATTGGCGGCCTGGCGGCCCCAGGGCCGCATGGCCCGGCAGAACTACGTGCTGGTCTCGGCCTGCATCACCTCGGCCCTGGCCCTTTGGGCCGTGTTTACCCTGCGGGGCGGTCCCCTTTTCACCCTGCTGACCATGGGGGACCACCTGTCCATCGCCTTCCGGGTGGATGGCCTGTCCTGTCTGTTTGCCTCTCTGGTGGCAGTACTGTGGCCGCTGGCCTGTTTGTACGCCGTGGAGTATATGAGCCGGGAGGGCCATGAGAACCGCTTCTTCACCTTCTACCTGGCCAGCTTTGGCGTGACCTTGGGCATCGCCTTTTCTGCCAATGCCCTGACCATGTACCTCTTTTACGAGCTGCTCACCCTGGCCACCCTGCCCCTGGTGATGCACGCCATGGACAGCAAGGCCCGGTATGCCGGGCGGGTGTACCTCACCTATTCCATGTGCGGGGCGGCCCTGGGCTTTTTGGCCATGGTCATGCTGCTGGAGCATGGCGGCACCGTGTTCCTCTTGGGCGGCAGCTTGGTGTGTCCCGCCGGCAAGGAGGATACCTTGCGTCTGGCCTATGTGCTGGGCTTTTTCGGCTTTGGCGTGAAGGCGGCAGTGTTCCCGGGGCACAAGTGGCTGCTGCGGGCCTCGGTGGCCCCCACGCCGGTAACCGCTCTGCTCCACGCGGTGGCGGTGGTGAAGGCGGGGGTGTTCGCCGTCACCCGCCTCACGTGGTACGGCTACGGCCCCGATCTTCTTCGGGGCTCTTGGGCCCAGTACCTGGTGATGGGGGCGGCCATCTTTACCATCGTGTACGGCTCCTCCAAGGCGCTGCGCACCAAGCACTTAAAGCGCCGCCTGGCCTGGTCCACCATCAGCAATCTATCCTATGTGCTGCTGGGAGTGACCACCCTGACTACGGCAGGGCTGGCAGCGGGGATGGTCCACATGATCTTCCACGCGGTGCTGAAAATCACCCTGTTTTTCTGTGTGGGCGCGGTCCACTATAAGCTCCACCGGGACTTTGTCCCCGACGTGGAGGGCTGCGGCGTGCTGATGCCGGTGGTGTTCGGCACCTTTGCTACGGCTGCCCTGGGCCTGATGGGGGTGCCGCCCCTGGCGGGCTTTACCAGCAAGTGGATGCTGGCCACCTCGGCGGTGGGGATGGGGGAGTGGATTGGCTATCTGGCCGCGGCGGCTCTTATTTTGTCCGCTCTGCTTACCGCCCTGTATCTCATGCAGATCGTGCTGCTGGCCTTTTTCCCACGACAGAACCGGCAGCTCACTGTCCGGGTGCCCCGGCAGGCCCGGCGGGACCCCGGTATCCGCATGACCCTGCCCCTCACCGTGTTGGCGGTGGGATCGGTGGCCCTGGGTTTGTGTGCAAATATACTGGTGGAGACGGTCCAGACCCTGCTGGGGGCGTAATTATGTTGGAAGCTTGGAAGGAAAGGAGGGAGAGGGTATGTCTGATTTGCTGGTGATGCTGGTGTTCCTGCCTATGGCGGCGGGACCCTTTGGATTTTGGATGGGCCTGCGCTATCCCAAGGCCCGGGACACCTTTGTGCTGGTGGTGACAGTGCTGGAAGTCATGATGGTGGTCTCCCTGTGGACCAGCCCGGTGATGGAACGGGGCATCGACGGCTTCTGCGGCCTTGGTATCCGCTTTGTCTCCGGGGATTTCCATACCCTCATGGCCACCCTCACTGCCACAGGCTGGCTGGCGGCCACCATTTTCAGTCGGGAGTACATGGCCCACGTGGCCCGGCAGAACCGGTACTATCTCTTCTGGCTCATGACCCTGGGGGCCACCATGGGCGTGTTCCTGTCCGCCGACCTGTTTACCACCTTTATTTTCTTTGAGGTCATGTCCTTTACCTCCTTTGTGGCGGTCATCCAGACCGAGGAGCCCGACGCCCTCCAGGCGGGAGATACCTACCTGGCGGTGGCGGTGATCGGTGGTCTGGCCGCCCTGACGGGACTGTTTCTGCTCTACTACCAGCTGGGGACACTGGACTTTGACGCTATGGGGGCGGCAGCTGCCGCCCTGGAGGATCGGGGTGTCCTGTGGGCCTCCGGTATCCTCATCCTCATCGGCTTTGGTGCCAAGGCGGGTGCCTTCCCCCTGCACATCTGGCTGCCCACCGCCCACCCGGCGGCCCCGGCCCCCGCCTCGGCGGTGCTGTCCGGCGTCATTACCAAGACCGGCATCTACGGCGTGCTGGTGCTATCCACTACTATTTTCCTCCACGATGCAGGCTGGGGGATGGTGCTGGCGGTCATCGGCGCCATCACCATGGTGTTGGGGGCGGTGCTGGCGGTTTGCTCCATTGACTTAAAGCGTACCTTCGCCTGCTCCTCCGTGTCTCAGATCGGCTTTATCCTGGTGGGCATCTCCATGCAGTGTCTGCTGGGCCACCACAACGCTCTGGCGGTGGACGGTACCATCCTGCACATCTTCAACCACTCTCTTATTAAAATGGTGCTCTTTCCCGCCGCTGGCGTCATCCACCTGTCCACCCATTCCTACGAATTTAACGATATCCGGGGCTTTGGCCGCAAGAAGCCCCTGCTGGCAGTGCTCATGGGAATCCCCATGCTCAGTCTGGCGAGCCTGCCACTGCTCAACGGTTACGTGAGCAAGACCCTGCTCCATGAGAGCATCGTGGAGTACATCCATCTGGCCCCGGAGTACGGGGTGCTCTTTACCGGTCTGGAGTGGCTGTTCCTCCTGTCCGGCGGGCTGACCCTGGCCTATATGCTCAAGGTGTTTGTGTGCCTCTTTGGGGAGAAAAATGCCCTGCCGGAGAAAGCCCTGGAGCAGAAGTGGCACGGGCCCAAGCCCTACATCGCTCCCGCCACGGCGGCCACCATGGGCATCTATGGATTGGGAATGATCCTCTTAGGCACCGTTCCCAACCAGGGGATGGACTTCCTGGCCGCACTGGGGCGCAGCTTCCTCCACGGGGAGGGGCCGGAGCACCGGGTGGCCTACTTCTCCGCCGTCAACCTGCGGGGCGCGGCTATCTCTATCGTCATCGGCTCCCTGGTCTATCTGCTGGTGGTGCGGCGGCTGCTCATTCGCCGGGGAAAGTACATCAATCCCATCCCTGCCTGGATGAACCTGGAGTTTGGCCTCTACCGGCCCGCTCTGCGCTTTGCCGCCCAGATAGCCATCGTGCTGGCCACCTTGGTGGATCGCATTCTGCCCCGCCTCATTTTCCGCGGCATTCCCAGTCTGTTCACCCAGGCTCACCAAGGAGTGCTGGCCCTGCGAGACAAGGCGGTCATTGCCCTCACCGGGTCGGAGTATACACCCCATCCCAGCGTGGAGCAGGCGGCGGACGACTACCACTTTGCCTTCTACTCCGATGACCCCCGGCGCTCGGTGGGCTTTGTCCACTCCCTGGCCTTCGGCCTGATGCTCACCGGCCTGGGCCTGGTGTTCGGGCTGCTGTTTATCCTGCTCCATTGAGGGAAAAGTCCATCGAAAGCGGTCAAACGATAAAAAATATCCCACATCCTCCAAAAGTATGAAACCTCCCGTCCAGGAGATACTGAATGACACAGTATCCCGGAGCGGGAGGTTTTTTGCCTTAGCCCGGCGATACGAGACAGTCACCGGCGGGAGGTTTTGGACATGCTGAATAAGGTGGAGCTGTGCGGGGTGAATACCGCCAAGCTGAAGGTGCTGAAGAATGAGGAGACCCAGGCCCTGCTGCGCCGGGCCAAGGAGGGGGACAAGCAGGCCCGGGAGGAGCTGATCGCCGGGAATCTGCGGCTGGTACTGTCAGTGATCCACAAATTTGCCAACCGGGGAGAGAACGTAGACGACCTGTTCCAGGTGGGTTGTATCGGCCTCATCAAGGCCATCGACAACTTTGACACCTCCCTGGATGTGAAGTTTTCCACCTATGGAGTTCCTATGATCGTAGGTGAGATCCGGCGATACCTGCGGGACAACAGCGCTATGCGGGTGTCCCGGGCTATGCGGGACACCGCCTACAAGGTGCTCCAGGCCAAGGAGGCCTATATCGCCCAGCATCAGAAGGAGCCCAGCGTGGAGGAGATCGCCCAGATGTTGGGGATCAAGAGGGAGGAGGTAGTCTTCGCGTTGGATGCGATCCTGGACCCGGTGTCCCTGTACGAGCCCATCTACTCCGACAGCGGGGACACGGTGTGTGTCATGGACCAGGTGAAGGACAGTCGGAACACGGATGAAATGTGGCTGGAGCACATCGCCCTGAAGGAGGCGGTGTCCCGGCTCAGCGAGCGGGAGCAGAAGATCTTGGCCATGCGATTTTACCAGAGCAAGACCCAGGTGGAGGTGTCCCGGGAGATCGGCATCTCCCAGGCCCAGGTGTCTCGCCTGGAGAAGAATGCTCTGCGGCAGATCCGAAAAGAGCTATAAAAAATCCGCCCGACGGAGCAACGCTCCGCCGGGCGGCCAAATGATGCATGGTTTGCGGGAGAAGTTACGCGGCCAGCTTGGTCACGTCGTCCTTGTGGCCCATCCACTCCCGGACGATGAAGATGCCGAAGAACACCGCGGCCACCACGATACCCACGGGGTAAGCGATGGAGGTGGACATGTTCAGGCACTCGGGAGCCTGGATGAAGTAGGTGATGGACACGGCGGACATAAAGGTGGCAGGCAGAGCAGCCATCATGCAGGCGATGGGGGGGAAGCCGTTGCGGTGCAGATACACAGCGCCGGCCCACAGCACCATCATAGCCAGGGTCTGGTTAGACCAGGAGAAGTACTTCCACAGGGTGGCAAAGTCGCCCCACTGAGTGAGCAGCGCGCCCACGCCCAGAACAGGCACGGACAGCAGCAGGCGGTTTTTCCAGTTGTGCTGGTCGATGTGGAACCAGTCGGCCAGAGTCAGACGAGCGGAACGGAAGGCAGTGTCGCCGGAGGTGATGGGGCAGGCGATAACGCCCAGCAGAGCCAGAACGCCGCCCACAGGGCCCATCATGGTGGAGCAGATCTCCTCCACGACCACGGACTGGCCGCCAGCCAGAGCCTCGTTCAGAGCGCCCACGGTGCCATAGAAGGTGACGCCGGCGGCGGCCCAGATCAGGGCGATGATACCCTCAGTGACCATGGCGCCGTAGAAGATGGTGCGGCCCTCTTTCTCAGAGGTCATGCAGCGGGCCACCATGGGGGACTGGGTGGCGTGGAAACCGGAGATAGCGCCGCAGGCCACGCTGACGAACATCTGAGCCCAGATGGGGGTGTTGGTGGGATGGCCCATGCCCTCCACGCCGATGTACTCCCACAGCTCGGGCATCTGAGCGCGGTAGTTGCCGTCAACCAGCATCACACCGGCGATACCCACAGCCATGATAATGAGGCAGGCGCCGAAGAGGGGATAGAGCTTGCCGATGACCTTGTCGATGGGCAGGAAGGTGGCGATGAAGTAGTAGATCAGCACCACAGCCAGCCAGAAGTTAGCGTCCAGGGTCTCGGGGGTGAGGATAGCCAGCAGCTGGGCGGGGTTCTTGGAGAAGTTGACACCCACCAGGATCAGCAGGATCACGGAGAAGACACGCATGACCTGCAGCATGAACTTGCCCAGATATTTACCAACGATCTCGGAAATGGAAGCGCCGTCGTGCCGCTCGCTGAGCATGCCGGACAGATAGTCATGCACGCCGCCGCCCAGGATGGTACCAAAGACGATCCACAGGTACACGCGGGGACCCCAGCAGGCACCGGCCAGGGCGCCGAAGATGGGGCCCAGACCAGCGATGTTCAGCAGCTGAATAAGGAACAGCCGCCAGGTCTTCATGGGGGTGTAGTCCACGCCGTCGGGGTGGGCCACAGCCGGGGTCTGGCGATCATCCACACGGAAGACCTTCTCGATGAGTTTGCTGTACAGGGCAAAACCCACGATCAGGACAACCAGAGAGATCAGAAACGTAATCATAATGTTTTCCCTCCTACGATTGCCGCGCCCCCTGCTCCGCCAGGCGGTGCGAAAAAAATTGGCGTGCGGAGCCGCCGCCCCACAGTGGCATCATTTGGATTTGGTAAAACACTGTGCGGCCCCCTTCCGCGGGGGAAGGGGGCCAGGGCGGAGGCGGCCCATTCAGGCCGCCTCCCAAGCGGCTATATTATAGCACCAAAAAGAGGAAAGTCAACCGCAACTTTGGAGATTCTGTCAGTTAATTTTTCGTTAAAAATATTTTTTACTGGTGAAATGATACGAAGTGGGTTTTTAGCTGGAAAACTGCTGGAATAAGCAGGGCGTTATCCCAGCGCCACGTCCAGAATCATCATCAGCAGAAAGCCTACCATCACCCCGTAAGTACCGCCGTGGGTCTGGTGATCGTGGCGCAGGTTGGCCTCGGGGATGAGTTCCTCTACTACTACATAGAGCATGGCGCCTGCTGCAAAGGAGAGAAGCCAGGGCAGGGCCGCCTGCACCGTCCCCGCCGCCAGTACCGTGAGCAGGGCGGCAATGGGCTCCACCGCGCCGGAGGCCGCGCCGATGAGAAAGGATTTGGTGCGGCTCATGCCTGCCTGACGCAGGGGCAGGGAGATGGCCGCCCCTTCGGGGAAGTTCTGGATGCCTACCCCCAGGGCCAGAGCGCTGGCGGCGGGGAGCAGCTCCTGCTGTCCCTGGGCGGCTAAGGCGAAGGACACACCCACCGCCATGCCTTCAGGGATGTTATGCAGGGTGATGGCCAGAATGAGCAGGGCATTCTGGGCGCCCCGCCGGTCCTCCGACTGGAGCAGCTCCGGGGAAAGGTGGGGGAGCAGGCCGTCCATGGCCACCAGAAAGAGAATGCCCAGGGCGGAGCCGCCGGCGGCGGGCAGCCAGCCGGGCAGACCCAATGCCTGGGCCTCCTCAATGGCCGGGATGAGCAGAGACCACATGCTGGCGGCGATCATTACCCCGGCGGCAAAGCCCAGCATGATGCGGTGAAGGTTGGGGGAGATCTGGTTGCGGAACAAAAAGACCATGGCCGCCCCCAGAGCAGTCATAAGAAAGGTGAAGCCGGTTCCGCTGCCGGCCCACACAAGTGCCTGAGTCAAGAGAAAAACTCCTTTCCTGGCCGGAGTGGGACAAAGACTCCGGCGGATGTGATTGAGGGTGCGCTGTCTCAGCCTATGACAGAAGGCCTCTGGGGGTGCGCCTGCCGGGAAGGAGGGACAGAAAGGAAAAAAATTTACGGGAAACCCCTAGGCAAACGGGAATAATTACGCTAAAATAAGAGGCGATATAAACCGGGAAGGGTCGGGAGAGAGTAGGTGGACTGCGGGACGATGTCCGGCAGGTCCGGCGCGGCGCCTTCCCTCTATTATGAAGTATAAGGAGTGTTTCCCATGGAGAAGCCAAAATATAAACGCGTGCTGCTGAAGATCAGCGGTGAGGCCCTGGCGGGCGAGGCCAGCCGGGGGCTGGACTTCCATGTCATCGGCCAGGTGTGCGACGTGGTGAAAAAGTGCGTGGAGCTGGGTGTCCAGGTGGGCATCGTGGTAGGCGGCGGTAACTTCTGGCGCGGCGTCAAGGACGGCGGCGACCAGATGGTCCGGGTTCGTGCTGACCACATGGGCATGCTGGCCACCACCATCAACGCCCTGGCTGTGGCCGACGTGCTGGAGCAGAAGGGCGTGGAGGTCCGGGTGCAGACCGCCATTGAGATGCGCTCTGTGGCTGAACCTTATATCCGCTCCCGTGCCATCCGCCACCTGGAGAAGGGCCGCGTGGTCATCTTCGGCTGCGGCACCGGCAATCCCTTCTTCTCCACCGACACCGCCGCGGTTCTCCGTGCCGCTGAGATCGACGCTGAGGTCATCCTGCTGGCTAAGAACATCGACGGCGTCTACTCCGCTGACCCCAAGAAGGTCCCCGATGCGGTGAAGTACGACTCTATCACCTACGCCGATGTGCTGGCTCAGCGTTTGCAGGTAATGGATTCTACCGCCACCTCTCTGTCTATGGACAACAAGATTCCCGTGCTCCTCTTCGCCCTGAAGGACCCCGAGAACATCCTGCGGGCCGTGATGGGAGAGAAGATCGGCACTATCGTCCAGGGCTGAGCCCCTCCCGGACGGTTTTTACCTTTAACTTAGAAAGGAAGATTAAACTATGAGCCCTGAGACGAAAGCCTATGACCAGAGAATGCTCAAGACCATCGACGTGGTGAAAGCCAACTTCGCCTCCGTCCGGGCCGGCCGGGCCAATGCCGGCGTGCTGGACCGCATCATGGTGGAATACTACGGCACCCCCACCCCCCTCAACCAGGTGGCTGCCATTTCCTCCCCCGATCCCCGCACCCTGACCGTACAGCCCTGGGACGGCTCCCTGCTCAAGGCTATTGAGAAGGCCATCCAGACCTCCGATCTGGGCATCAATCCCCAGAACGATGGGCGTCTGATCCGCCTGTCCTTCCCCCAGCTCACCGAGGAGCGCCGTAAGGATCTGACCAAGCAGGTGCGCAAGTACGGCGAGGAGGGTAAGGTGGCCCTGCGCAACATCCGCCGGGACGCCATGGACGACTTCAAGAAAAAGAAGAAGGCCTCCGAGATCACCGAAGACGACCTGAAGGAGCTGGAAAAGGAGCTCCAGGACCTTACCGACAAGCGCTGTAAGGATATCGACGAGCTGACCGCGAAAAAAGAGCAGGAGCTCATGGCGGTGTAATCGACCAAAATAATCGGCAAGATGCAGAAAGGAGCACTCCCTTCTGCATTTTGCCTGCTTTTGGGAGATTCCCACAACGCTGCGGGAAGGAATAGAAGTTATGGCTTTTTTTAAATCCAAAGAGGACCGGCAGGTCCAGGTGGATTTTGACCATCTGCCCCGGCACATTGCCATCATCATGGACGGCAATGGGCGCTGGGCCAAAAAGCGGGGGCTGCCCCGCACCGCCGGCCATACCGCCGGCGCGGAGAACTTCCGCACCATCGCCACCTACTGTAAGGACATTGGCCTGGATTACCTCACCGTCTACGCCTTTTCCACCGAGAACTGGAAGCGGCCGGCGGAAGAGGTGGGGGCCATTATGGGCCTTTTGAAAAAGTACCTGCTGGAGGCCATCGGCCGCATGGAGCGGGACCGGGTGAAGATGGAGTTTTTCGGTGACCTGTCGCCCCTCACTCCCGAGCTGCGGGAGCTGTGTGAGCGTACCCGGGAGATCTCCAAGCACTATGAGGGCTGCCAGGTAAATATCTGTCTCAACTATGGCGGCCGGGATGAGCTGCTGCGGGCGGCCCGGGCCTATGCCCAGGACTGCCTGGAGGGAAAGGCCGACCCCAACCATCTGGGGGAGAGCCAGTTCTCCAATTACCTCTTCTCCCGTGGGGTGCCCGACCCCGATCTGGTGATCCGGCCCAGCGGTGAGCTGCGGCTGTCCAATTTCCTGCTTTGGCAGTCCGCCTATGCAGAATTTTACTTCACCGACGTGCTGTGGCCCGACTTCTCCAAGGAGGAGCTCCACAAGGCCATCGCGGCCTTCCAGGGCCGTTCCCGCCGGTTTGGAGGTGTATGACTTGCTGACACGGATTATCGTGGCCGTGGTGTTGGCGCCCCTGTTTTTTGTAGTTCTGTTTTTCCTGGACTCCATTTGGCTGGCAACGCTGGTGGCGGCCATCTGCGCCATGGCATCCTTTGAGCTGCTGCGGGCCACCAAGGTGGCCCACCACAACGGCATGTATTTCTTTACCGCCCTGGCTGCCGCCGCCATTCCGGTGGGCTGCTGGCTGGGACTGGGTTCCCTGATGGTGCCCATGGCAGCGGTATTTCTGATGCTCACCCTGTTTGGCATCGCCATCCGTCTGTACGACGAGGAGCGAGCTGTGCGGGTGGAGGATGTGTTCATGTGCATGTTCGGCGGACTGGTGATCCCCATGTGCCTGTCCGCTCTGGTGCAGCTGAAGTGCATGGACCACGGCCAGTACCTGGTGCTGCTGCCTGTGATCTGCGCGTTCCTCACCGACGCCGGGGCCTATTTTGCCGGAGTGTTCCTGGGCAAGCACCGGGGCATTACAAAGGTCAGCCCCAACAAGTCCCTGGAGGGCTACATCGGCGGCATCCTGTCCGGCGGCATTTTCTTGCTGCTCTACGGCGTGATTTTGCAGCAGTTTGCCGGCCTGACGGTCTCCCTGCCTATTATGGCGGTATACGGCCTCATCGGCAGCGCGGTGACCGAGGTGGGCGACCTGTCCTTTTCCCTCATCAAGCGGCAGTTTGGCATCAAGGACTACGGTAACCTGCTGCCCGGCCACGGGGGCATGTTGGACCGGTTCGACTCCATGACCTTTGCCGCCCCCACCTTGCTGATCCTGGTATCGCTGATCCCCGCATTTTGATCTGCCGCGGCGCGCGAAGGGGACTTCGCGCGCCGTTTTTTCATCGGGGCGATGCCCCGCACGAAAGGAGTGTAACCTAATGAGATCCTGCTGTATTTCCCTGCTGGGGTCCACCGGCTCCATCGGCCGACAGTCTCTGGAGGTGATCCAGGCCTGCGGCATGAAGGTGGGGGCCCTCACCGCCAACTCCAATGTGGCGCGGATGGAGGAACAGGCCCGACAGTTTTTGCCCCAGCTGGCGGTGATGATGGACGAGCAGGCCGCCGCTGATTTGAAGGTGCGCCTGGCCGACACCCCGGTGCGAGTGGCCGGAGGATTGGAGGGACTGCTGGAGGCCGCCGAGCTGCCTCAGGCCGACACGGTGATCACTGCTGTAGTGGGTATGGTGGGCCTGCGCCCCACCATGGCTGCCATCCGGGAGGGCAAACGCATCGCCCTGGCCAACAAGGAGACCCTGGTGTGCGCCGGACAGCTGGTGACGGAGGAGGCCCGGGACTTCGGGGCCAAGATCCTGCCGGTGGACTCGGAACACTCCGCCCTGTTTCAGTCCCTCCAGGGGTGCAAGGACAGGGGAGAGGTGAAGCGGCTGATCCTCACCTGCTCCGGCGGTCCCTTCTTTGGCAAGACACGCAAGGAGCTGGAAGGAATGACAAGGGAAGATGCCTTACAGCATCCCAACTGGTCCATGGGGGCTAAAATCACGGTGGACTCCGCTACCCTGATGAACAAGGGCCTGGAATTCATCGAAGCCATGCACCTGTACCAGATGCCCCCGGAGAAAATTTCCATTGTGGTCCATCGGGAGAGTATCATTCACTCCCTGGTGGAATACTGTGATAACGCAATGATTGCCCAGATGGGTACGCCGGACATGCGTCTGCCCATCCAGTACGCCCTCACCTGGCCGGAGCGTGTGGTGGGTCCCGCCACGCCTCTGGACCTGTGTTCCTGCGGTCCCCTTACCTTCGCACAGCCTGACACAGAGACCTTCCAGTGTCTGGCTCTGGCTCTGGAGGCGGCAAAGACCGGCGGTACTGCCGGAGCCATCCTCAACGGAGCCAACGAGGCCGCGGTAGCCCTCTTCCTGGAGGGCAAGATCGGCTTTTTGGATATCGCAGACCGGGTGCGCCGGGCCATGGAGCAGGTGAAGGTCATCCAGGACCCGTCCATGACTCAGGTGCTGGAGGCCGACGCCGCGGCCCGGGAGGCCGTGCTGTCCGCGTGACGAAACCCCTTATTTCTGGCTGCTTTTTTTGGAGGTCCTATGGTCTATATTCTTGTTGCTATCCTCATGTTCGGCGTGCTCATCGCCGTACACGAATTTGGTCACTTCATCACTGCCAAACTGTTCGGCATCCGGGTCAATGAGTTTTCCATCGGAATGGGACCCGCGCTGTTCAAACGGGAGAAAGGGGAGACCCTTTACAGCCTTCGCCTGCTGCCCATCGGCGGCTACTGCGCCATGGAGGGGGAGGACGAGGAGTCGGACGACCCCCGGGCCTTCGGTAACGCGGCGGGGTGGAAAAAGGTGATCGTGCTGGTGGCGGGCGCCTTTATGAACTTCCTTACCGGCCTTATTATCGTGCTGGTTCTCTATGCCCCCGCCCAGGGCTTTTACCAAGAAGTCTACTCCGGGGCTATGGAGGGCTACGGCACCGAGGACTGCGGCCTCCAGGAGGGCGACCGTTTCCTGTCAGTAGATGGCCACAAGGTGCTGACCTACGGCAACGCCCAGTTCTATATGGGCCGGGCGGGGGACACCATGGACTTGGTGGTGGAGCGCGACGGCGAAAAGGTATATCTGGACGACGTCTCTCTGCCCCGGCAGGAGCGTACCGATGAGGAGGGCAACACCACCAACTACCGTGGTATCACGATCGGCGCGCAGGTGCTGCCCGCCGGTTTGGGCACCAAGCTGGTTTACAGCTGGAATACCACGGTGGACTACGTGCGTCTGGTGTGGGTGAGCCTGGGCGACCTGGTGCGGGGCGCGGTAGGCATCAAGGATCTGTCCGGCCCGGTGGGTATCGTGGACACCATGTCCCAGGTGGGCAGCCAGTCGGCCAGCGTGGGCGCGGCCATCCAGAATCTGCTTTGGCTTGCGGCTCTGATCGCGGTGAACCTGGCGGTGATGAATCTGCTGCCTCTGCCGGCTCTGGACGGCGGCCGGGTGTTCTTCCTGCTGCTCAACGGGGTGCTGTACACGCTGTTTAAGCGGAAGATCGACGCCAAGTATGAGGGGTATGTCCATCTGGCGGGGCTGGCGGCCCTGATGACTTTGATGTTGATGGTCACTTTCAGCGACATTGGCAAGATCATTGCCCGCTGAGTCCTTTTCTCGAGAGAAAAGGACCAAAAGAGCTTTGGCGCAAACCTAACGGTTTGCTTCCGGTGTTTCTTGCAGGATGCAGATACAATGAAAACCCATGCAATTAGGTAAGTTCGTACGTAAATGGGTTTTTGGCCTTTGCTTTCCTTGCAGAATTAGGGGCAAAAGAGCTTTCGCGCAAACCTTCGGTTTGCTTCTGGCATTTGTTTCAGATTGCAAAGGAAACCAAACTCGTGCAAAATGTAATTTTGCACCCGAAAGTTTTTGTCCCGCTTTTTACAAAAAGCGGGTGGGGTTCCGGGGCAAAGCCCCGGACGGGAGGAGGAGAACAGACATGACCAAGCAGATCAAAGTAGGCAACGTCCTGGTGGGCGGCGGCGCGCCGGTGTCCATCCAGTCCATGACCAACACCCGCACCGACGACGTGGAGGCCACCCTGCGTCAGATCCGAGAGCTGGCCGCTGCCGGGTGCGAGATCATCCGGGTGGCGGTGCCCGACATGGCGGCCGCCAAGGCAGTTGGTAAGATCAAAGAGCAGTGCCCTCTGCCCCTGGTGGTGGACATCCACTTCGACTACAAGCTGGCCCTGGAGGCCATTGCCGCCGGGGCGGACAAGGTGCGCATCAACCCGGGCAACATCGGCAGTGAGGACCGGGTGAAGGCGGTGGCTGATGCCTGCCGCCAGAAGAACATTCCCATCCGCATCGGGGTGAACGGCGGCTCTCTGGAGAAGCCCCTGCTGGCCAAATATGGCGGCGTGTGCCCCGAGGCCATGGTGGAATCCGCCTTCGGCCACATTCGGCTCCTCAACAAATTCGACTTTGACGATATCTGCGTGTCGCTGAAATCCTCCAGCGTGCCCATGACCATGAAAGCCTATCAGATCATGTCGCAGGAAAGCAATTATCCTTTACATATTGGCGTGACTGAGGCGGGCACCGTCCGCATGGGAACCCTGAAATCCGCCGTGGGCATCGGAGGTCTGTTGGCTCTGGGCATCGGCGACACCATGCGGGTATCCCTGTCCGCCGATCCGGTGGAGGAGGTCTATGCCGCCCGGGACATTTTGAAGGCGGCGGGCATCCGCAAAGAGGGTGCCGAGCTGGTGTCCTGTCCCACCTGCGGGCGCACCCGCATCGACCTCATCTCCCTGGCCGGGGAGGTGGAGGAGCGGCTGAAAGCCGTGGACAAGCCCATCACCGTGGCGGTCATGGGCTGCGTGGTCAACGGCCCCGGCGAGGCCAGCGCCGCTGACTGCGGCATCGCCGGCGGCGTAGGGGAGGGCCTTCTGTTCAAGAAGGGCCAGATCATCAAGAAGGTGCCCCAGGACCAGCTGGTGGACGAGCTGTTCGCCCTCATCGATACACTTTAATCGCAGACACAAAGGAGAGGCGCAATGTCCCAGAAGATACCCTTTTTAGAGATGTTCGCCGCCCTGAACCAGTGGCAGGAGTTTGTCAACGCCATGGAGGGGTGGCTGATCGTAGAGGCGGCCATCGACCGGAAAAGCCGCAGCGCGGTGGTGACGGTGGAGGGAGGCGGCGGGGCCGGGCCCAACCTCATCGCCCAGGCGGAGGAGGCGGTGGCCCGGTGCTACGGGTTAAACTCCGTTAAGCTCAAGACCGTTGCAGAGAAGAAGCCGGAGGCGGTGACGCCCCCGGCTCCTCAGCCTGCCCCGCAGAGTGCGCCCCCGGCCCAGCCTGCCGCGCCGAACGCCGCCCAGGAGCAGCCTGCGGCGGCTCCTGCCGAACCGCAAAAGCCCCAGGAGCCCCAGGACGCCTTTGCCCGGGCGGAGGCCATCCGGGCCGCCGCCCTGAAGAAGGTGAAGCGGGCTGCGCCCTCTGCCTCCGGGAAAAAAGGGGAGAAGAAGGACAATGGCCGGGCCATCTTCGGCAAGGTCATTAAGCGCGCCCCGGTGCCCATCGGGGAGCTGGAGCTGGACATGGGCATGGTGGTCATCGAGGGCGACGTGTTCGCCATCGAAAACCGGGAGCTCAAGAAGCGTAACTCCTGGGTGGTGGCCTTTGACGTCACCGACTACACCGGCTCCATCCGGGTGAGCAAGTTCTTTCCTCAGGCAGACGAGGCCAAACCATTGGTGGACGGGGTGAAGAAAGGGATGCACCTTGTCATCCAGGGGCGGCTGAATATGGACCGCTTCTACGGCGATATGGTGCTGGAGCCGGTGGCGGTGATGGCCGGAAAGAAGGTCATGCGCATGGACAACGCCCCGGAGAAGCGGGTGGAGCTCCATCTGCACACCACCATGTCCGCCATGGACGCCCTCACCGCCGTGGGGCCCAAGCTGGGGCCGGAGCGCAATGTGGTAAAGCGGGCGGAGGCCTGGGGCCACCGGGCTATCGCCATCACTGACCACGGCGTGGCCCAGTCCTTCCCGGACGCCTGGCACTCGGCCAAAAACATTAAGCTCCTCTACGGTGTGGAGGCCTACTTCATCAACGACGTGGACGACCGAGTGGTGGTCCACGGCCAGCCCTGCCAGGACTTTTCCCAGGAAATCGTCTGCTTTGATATTGAGACCACCGGCCTGGACAAGCGCCGGGAGGTCATCATCGAGATCGGCGCGGCAGTGCTGAAAAACGGAGAGGTCACCGAAACCTTCAACACTTTCGTGGCCCCCGGTCGCATCCTCAGCCCGGAGATCATCCATCTCACCGGCATCACCGACGAGATGCTGGTGGGGGCCCCCTCCCAGGAGGAGGCCCTGCGGGCCTTTTTGGACTTCGTGGGGGACCGGCCTCTGGCCGCCCACAACGCGGAGTTTGACATGGGCTTTATCTCCACCGGGTGCCGGAAATACGGTATCCCCTTCACCAATCCTTCCATTGACAGCCTGATTCTGGCTCAGAACCTGCTGCCGGAGCTGGGTAAATATAAGCTGGACATTGTGGCCGAGTACCTTCAGCTGCCCGCCTTCAACCACCACCGGGCCAGCGACGACGCGGCTACGGTGGCCTATATGCTGCCCCCCTTCTTTGAGAAGCTGGAGGCCATGGGAGTCCACCGTCTGGAGGACATCAACGCCGCTATGCCCAAGCTGCGCAAGGGGGGAAAGGCCCGGCGGCAGCCCAAGCACCTCATCGTGCTGGCCAAGAACCAGACGGGCCTGCGCAATCTCTATAAGCTCATCTCCCTGGCCCACCTGGAGCACTTCAAGCGCTACCCCATCATGCCCAAGTCGGTGATCAACGAGAACCGGGAGGGGCTGATCATCGGCTCGGCCTGTGAGGCGGGCGAGCTGTTCCAGGCGGTGACGGCGGACAAGGACTGGGAGGAGCTTAAGCGTATCGCCTCCTGGTACGACTTTTTGGAGATCCAGCCCATTTGCAACAACATGTTCATGCTCCGCAAGGGCATGGTCCGCAGCGAGGAGGAGCTGCGGGACTTCAACCGCACCGTGGTGCGGCTGGGGGAGGAGCTGGGCAAGCCGGTGTGCGCCACCGGCGACGTCCACTTCCTGGACCCGGAGGATGAGATCTACCGCCATATCCTGCTGGCCTCCAAGGGCTTTGAGGACGCGGACGAGGCCCTGCCCATCTACTTCAAAACCACCGACGAGATGCTCCAGGAGTTTGCCTATCTGGGCAAGGAGAAGGCCTATGAGGTGGTGGTAAAGAATACCAACCTGATTGCCGACTGGTGCGACCCCATCAAGCCTCTGCCTCAGGGCCTGTTCGCCCCGAAGCTGGAGGACTCAGACGGAGAACTGAAGCGCCTGGTATGGGGGAAAGCCCACGAACTTTACGGCGACGAGCCTCCCCAGATCGTGGTGGACCGCATTAACGTGGAGCTGGGCGACATCATCCGGTGTAAATACGACGTCATCTACATGTCCGCCCAGAAGCTGGTGCAGAACTCCTTGGAGCACGGCTATCTGGTGGGCTCCCGTGGATCGGTAGGCTCCTCTCTGGTGGCCTTCATGTCGGGCATCACGGAGGTAAACTCCCTGCCCGCCCACTACCGCTGCCCCAAGTGTAAGCACTCCGACTTCGACTACGCCCAGGACCCCGCCCACCCCTACGGCTGCGGGGCGGACATGCCCGACGCGGTGTGCCCCATCTGCGGCACGCCCTACATGAAGGACGGTTTCAATATTCCGTTTGAGACCTTCCTGGGCTTCGGCGGCGACAAGGTGCCTGATATCGACCTGAACTTTTCCGGCGAGTACCAGTCCAGCGCCCACAAGTATACCTTCGAGTTGTTTGGTCAGACTCACGTGTTCCGTGCCGGTACCATCGGCACCGTGGCGGAAAAGACTGCCTTCGGCTATGTAAAGAAGTACCTGGACGAGCGGGGCAAGATGGCCTCCAAGGCGGAGGAGAACCGGCTGGCCATCGGCTGCACCGGCGTCAAGCGCACCACCGGCCAGCACCCCGGCGGCATGGTGGTCATCCCCCAGGACAAGGAGATCTACGACTTCTGTCCTGTCCAGCACCCCGCCGACGACCCCAACAGCGACATTGTCACAACCCATTTCGAATATCACTCCATGGAGAGTAACCTCCTGAAGCTGGACATGCTGGGGCACGATGATCCCACCATGATCCGCATGCTGGAGGACCTGACCGGGGTGAACGCCCGTACCGATATCCCTCTGGACGACAAGGACACCATGTCCATCTTCCAGTCCTCCAAGGCCCTGGGCTATGAGAACGACAAGATTCTGGGCCCCACGGGAGGCACAGCCATCCCGGAGTTCGGCACCAGCTTTGTCCGCGGCATGCTGGAGGACACCCAGCCCGACCAGTTTGATATCCTGGTGCGGCTGTCCGGCTTCTCCCACGGCACCGACGTGTGGCTGGGCAACGCCAAGGACCTGATTACCTCCGGCACGGCCAAGGTCAGCGAGGCCATCGGCTGCCGTGACGATATCATGCTGTTTCTCATTTCCAAGGGTATGGACCCCAAGCGCTCCTTCAAGATCATGGAGGCAGTGCGTAAGGGCAGGGGCCTGCCCGAGGGGGCCGAGGACGAGATGCGGGAGCACGGGGTGCCCGAGTGGTACATTGGCTCCTGTAAGAAGATCGCCTACCTGTTCCCCAAGGCCCACGCCGTGGCCTACGTGATGATGGCCTTCCGCATTGCCTGGTTCAAGGTCCACCGGCCCCTGGCCTTCTACGCCGCTTACTTCTCCATCCGGGCCAAGGCCTTTGACGAGGCCTACATGTGCCGGGGGATGGATGTGTGCCAGAAGAAGATGCGGGAGATCATCGCCAAGGACAAGGATGCCTCCGCCGTGGAACAGGACATGCTCACCACGCTGGAGGTGTGTTACGAGTTCTATCTCCGTGGCTTTACCTTCCGGCGTATGGATATCTACCAGTCCGACGCTATCCACTTCAAGATGGACCTGGAGAACAACGCCCTCATCCCGCCCTTTGTGTCGGTGGCGGGCCTGGGCGAGACGGCGGCCCTGTCCCTGGCCGAGCAGCGGGAGGGAAAGGAGTTTATCTCCATTGAAGAGGTGTCTGCGGCCTGTCCGAAGGTCTCGAAAACGCACATCGAACTGCTGAAGGAGGCTGGCGCCTTCGGAGATTTACCCGAAACGAGCCAGATGAACCTCTTTTCCATGTTTTAAGTAGAAAAGTGCCTTGGAATCCTGCGGATT
>CAJLCG010000004.1 GCA_905205085.1 uncultured Oscillospiraceae bacterium
GACCGAGATCTCATCGCAGATCTCAAAGATCTCGTCCATCTTGTGGGAGATGTAGATCAGGGAGATACCCTGAGACTTCAGCATCCGCATCATTTCAAACAGCTTATCTACCTCCTGAACTGTCAGGGAGGAGGTGGGCTCGTCCAAAACGATGACCTGGGAGTTGTAGGAGATTGCCTTGGCAATCTCACACATCTGCCGCTGAGAAACGGACATGTTCCGCATGGGCTGGGTGAGGTTCACCGTCATGCCAAGCTTACGGAACAGCTCGGAAGCTTTCTTCTTCATTCCGCCCTCGTCCACTACGCCCACAGAATTGGTGGGGTAGCGGCCCAGAAACAGATTGTCGATGACATTCCGCTCCAGGCACTGGTTCAGCTCCTGGTGAACCATGGCGATTCCATTTTCCAAGGCGTCCTTGGGGCCGGAAAAACTAATTTCCTTGCCGTTTAAGTAAATTTTTCCCTCGTCCTTCTGATAGGTGCCGAACAGGCATTTCATCATCGTCGACTTACCGGCGCCGTTCTCACCCATCAAACCCATCACGGTTCCCCGCTTGATGTCCAGGTTGATGTGGTCAAGCACTCGGTTTCGACCGAAAGACTTGCTCATACCTCGTATTGACAGGACAATATCGTCTTTCGCATCTGCCATTCTCGTTACTCCTGTTTAAACATATTAGCAGTTTCAGCGAAAAATCTGATTCTGCCGAATGGTTCGTTTCATAGCAGCTATTAGGGAGAAGGGCTTCTGCCGTACGGAGAGTGACTTTTCCCGGACGGAGAATTCCTTCTCCCTAATAGCAAATGGTTACATGTTCTTAATCATAGCGGACAAGCTGTCCACGCAGCTGAATTACTGGTTCAGAATAGCGGTATAGGAAGCAGCGTTGTCGGTCTTCACCATGTTGATGGCGAAAGCGTCATAAGCGCCGGGGTTGGTCAGACGGTTGGTGATGTTGGACTCGGTCTGGCCGTCGCCGTCCACGTACTCGACCTTCAGGTTCAGCAGGTCGTCATACTTCTGCAGCAGGGGCTTGTAGGTGGAGCCCAGGAAGTTATCGGCGGCGTTGTAGGTGTTCAGCCACACGGACTTCTCGGGGTGCTTGGTAGCATCCAGCTGGTTGGAAACGGGAGCGTAGGTCACGGTGGAATCCAGGAAGTCCTTGTAGTTCTCAGCGGTGACAGCCACGTTCAGAGCGTAGTAGGAGCGCTCCTCAGCCACGTACTTGTACACGTCGGAGCTGAGCACGTTGCCGGCGTCATCCTCGGTGCCGATACCGGTGTCGATGTCCACGCCGTCCAGAGCGTTGCGCAAAACGCGCAGGGTCAGGTAAGCCTGAACGTCAGCGTGCTGGCTGATGGTGCCGCCGTAACCTTCCGCGATAGCGGCAACGGCATCGGAGTTAGCGTCATAACCGAAGGTGGGAACCTTGTTCTCCTTGGACCAGGCGTTGAACATGGACATGCCCATGCCGTCGTTGTTGGAGGCGATGATGTCGATCTGATCGCCGAAGGAGGCGGACCAGGTGCCGATGGCGTTACCGGCGGTGGCGGCGTCCCAAGTGGCGCCGGCGGAGTTCTTCATCTCCTGAGAGGCCAGCTCGCGAACCTTGTAGGTCTTGCCGTCTACCTCGATGGAGCCGTCCTTAACAGCAGTGGCGGTGCCGTCTACGTTGGTGCCCACGGGGGAGCTGTCAGTGGCGCCGTCCTTCTCCACAGCGGTGCCCAGAGCGTTACGCACGCCGCGGGTACGAGCGATGGAGTCGTTGTGGCCGATGTCGCCGATGGCCAGCACGTAGCCGATCACGCCGTCGCCGTTGCGGTCGATCTCAACGCCGTCCTTGATGGCCTTCTCGATGTACTCCTTGATCATCTGACCCTGGAGCTCAGCGCCCTGGTTGGCGTCGAAGCCCACGTAGTAGGTCTTGTCGTTGAACTGCAGAGCGTTCATGTCCAGCTCGCCGGTGGAGCTATTGGAGGGCTGGCGGTTGTACCAAACAACGGGCTTGTCCTTGTTGGCGACGGTGGTGCTGTCGCCGCCGGAGCCGGAACCAGAACCGGAGCCGGAACCGTTACCGCTGCTGCCGCAGGCGGCCAGGCCCAGGACCATGGTAGCGGCCAGGGTCAGTGCAAGAGCTTTCTTCATAATGATTCTCCTTTTCTGTGTAAATTGTACAGAGTCTTTCCTGTTGACTCCATCTCACATGTCTAATTTTATTAAAAGACAACTGGAAAAACAAGTATAAATTTCACCGAAAGAAGGGTAAAAAATTATGCCACTACAACAATGTGCAAAAACAATGCAAGAAAAAATTGTGCACTTTAATCAACAGCTCGCTGCTCAAAAGCGAACAATGCTTTTTGGCTATCCATGGTAAACAGGTTTCGACGATCTACGATTTTGGTGGAAGTGTCCACCGTTCGCTCCAGAGAGGAACTCTGGCCAGACAGCAGTTTATAGGCACTTTCCACCCCTAAATAGCCCATGGCGTAAGGATTCTGCACAATCAGAGCATCTACGCTGCCTTCCTGCAAGCCGTCCACGGTAGCCACGTTGGAGTCAAAGCCTACCAGGAACACATCTTCGGAGAGTCCCAGAGATTCTACCGCATTGGCTGCGCCTACACTGGTAGGCTCGTTGAAGGCCAGAAGGACATTGATCTGTGGATATTGCTTCAAAAGAGCGGCGGTGTCGGTCTGGGCGTGACCTGCCTCGGCCAGTGTATTGATAACGGATACGATTTCCGCCCGGCCGCTCTGGGTAAAGGTGTCTACCGCACCCTTTTCACGCTCCTGGCCGTTGGCGCTGCTGATGTCGTAGTTGATGATCCCCACCTTGAGAGGACCGCTGATCCGATCCAGAGCAGCCTGGGCGGCCATCTGCCCGGCGGCGTAGTTGTCCGTGCCGATGTAGGTGCTGACCGCATCGGAGGCTACGTTGCTGTCAATGGCCACGATTTGCAGCCCCGCCTGAGCGGCAGCGTCGATGGCAGCGGCGTTGTTCTCATAGTCGATGGCGGAGAAAACCAGGGCCTCTGCGCCGGACTCCACCGCATCGGCTACCATCTCATTTTGGGTCTCGTAGTCCTCCTCTGCCTGGGGACCGGTAATGGTGAGCTGGAGGTTATACTCAGTGGCGGCGGCCTCCGCTCCGGCAAAGACGGACAGCCAGAACTCGGTTTGCGTGGATTTGGCTACAATGGCCACGGTGTGCTGGGTGGAGGGAGCAATGCTTGCCGTGCAGCCGCACAACACAGAGAGGGTCAGCGCCGCGCTCAGGGCAGCCCATTTATTTCGCTTCATAGGTTCCCTCCTGTATCTTGGGCATGCGGATCTCCACACAGGTGCCCACGTCCAATTCGCTGGTGATATGCAGACCGTACTGCTTTCCAAAGTAGATTTTCAGACGGTCATTCACGTTTTTTATGCCGATGCCGGTGCGGTCCTTGGGTCCGTGCTGAAGAATGGAGTCGATCTGCTCGGGGCTCATGCCCACTCCATTATCCTGAACGGAGAACACGATATCCTCCCCATCCTGACGTACCTGTACAAGGATGGAGCCCTCGTCCACCAGCAGATCCAGACCGTGGTTGATGGCGTTTTCAATGATGGGCTGAAGGGTGATCTTATTGCAGTAGTAATCCAGACAGGCCGGGTCCACATCAAACTGATAGGTAAACTGATTTTTGTAGCGGTATTTCTGGATTTGCAGGTAGCTCTCCGCATGCTCAATCTCTTTGGAAATGGGGATCAGCTCGTGGCCCTTGCTGATGCTGATGCGGAACAGCCGGGCCAGAGCATGGACCATTTTCACCGCGTCGGCATTGCGCCCCTGCTCGCACATCCAGGCGATGGAGTCCAGAGTATTGTAAAGGAAGTGGGGGTTGATCTGCGCCTGGAGAGCTTTGAGTTCCGTTTTGCGCAGGTTGACCTCCTCCTCACGTACCGTGGTCATAAGCTGTTGGATGCGCAGCACCATGTGGCCGAAGGAGTCGGACAGCTCCCGTACCTCCCGGGTTCCGCCCACAGGGCGGTAGGTAAAGTGGTCGGCGTCGGCCTCAAAGCTCTCCATGGCGGAGGCCAGTCCCCGCAGGGGGCGGTCCAGCAGGCGGGAGAGCAGCCAGCTGGTGAGCAGGGCGGCCGCCAGGACCACCACGGCCAGCATACCGGACAGGCGGATCATATCCCGCACGTTTCGGTTGACCAGCTCATCGACATAGCTCACACCCACGATCCGCCAGTCGCTGCCCGCCACGCTGGTCAGGCAGTAGATCACGGTGTCATCCACATAGGTGCCGTCTTTGAGGGCAGAGAGAGCCTCCATATTTTCCGATTTCAGCCCGGCATACAGCAGCTGCTGCTGGGGGTGATAGATGATGTTGCCGTCCCGGTCGATGAGAAAGCAGTAGCCCCGCTGGCCGATGCTTACATTATTGATGTAGCTGGAGATGCTGGAAAAACTCAGGTCCAGGGAGACCCAGGCCGCCTCGCCGCCCTGGGCCAGAGGGGCGGTCATGGTGACCACCCAGGGGTAGTAGCTCTCGAAGATAGTCTCTACGTGGGGAGCTGTCATGTAAGCGGTCTGGGAATTAAGGGCTTTTCCCAGATCAAAGGAGAGATTTTGATAGATCTCCTCCTTGGGCTGACGTCCGGGAGACCAGCAGTCCAGCAGCTCTCCCCCGGCGGAGTAGCTGGTAACGGCCACCACGTCGGGCCGGAATTCCAAAAACGCTGCCAGAAGTTCATCCCGGTCGGCCTCTTGCTCCAGCATAGATTGCTCCACAAGGGTCATGGCCTGGTCCATATCCCGCAGATAATTGCCCACCGTGTTGGATACCTGGGAGACAGCCTGAGCGCTGCTGGTACGGGCGCTTTGCACCATAGCGCTGCGGTAGCGGTCCAAGAACAGAAAGATGCAGCAGCACAGGATGATGGCCACCACACCCACTACCATGGAGACCAGGATGGTGGTGATCCGCACCCCGGTGCGGGGGGAGTTCTGCTTCAAGAGGGCTCACCCGCCTTTGCCAGATCCAGACGGCGGCGCATGGCGTTGGGGGATTCGCCGCAGTACTTTTTAAAACAGTAGCTGAAGTAGTGCTGATCGGTGTAGCCGCACCGCTGGGCGATCTCCTGGATTTTCAGGGAAGAGGTGCTCAGAAGATCCTGAGCCGCCTCCATGCGTTTGCGGATCAGAATGTTGATGAAGGTCTCACCGGCGTACTTTTTAATACAGGCGCTGAGATGGTTGGGGCTGACGTCCAGCATTCCGCTCAGAGAGACCAGGGAGAGGTCCGGG
Source organism: uncultured Oscillospiraceae bacterium (assembly GCA_905205085.1). Taxonomy (GTDB): domain Bacteria; phylum Bacillota; class Clostridia; order Oscillospirales; family Oscillospiraceae; genus Lawsonibacter. Next base: position 5,302 of record CAJLCG010000004.1, read on the forward strand.
TCCATATAGTTTTGATCCAAGGTGTCCAGCGCCCGCTTACAAAGAAGGTTTCCACCCTTTACCGCGGGGGCCAGGTCGCTGATAAATTGGGCACCGGCCTCCGTTTTGTCCCCCTGGCGCAGGGCCTCCATGGCTTCCCGGTAGGCGTCGTGCAGTGCCGTGAGGGAGTGGGCGGTGCGGCTGACGCCGATGCGGCAGCGCTTACCCAGAACACGGGAGGCCATCTGGGGGATCTCATCGGCCAGAATGTGCAGATACTCCTCAAAATCAGAGGGGTTGCCCAGCAGCACCGAGATGACTTTGCCGGAGGCAAAGAAGCTGGAGCCCCGCAGATACTTTTCCGAGAGGGTGTGCACGGAAGATACGAAGGATGGGTCGGTGCAGTTGGAGCCGTCCTCATTGAGAAGGATAGATACCATGACGGTATAGTAGGGGTGGTCGTCCGCATCCCGCAGAAGGCCGCACTGCCGAGCCAGAGTCTCGGCCTGGGCCGCACCATCCGGGTCGGGATAGTCGTCCAGAACCAGAGGCATCAGAAAGGCAGCGCGCAGGTCCTGTTCGTCCGCCCGGGGAACGGCCTGCCGGAAGAGGGCAAACTGGGCGTCGATCTTCTGGCGGATATTGCGCAGCTCGGCGGCCAGGCCCTCCAGTGTCAGCGGTTTGAGCATATAGCTGATGATGTTGTACTGAATGGCCTGTTTGGCGTATTCAAAATCGTCGTAGCCGCTGAGAAAGGCGATATTGGTGGCAGGACGAATTTCCCGCACCTGCCGTGCCAGCTCGATGCCGGAGATAAAGGGCATGCGGATATCCGTAAGCAAGAGATCGGGCTCGTGTTTTTCCACCAGCTGGAGGGCGTCCAGACCGTTGCTGGCGTTTCCTACCAGGCAAAACCCGTAGTCCTCCCAGGGAATCATGGTGCATACGGCTTCCCGAAGTTCATCCTCGTCGTCGGCGACGATCACAGTGTAGAGTGCGGCCATTTTCATCGATCCTTTCTGTTGTGGGAGATGGAAAAGTCAGCGGCCCCGCTGCTGCGTCATTCACAGGGGAATCTTCCTGCCGGAATATTCAGCCTTTTTGGCTGCCGGAGCAGGCTAGGGGCATGTTCAACGTACCTATTTTGTTAAAGGTCCGGCGAAAAAGCCGTGCAGGGCTCTGCACGGCTGGCTGAGGTCAGGCAAAAGGCCTGCCGATTTCCTCTATCATAACAAGAAATTTCAAACAATACAACCGCATCTTCCATTTTAAATAACCTTTATAGAACTTAAGATGAAATTAAGAAGGACTTCCTTGGCGTATAAGTGGCGGACTGTTATACTGTCGCCATATAGTAAAGTAAGCAGAAGGGGGCCTATATGGAGTTTACCTGTAAAACGGTGTATGACCACAAGACGCTGGCCGCTATGTCCAAGGCGCTACGTAAGACCATGCGGAAAAAAACCACTTGGTGTGAGTGGCTGCTTTTGCTGGGACTGGTTGTCCTGGCTCTGGGCACGGTTATGGACACATCCCAGAATATATGGCGTCGAGGAATCTATTTGACGGTAATCCTGCTGGTCCTGTTTCTGCAATGGAAAGGGGACTACCTGGATGCGCTGTTCGCCATGCGAAAGACGCCGCCTGGGGCAGAGGTCCACCGGGCCCGGTTCTATCCCGATTACTTTGAAACAGAGGTCGCCGGCGTTCAGACCCAGTGGCAGTATACCAAGGTCCAGGCGCTGGTGGAGACCAAGGATTATATCATCCTGATCCTTGGCAAAAACCATGCTCAGGCCTATGATAAGAGCGGCCTGGAGGGCAGAAGCGTCCGTGAGTTCTGCGGCTTTCTCAGCCGGAAAACCGGTCTGCATGTGCAGACCTTCCTGCGCTGAGTCCCGCCTGAAAATGTCATATCCATAAATCCACAATTCCCCGGTCCGGCCTGAAGGTCGGAGCCGGGGCTTTTTATGGGCTGAGGACAGGAGAAGAGATATTGCCTGGAAGAATGTAAACGGATATCTTGGTGCAAGATACCTCACAGAACGGGATATTTTTCGGCATTTTCCTGAGAAAGGAAGAGAGTGAAAATGTGGACAGCAATTCCAGTCTTATGATATAGTAAATAGCTGTTGTAAGGTTTTAAATTGAAAACAGAGGGTGATTGTAAGTGATGAAAAAAGACGAAAAAGAACCAAAGAATACTCAGGTAGACGCCGACTACTCCCTGGAGGCGGTGCCCGAGTCGGCTCGAAAAGGCTTTTGGAATATGTTCTTCGTCATGCTGGGCTTTACCTTTTTCTCCGCCAGCATGAGCGTGGGCGCTAAGCTGGGCAACGGTCTGGACCTGTCCGGGTTTTTCTGGGCCTGCCTCATCGGCGGCGTGATTCTGTCCGCCTACTGCGGTATCCTGGCCTATATCGGCTCCGAGACCGGCATGACCATGGACCTATTGTGCCGCCGCACCTTTGGTGAGAAGGGCTCCTATCTGTCCTCCGCCATTCTGGGCTTTACCCAGATCGGCTGGTTCGGTGTGGGTGTGGCCATGTTCTCCATCCCTGCCGCCCAGTTAATGGGGGTCAATGAGTGGGTCCTCACCATCATCGCCGGCCTGCTGATGACCGCTACCGCCGCCACCGGCATGAAGGCCCTGGAGATCGTCAGCTATATCTCCGTGCCCCTCATCGTGATTTTGGGCATGTACTCCATGATCACCGCCACCAGCGAAGGCGGCGGACTTGCTGCCATCTTTGCCCAGTCTGCCGGCGGCATTACCTTGATGACCGGCATTGGCTATGTCATCGGCTCCTTTATCTCCGGCGGTACCGCCACTCCCAACTTTATCCGCTTTGCCAAAAACAGCAAGATCGCTGTGTGGACCACTGTCATTGCCTTTTTCCTGGGAAATACCCTGATGTTCTGCTTCGGCGCGGTGGGCGGCGCCTTCACCGGCAAGGACGACATCTTCTATGTCATGATTGCCCAGGGGCTGGCCATCCCCGCGCTCATCGTGCTGGGCGCCAACATCTGGACCACCAACAACAACGCTCTGTACACCGGCGGCCTGGCCATCTCCAACGTCTCCGGCGTGCGGATGAAATTCACCACCTGGATCGCCGGCATTGTGGGAACCGCTCTGGCTATCTGGCTGTACTGGAACTTTGTGGGCTGGCTGAACATTCTCAACTGCGCCCTGCCTCCCATCGGTGCCATTGTGATCCTGGATTTCTTGAAAAACCGCAAAAAGTTTGCCGCCGGTGGTCAGACTGCCGCGGTCAACTGGTTCAACATTGCCGGTATCGTGCTGGGCGCGGCGGTGGCCAATACCCTGCACTGGGGTATTGCCGCTCTGAACGCTATGATCGTGGCAGCCATCTGCTTCTTTGTGGGTGAGCTGCTGGGAAAGAAACGATAAAATGATATAGAGAGGAAGGAAAGGCTATGCTGTTAAAGGAATTGCACCTGGGCAACGCCCAGGATACGGTGGACATTCGGGTCACCGACGGGAAATTTGCACAGATCGCCCCCAACCTGGAGCCCATCCCCGGGGAGGAGACGGTTACCGACTGCGCAGGCAAGATGGTGCTGCCCCCCTTTGTGGAGTCCCATGTGCACCTGGACACCTGCCTGACCGCAGGCCGTCCCCGCTGGAACCTCACCGGTACCCTGTTTGAGGGCATTCAGTGCTGGGAGGAGTACAAGCCCTTCCTCACCAAGCAGGAGGTGAAGGAGCGGGTCAACAAGGCCATCCGCATGCAGGCAGCCAACGGCATCCAGTATGTGCGTACTCACGTGGATATCAACGATCCCAAGCTCACCGCCCTGGAGGCTATCCTGGAGCTACGGGAGGAGGTCCGGGATTACATGGACATCCAGATCGTGGCCTTCCCTCAGTACGGCATCCTCAGCTATCCCAAGGGGGCGGAGCTTCTGGAGCAGGCCCTGAAGATGGGTGCCGATGCGGCGGGCGCCATCCCTCACTTTGAGTTTACCCGGGAGTACTCCGTGGAGTCCCTGAACATCTGCTTCGACCTGGCTCAGAAGTACAACAAGCTCATCGACGTCCACTGCGACGAGATCGACGACGAGGCCTCCCGGGGCCTGGAGACCCTGGCCACCCGGGCCTATGAAACCGGCATGGGGGATATGGTCACCGCCTCCCACACCACCGCCATGCACAGCTACAACAACGCCTATGTCATCCGACTCATGCGCATCCTCAAGCTCTCCGGCATCAACTTTGTGGCCAACCCCTGCGTCAATGTTCACCTGGGCGGACGGGCCGATACCTATCCCAAGCGCCGCAGCATGACCCGGGTGAAGGAGCTCACCGATGAGGGAATCAACGTCTCCTTCGGCTCCGACGATATCTTCGATCCCTGGAATCCCCTGGGAAACGCCAAGATGCGTGACCAGGTGTTTATGGGCCTGTATACCGGCCATATGCTGGGCTATGACGAGATCGTAAACTCCTACCGCTTCGTCACCACCAATGCCGCCCGCACCCTCCACCTGGGGGATGACTACGGTGTTGCAGAGGGTAAGGACGCCAACTTTGTCATCCTGGATGCCAAGGACTGGTACGACGCTTTGAACTACGATGCGCCCATCTTGCGCAATTACCGTAAAGGAAAACTCATTGCCAGCACAGCCCCCGTGGACAAGCAAGTATTCTTCTGATTTCCCAGGAAACCAAATGCGCCGCAGAGCAGCTGCTCTGCGGCACATTTTCGTAAGGGAAAAAGACTTGCTGCACCTTATAGCTGTAAGGCTCGATAGCGGTTAAAGCAGGCAAAAAGCTCTTGGGCCCGGGGCCGGGCCAGAAAGGACACGCCGGAGCGCCCTCCACACAGGGATTCCAGACCTTTTTCATCCAACAGAGTCTCCAGCTCTGCCACGATCTGGCGCAGAGTGTGTCTCCCATCCATCAGGTGCTGCTGGGCGTACACCATGGCGTAGCCCAGGGCGGCGGACTGCTCTCCGTCCCGCAGCTGTTCCACATACCGCAGGTCGATGGTCTCACGGTTGATGGATACCCCGTCCCGGCCCAGGGATTTAAGCTTGATCCGGTCGCCACGAAATTCCGGGGAAGGAGCCAGACGGCGGTCGAAGCTGGGCAGGGGGGCAGGAGACAGAGGTGCGGCAGAGACCGGGAAGGCGGAAGCCTCCTGCTTGGCCAGGGCGGTAATATCTCTGGGCACATAGCGGTCCATCTGGAGGATGGTGTCGGCCACGTGGAAGTAGGCCCCTGAACTCCCGGCCACCAGAATGGTGGAGATGCCGTGCGCCTCATAGAGCTCCCGCACCCGGTCGATAAAGGGGGTGATAGGCTCCATATCCCGGTGGATGACACGCTGCATCAGCTCGTCCCGGACCATAAAGTTGGTGGCACTGGTATCCTCATCGATAAGCAGCAGGGAGGTGCCCGCCTCCAGGGCCTCTACCACGTTGGCCGCCTGGGAGGTGCTGCCGCTGGCGTCCTCCGTGGTGAAGGAGGCAGTGTCCTTGCCGTTGGGCAGGTCGTTGATGAACATGGAGATGTCGGTACGGCGAATGCTGCGCCCATCCTCGGAACGGATTTTTACGGCGCTCTCGTTGGTGATGACGTACTCCCGGCCATCCCCGGCAATGTGGTTGTATACCCCTAACTCCAGGGCCTTGAGGAGGGTGGATTTTCCGTGGTAGCCGCCGCCTACAATGAGGGTGACTCCCCGCCGAATCCCCATGCCGGTGATCTTGCCACGGTGGGGTAAGTCCAGAGTGACAGACAGCTCCTGAGGGGAGTGGAAGGGGACGGCGTTCTTCATGGGCAGGGAGGAAATGCCGGAGGCTCGGGGCAGAATGCTCCCGTCAGCCAAAAAGGCGCACAGCCCCAGCTGGGGCAGTATGTCCCGGATATACTGCTGGTCCTCCGCCAGGTCGGCAACGGCCTGGAGACGGGCCTGGTTCAGATTTCGGTAAAACAGGCTCTGTGCCACGCACCGGGGGAGCAGATCGAAGAGAATTTTCTCCAGCTCCCGGGCATTGATAGTTCGGCCGTTGGCGGGGAACCCCACCTCCAGACGTAGAATGAGCCCGCCGGTGTTGGGATTTAGCTGGCAGGCGGTGCGCTCCAATACTTCTTGTCCGCAGCGGCTAATGGAGATGAGACCGCTGTGCCCCGAGCCCTTGACCTGGAAGGAGGACTGGGTGGCCAAGTGGCCGAAGCGGCGGGTCAGCTCGTCCTGGAGGGCAATACGCTGGCAGGACAAGCGGTAGAGATTTTGGGGAAAGCCGGCCTGACGGCCGTCCACATGGATGCTCAACTTGGAGGGGGCAGCAAAAGGGTCCCCCTGGACATGATCAATGGACAGCACATAACCGGGAAATTGATAGGTACCCCTGGTGTCCTTGTAGGCGGGGTAGCCTCTGCGGTCGATGCGGGAGAGCAGGGTTTTCAGGTCGTTGGATGTCTGCATGGAATGATTCCTCCCTGTGGAGCAATGGTTTTTTGTATTATAGCTGGAATTTCCTCGGTTTACAATCAAAACAGGGGAGAGGGCAGTGGGAGAAAAGTTCGTATTGAAACCGGCGCATTTTCCGGTATAATAAATCCAACCATTTTTGTGGGAGTGATTGCCGTGTCAAACACCACCAAGCAGGGCCTAGAAGCATCTTTAAAGCGAATGATGCTGAAAAAGCCTCTGGACAAGATCACCATCCGGGACATTACTGAGGACTGCGGTGTGAGCCGCATGGCCTTTTACTATCACTTCAAAGACATCTACGATCTGGTGGAGTGGGCCTGCGTGGAGGATGCCTCCCGCGCGCTCCAGGGAAAGAAGACCTACGACACCTGGCAGGAGGGGCTGGTGCAGATCTTTGAGGCGGTACTGGAGAATAAACCGTTTATCCTCAACGCATACCGCTGTATCAGCCGGGACCAGATGGAGAGCTTTCTGTTCAAGCTGACCTATGGCCTCATCCGGGGCGTGGTGGACGAGCAGAGCCGGGGTGTGGAGATTTCCGAGGCAGACAAGACCTTCATTGCGGAATTTTACAAATATAGCTTTGTAGGTATTATGCTGGACTGGATCAAGCAGGGGATGAGTGCCGACCATCAGCTGCTTGCCGAGAAGATCAGTACAACTATGCACGGAAATGTGTCTAACTCCATCCAAAATTTTGCCCGTGGCGGCAGAGACTTTACAGATCAAGGCCGATGATAAGTTTTTTATCATCGGCCTTTGTTTGTAAATGGTAAACCGGGGGAAAACGGGGTAGGATAAGGCCACGATCAAGAGACAGCGCGGTGAAAACGGCGCAGATTTAGAAAGGTGGCTATCTTATGGCAAAGAATCTTGGAAAATGGACTGCCGCAGCCGCCGGCCTTGCCGGCGCGGGAGCGGCTGTAGTGCTGGCGAAAAAGGCGGCACAGAATAAGCAGGAGGCCCAGGCGGAGAGCCGGGCACAGGACCGCAGCGACTACCGCAACACGGAGCTGGGCCGCCACGAGAAAAACGCCAAGGGCATCTATTATACCAGCGGCAACTACGAGGCCTTTGCCCGACCGGAGAAGCCTGCGGGGGTGGAGGAGAAGAGCGCCTACATTGTAGGCAGCGGCCTGGCCGCTCTGGCGGCGGCCTGCTTCCTGGTGCGGGACGGCCAGATGGACGGCTCCCATATCCACATCCTGGAGGCTATGGACGTGGCCGGCGGCGCCTGCGACGGCATCTACGACCCCACCCGGGGCTATATCATGCGGGGCGGCCGAGAGATGGAGGACCACTTTGAGTGCCTGTGGGACCTGTTCCGCTCCATCCCCTCCCTGGAGAAGCCCGGCGCTTCCGTGCTGGACGAGTTCTACTGGCTCAATAAGCACGACCCCAACTTTTCCCTGTGTCGGGCTACCGTCAACCGGGGCCAGGACGCCCACACCGACGGAAAGTTTAACCTCAGCCAGAAGGGCTGCATGGAGATCGTCAAGCTCTTCATGACCCCCGATGAGGACCTGTACGACAAGACCATTGAGGATGTCTTTGATGACGAGGTGTTCTCCTCCACCTTCTGGCTCTACTGGCGCACCATGTTTGCCTTTGAGAACTGGCACTCCGCCCTGGAGATGAAGCTCTACTTCCAGCGCTTTATCCACCACATTGCCGGCCTGCCCGACTTCAGCGCCCTGAAATTCACCCGCTATAACCAGTACGAGTCCCTGATCCTCCCCATGAAGAAGTATCTGGAGGAGGCCGGAGTGGACTTCCAGTTCGGCGTGGAGGTGACCAACGTCCTCTTTGACATTAAGGGGGACAAAAAGGTGGCCACCGCCATCGAGTGCAAGGTAAAGGGCGTGGAGCAGGGCATCGTGCTTACTGAGAACGACCTTGTCTTTGTCACCAATGGCTCCTGTACCGAGGGGACCATCTACGGCGACCAGGACCACGCCCCCAACGGGGACGCCGAGGTGCGCACCAGCGGCTGCTGGAATCTGTGGAAGAACATTGCCAAGCAGGACCCGGCCTTTGGCCGCCCGGAGAAGTTCTGTTCCGATGTGGCTAAGACCAACTGGGAGTCGGCTACCATCACCACTCTGGACGACAAGATTCTGCCCTATATCAAAAACATCTGTCAGCGGGATCCCCGCACCGGCAAGGTGGTCACCGGCGGCATCGTCAGCTGCCAGGATTCCAAGTGGCTGCTGAGCTGGACCATCAACCGCCAGGGACAGTTCAAGGAGCAGGAGCCGGAGAAGGTCTGCGTGTGGGTGTATGGCCTCTTCACCGATGTGCCCGGTGATTTCATCAAAAAGCCCATGAAGGACTGTACCGGCAAGGAGATCACCCAGGAGTGGCTCTACCACCTGGGCGTGCCGACGGAGCTGATTCCCCAGCTGGCCGAGGACAGTGCGGTGTGCGTGCCCACCATGATGCCCTATATCACCGCTTTCTTTATGCCCCGGGCCAAGGGCGACCGGCCTGACGTGATTCCCGACGGCTGCGTCAACTTTGCCTTCCTGGGTCAGTTTGCCGAGACGCCCCGGGATACGGTGTTTACCACCGAGTATTCGGTGCGTACCGCCATGGAGGCGGTCTACGGCCTGCTGGGGGTGGACCGGGGCGTGCCTGAGGTGTGGGGCAGTGTGTACGACATTCGCTGCCTGCTGGATAGCTCGGTGTGCCTGATGGACGGCAAATCTCCCCTGGAGATGGAGCTGCCCGGTCCTCTGAATCTGCTGAAAAAGCCGGCGTTCAAGCTGATCCGCGGAACTGTGATAGAAAAGGTGCTGCGGGACCACAAGATTATCCGCAATGAAACAGCAGAGGAATAAGGTTTGATTCTGCAAGGGGCGGCGTTTACTCACGCTGCCCCTTGCATTTTTCACGGGTATGGCGTAAAATAAAGATCAATCAATAAAAATGACTTTATTTTTGGAGGATGTGGGAATGCCGAAGGTTGCCTATTCAGATGCGGATCGGGAGCGAATCCGAACTGCTCTGATCACTGCCGCCCTGGAACGGATGGCGCAAAAGGGAATTCAGCATACCACCGTGGAGGAGATCTATCGATCAGTGGGCATCTCCCGCACCTTCTTTTATACCTTCTTTCCCACCAAGGAGGACCTGATCGTCGAGACCTTCTATTTTCAGCAGCCCCGGATTTTGGCCTATGCCCAGTCGCTGATGGACGACCCGGCCTTAAGCTGGCGGGAAGGGGTATGTCAGTTTTTGATGTCCTGCTGCTACGGCGAGCAAAACGGCATTGCGGTGATGACGCTGGAGGAGCAGCAGATGCTGTTTCGGCGGCTGTCCCCGGAGAGCTATCAGGTGTTCCGGGAGAAACAGGCCAGCCTGTTCGGAACCCTTTTAAAGATCTTTGGAGTAACGGCAGATCGGGAAACCATTGGGCTCTTCACCAATCTGAGCTTAGCAGTTATGGTAATCCGTCGGGCCGTGCCGGAAAATTTACCGTTTCTGGTGCCTGAGGCAGCAGACGCGGCGGTAGAATTTCAGATTGAAGCCATTGCAGATTGCCTGGAGCGGCTCAAGAACGGTCCATCAGCCCCAAAAGACAAAGAATAATCCGTCGGTATCATCCAGCCCGATGGTCCGGCGGATGTTTTTTTTAAATAATAAAGATAAAAATAGAAAATTATCTTTATTTTGGACGAGATGTATCTGTTTACCTAATTTGGTCGCTGACGCGGCGGACAGGCCGCGCGGAAATATTAAGATACCAAGGAGGAACCAACCATGGGATTTTTCAGCAAGATTTTTAAGGGCCCCCAGGTGGACATGGAGAAAAGCAGCGCCAATGCCAAGAAAATGCGCCAGCTTTTCGACCAGGTGGTGGAAAACGGAGGGGACTACCGGCTGATTTTCGGGTACACAGAGGATGTATCCCGATTTAATTACGGTTTTGTCCATGGCAGTAAGACTAAAATCGGCAACCTGATCGTGGGATGGAACGAGAGCAGCCAGACCATTGTGGCTGTGCCCACCGTTCCTGACCTGTCCGGCTGCGGCGAGCCCACCTATTATCGCCGCTCTGAAATTTTAAAGGCCTACCGCAACAAGTATCCCACCGATGCCTTTGTGATCTATCCGGACAAGAAGGGGTATCTGGCCATCAACGCCTACGACTGGTTGGACGATGAGAAGCTGTACGTCTATGTTTTCCAGGAGGAGGAACTGGCGGCCTTTACTGACTTCTTCATGAATCAGTTTGCCACAAAATAATTCTGCGGGCAGCAGGGAAGAGAGTAAGCAATAATAAGCGGAGCCTGGACAATGTCCAGGCTCCGTTTGTTTTACAATATATCTTGCATTAGAAAGACTGTAAAGTAAAATCCCTTCTCATAAAAGATTATAGCCACATGGCCGGATCATCCCCGAATACCGGTACTGGTCCGTCTGCATAGGGGTCGTAGCGCTTGTTGCTGCACCCGAATTCCTGCAAAAAACAGATCTTTTCCTCTTCATTCCAGCGGATCAGGGAAAGCCCCTCAAAGCTCTGGTCGGATTCCCCGGACAGCTCACATTGAAACTGCCACTGGACCACTGTTTCATCCTCTTTGTGGAAGAACTTCTGAATATCCCAACGCTGGACCGTGCCCCGGGTATTCCATTCCTCAAACCAGTGATTGATTGTGTCTGTTCCGTGGTACTCCGGACCCCAGCTCTCAATATAAGTGGCATCAGGGGAGAAGATGTTCTCCAGCCCGGTATTTTGTTTACTCAGCCACATGGCGAACCACTGGCGGATCATATTCTCACGCCGTTGAAGCAGCTCCATGCGTCACCATCCTTCCTAATCTATACTTGACCGACACAGATACTTTGTTGGAATCTCTCCGTCCGGATCGGTTTTTTGCACCTTCTGAAAGACTGACTTTTTATTTAAAATAACATTGAAATGAAACGTGGTCAAGAGCGTTCCTGAGATAGAGTGCCAGCAAATCTTGCCTGCAAAAAAATATGCGATATGGGAGAATCTGTGATAAAATAAAAACCAGAGCTTACAATACGGGAGAAGGAGAGGCGAGAGAGTATGGAGTCAAAGGAAAACCAGAAGAAGCGGTTTTATCTCAAATGGCCCTGGAATGTGTTGGTTTACATACTTTTGGTGGTGATACTGCGGATTTTTGCCATCCCAGTGATTCTCCTGATCATGTGGTGGAATAAAAAGCAGCAGCCTGACGGCCCGGAGGAGGGGTATTGCCTCCAGCGCACCCGGGGCCGACTTACCGGGCTGATTTGGGCAGCTCTCTTCCTGATTGGAGGAGGTCTGGCAATCTGGTTTTTTATAACTGCTCAGTCCATGCCGTACGAGGCGGAGAAGCTAAAAGAAGAGCTTAGTTTCGGCTACTACCTGATTCCTGTGGTGGGGGTGGTTGCCATACTGGTGGGCCTCTTTCTGGCTTACCGGAGCCTGCGGGATGCCCTGGTTCCGGAGAAAAGCGCCCTGGCTCAGTCCATCCGTGCCCAGCTTCCATACCCGGATGAGGCACCGGCGGTGAAAGAGCTCTTTGCCATGGTGGACCAGGACCTGAAAGCCAACGGCCAGTGGTGCGGTAAGCTGGGCGTAGGCAAGGAGTGGGTATTGGGGGATGAAGTCTCCCGCATTCCACACATCCGGGGCGTATTCAGCCGGGTGGAGCAGCATGTCCGCCACGCCGGCAAACGCACCCAGGTCACCTACATTTACGAAATCTGGATCGTGGATGACCGCCGGGAGCGGCAGGTCACCTCTCTGAGATCCAAACGGGAGTTAGAGGACGCCATGGACTGCCTGCGTCAGCGGGTTCCTGCCGCGGTGTTTGGGACCTATGACTCCAAGGAGTACAAGGATTTGGTCTACGCCCAAGAGGAGGAACAGCAGTACGCCCAGGAGCGGGCCTATCAGCAGAGAAAAGCCCGGTTTGATGAGCAGAACCGCCGGGAACAGGAGCGGCTGGCTCAGAACCAGGTGCTCACGATGCCCGACGGCTCGGTGACCTCCCGCATCACCTGGGACACCATCCGTCAGCTGCTGCTCCGGCCCAGCCGGACGGGAGAATCCAGCCCCTTCCAGTTGGTGCCCGGCATCCCCTTCCAGGGGCAGGGATATACCTTCAGTCGGCTGGCCTGCCTTCCCGGCAGTGGGCAGGAGTTGACGCGAATCTTGATGGAGGAGGATTCCGGATCTCCCCAGAAGCCGGGCCAATACGCCTGGACCCGGGATGTCTCCACCAGTGAGGCGGAGACGATCCTGCGGGGATGGCTGCAGGGGGAGATTCCCGCACTGGACAACTGGACGCACATGGAGCGCTCTGGCCGCACCTGGCAGCAGACTGCGGAGCAAAATTAAGAGACAGGACAGAGAGGGAGGATAGGGTATGGGACGCTTTTTCAGTGAAGCGGTGGAGCGGGCACTCAAGTATATCTACTACGACCTGCGCGCCCAGCGGGGTCAGGAGGGCTTCCGGCTGCTGGAGCAGGCGGTACAGGACGGGGACGCGGATGCCTGCTGCCTGCTGGCCCGGTGCCTGTACGGGCCGGAGTACACCTGGCCGGGGCACAATTTCCCCGTGGATGAGCAGGCGGGGGATGAGCTGATGCGCCGCTCCGTGCTGGAAGGCAGTGCCATCGGAACGCTGCTGTCCCTGCGCTGCGGGGTGATGAACCGGCAGCTGACCCAGGCCATGCCCCTGAGTCTCCAGGAGGCCTTTGACATTGTGCTGGACAAGGCGGAGCACGGGGAGCCCCTGTGCCAGATGATCATCGGCAACGCCTACTACTGGGGAGATTTCCCGGAAATTCAGGGCAAGGTCCGGGAGAATTTCGACAGCGACGACGCTGTCCAAAGCTATCTGCGGGAGAATTACGCCAAGTGTGAGGACTGGCTGTGGAGGTCCCTGCGCAGTGGCATCTCCACCGGCGGCGTCAACCTGGCCAATTTCTACCGGGAGGGAAAAGCGGGGCTTATCTCTCCTCGGCCGGAGAAGGCCATTGAGGTGTACCGCTATGGGGCGGAGAAGGGGTATCCCAGTTACTTCTTCTACTATGCTAATGAACTCTATGACCAGGGGAAAAAGGGAGAGGCTTTTGAGTTCTACCGCCGTGCGGCGGAGGCGGGGGAGCCCCGGGCCTTCTTCTGGGCGGGCTACTCCTACGAGCTGGGAGAGGGGGTGCCCAAGGATAATACCCGGGCCACCCAATATTACCAGCAGGCGCTCTCGGCGCCCATCCAGGAAAAAGTAAACCCTGCCAACCGAATGGGCATGTGCTACTATGACGGGCGTGGCGTGGAGCGGGACTACGCCAAGGCCTTTCAGCTTTTGAAGTGGGCGGAGGACCACGGCGGTCCGGCCATGCTTTACTACCTGGGGGCCTGTTATGCCAACGGCCAGGGGACCCGGCAGGACTACGCCAAGGCATTTACCTATCTGGATAAGGTCAACTGGGACTGCCCTCACGCGTTTTATCTTCTCGGAAAGATGTACTGCAACGGCCTGGGGGTTCCGATGGACATTGCCAAGGGCGTGGAGTACCTCCAGAAGGCCGGCGATTATGTAGAAGTCAAAGAGGAATTAAGACACTATAAAAAGACCCTGTTTGGCAAATGGGTCCGGCGGTGACTGGAGAAGCGATGTTAGACAAAAAGGGCTCCTGTTTTCTGACAGGAGCCCTTTTTATGGGAAATACCTTATTTTAATTTGCAGTAATCGTCGTCCGAAACCGCTTCCAGCCACTGGTTAGAGCAGTTCTCACCGGGCACCTCTAAGGCCAGATGGGAGAACCAGCTGTCCGGAGCGGCCCCGTGCCAGTGCTTGACCCCGGTGGGGATGTTCACCACATCGCCGGGGCGGAGCTCCTGAGCCTCTTTGCCCCACTCCTGGTAGTAGCCCCGGCCGGCCACGCAGATCAGAATCTGACCGCCGCCCTGGTCCGCCTGGTGGATGTGCCAGTTGTTGCGGCAGCCCGGCTCAAAGGTCACGTTGTACACTCCAACCTGGCTGGTGGAGAGGGGGTGGAGATAGCTCTGCCCCACAAAATACTGGGCAAAGCCGTCGTTGGGAGCGCCGATGGGGAAGACCATCTCCTGCTGGTGCTGTGCCTTGCCATCTGCCCCGGCGTCCTCGGCCCAGACCTCCTTGGCCATGCGGAAAGCCGCCCAGGCCTTGGGCCAGCCGGCATAAAAGGCGGCGTGGGTCAGAATCTCCGCAATCTCCTGTCGGGTGATGCCGTTTTGCTTGGCGGTGGACAAGTGGTACTGGAAGGAGCTGTCCACCAGTCCCTGGGCCATGAGAGCGACCACGGTCACCAGGGAGCGGTCCCGCAGGGACAGTTTATCCTCCCGGCTCCAAACCTCGCCAAACAATACATCGTCGTTGAGCTGGGCAAATTTGGGGGCAAACTCCCCCAGAGCATCTCTGCCAGCTGTCTGCTTTACTGCCATATCAATACCTCCTATGCAAGAGAAAACGTTACTTGGACGGTTCCGGTCCCCAGCTTTGCCTGCAAGTCGGTGGAATCGTTGATTTTAGCCAGATGGGTAAAATTCCAGGTATTTGTGCCGTAATAAATGGTAATTTGATTGCCTTGATAGAGAATCACATCTCCGGGCTGCGTGGTAATCCGGGTGTCGTTTCGAGTCAGCGTTGTGCCCAACGGGCCCACCTTCTCAAAGCCCCCGTAGTCTTCCATGGAAATGGTCACCGGTCCTTGAGAAAGCAATTCCCGAAATTCTTCTGCGGAGCTGTTCTCGGCAAAGGTGGCCAGCAGCTCCTGGTCTCCCACAGTAATCTTCAGCATGGGTTCCTCCTGACTGGATGAGTTGTCCTGAGGTTGGCTGCTCTCTGGCTGCGAGACCACCGACTGAGACGGGGGAGGAGTGGAGCCCATCGGGGACTCACCGGCCCCGCAGGCGGACAGACCCAGAACCGCAAGGAGCAGGCAGAAAATTCTTGTCATACAACCCCTCCTCATGAAAACGGGTTATTTCAGATTCGCCTTGAAGAACTGCTGGATCTTGTCGAAGGGGATGATATCCTTCCGGTCGTAGAGATCGGTGTGGACGGCGCCTGGGATGATGAGCAGCTCCTTGTTATCCGCATAGGGATTGTCTTTTACCATATCGGCATAAGCATCCCGGCTGAAATAGCAGGAGTGAGCCTTCTCCCCGTGGATCATCAGCACAGCGCTGCGGATCTCGCTACTGTAGCGCAGAATGGGCATGTTGAGAAAGGACAGGGAGGAGGTGGTATTCCAGCCGTCATTGGAGTTGAGGGAGCGCTCGGTATAGCCACGTTCCGTCTTGTAGTAGTCGTAGTAGTCCTTTACAAAGAAGGGGGCGTCCTCGGGCAGAGGGTCTACCACACCGCCCGCCCGGGCGTAGGTGCGGGTTTTGTAGTCCTCGGTCCGCTGAGCGTTGAGAGCCTTTTTGGTCTCATACCGGGCGTCGGCGCTGTCGGCGGAGTCAAAGTAGCCCTTGGCATTGACCCGAGTCATGTCGTACATGGTGGAGATGACGGTGGCCTTGATGCGGGTGTCCATAGCAGCGGCGTTGAGGGCCATGCCGCCCCAGCCGCAGATGCCCAGAATGCCCACCTTGTCCGGATCCACAAAATCCCGGGTGGAGAAGTAATCCACTGCGGCGGAAAAATCCTCGGTGTTGATGTCGGGGGAAGCTACGTTCCGCACCTCGCCGCCGCTCTCCCCGATGAAGGAGGGGTCAAAGGCCAGAGCGGCGAAGCCGCGGCTGGCCAGCTCTTCGGCGTAGAGTCCCGCGCACTGCTCCTTCACCGCGCCGAAGGGGCCTGCCACCGCTACCGCGGCCAGTTTTCCGGAGGCCGCCTTGGGCAGATACAGGTCGCCTACAAGCTCAATCCCATAGCGGTTATGAAAGTGTACCTTCTCCCGCTGAACGGTGTCTCGCAGAGGGAAGGAGTATCCCTGATATTTGGCGTTCATATTTTTGTTCCTCCTTACACGTGCTTGCCCAGCTCGTAGGCCTGCTCCAGGGCGGGATGATTCTGGATTTCGCCCACTGTGGTCACGCCGCCGGCAAAGACAGTCCCGGCCAGACGGGCCTTTTCAAAGCAGTCGATCCAGCCTTGCAGGCCAGTGACTGCGCCGTCCACCGTATGTTCATCCTCCTCCGCCGCCGCGGCCAGCAGGTAGATATCCCGGAACTGGTAGTCGGCAGGGAAGAGGGGATTGGCCCGGTCCAGCATGGTTTTCATCTGGCCGCACATCCCGTAGTAGTAGATGGGGGTGGCAAAGGCGATAACGTCTGCGGTGAGCATCTTCTGGGCAATTGTCTCCGCATCATCGTGGATGATGCAGTGCTGGGTGTTCTGACAGGACAGGCAGCCCTTGCAGAAGCCGATAGTCTTATCGTACAGGGTGACCTTCTCTACCTGGTTGCCGGTCTCCCGGGCACCGCGGACAAACTCATCCGCCAGACAGTCTGAATTGCCGCCCTTCCGGGGGCTGGTAGAGATCACTAAAATATTCTTGCTCATTGCATTTCCTCCTCACTTAACGAGCGCATTACGCTGGCGGGTACGCCGCCCACGATGGTATTGTCCGGCACATCCCGGGTTACCACTGCTCCAGCGGCCACAATGGCTCCGTCGCCGATGGTCACACCGGGAAGAATGGTGGCATTGGAGCCGATCCAGACTCGTTTGCCGATGTGAATGGGGGCAGGGATCATAGTGGCGCGGTCCATGGGGGACTTGGCATGGTTGAGGGTGGCCAACACCACGTTATGGCCGATGAGCGTGCCGTCTCCGATAAAAATGCCGCCCTGATCCTGAAATTTGCAGCCCATGTTGATAAAAACGTGTTTGCCGATGTGGATGTTCTTTCCGCAGTCGGTGTAAAAAGGCGGAAACAGAGCAAAGCTCTCATCCACCGGTCTGCCGATGAGCTGGGAAAAGAGGACGCGCAATTCCTCCGGCTGGTGGTAGCTGCCATTGATCTCAGCGGTGATGCGAAGGGCCTCCTGGCTGACGCCGTGCATACACTGATGGACCTCGCTGCCTCCCTGTACCGGGGCTCCGCTGTTCAGGTGTGCTAAAAATTCATCTAATTCCATCGTTTACTCCTGATCTATCAAATTTCTGATGTCATTGTACCATCGGTCATACAAGATAACAAATACCTATATAGAATAACTAACTATGCTTGAAACCTATATTTGGCCTGTGTTATCATCAAGGTATCCGGAGGTGAATGGAATGGAATTGCGAGTGCTGCAATACTTTCTGGCGGTGGCCCGAGAGCAGAATATTTCGGCGGCGGCCCAGTCCCTGCACTTGACCCAGCCCACCCTGTCCCGACAGCTAAAAGAGCTGGAGGAGGAACTGGGCAAGCAGCTGATGATTCGGGGAAACCGGAAGATCGTTCTGACCCAGGATGGTATGCTGCTGCGCAAGCGGGCAGAGGAGATTCTGGAATTGGTGGACCGTACGGAAAAAGAGGTCATGTGTTCGGAGGAGACCGTTAGTGGGGATATCTACATCGGTACCGGCGAGACCGACGGGGTGCGGCAAATCGTGCGCAGCGCAAACCAGATCCAGGCGCATTATCCGGGCATCCACTTTCATATTGTCAGCGGCGACGCTGTGGATGTGTGTGAACGGCTGGACAAAGGGCTTTTGGATTTTGGAGTTCTCCTGGGGGACATTGATAAAATAAAATATCACTACATGGAACTGCCCATGAAGGACACCTGGGGAGTCCTCATGCGGCGGGACAGCCCTCTGGCATCCCAGGACACCGTTTCCCCACAGGATCTTTGGGACAAGCCGCTGATCCTCTCCCGGCAGGTGGACAACAAAAGCGGGCTGTACCGCTGGCTGCGGAAGGAACCTTCCGAGCTGCACACCGTGGCCACCTATAACCTAATTTACAATGCCTCTTTGATGGTGGATGAGGGGATGGGCTACGCCTTTACCCTGGATAAGCTGGTGAATACCACCGGCAGCAATCTCTGTTTTCGGCCCCTGAAACCGGCGCTGGAGCTGGGCATGTACCTGGTGTGGAAGAAGTCTCAGATCTTTTCCAAGGCCGCGCAGCTGTTTTTGGAACAGCTGAAAAGGCAGCTGGGGTCCTCGCCGCTGCACGGGGTGCAGGATTTGGGTGAGACCGACACAGTGTCCAACGAGGTTGTGATTCAGGAACCGGACAGGGGGCATTGACATCGGTGCTCTTTGGTAGTATACTGTGATAAATTGAATCAGGATCTTCAGGGCGGGGTGCAATTCCCCACCGGTGGTATAGCCCACGAGCCGAAAGGCATGACCCGGTGCGATTCCGGGGCCGACAGTATAGTCTGGATGGAAGAAGATCGTGTACTGCGGGGAACGTGTATACCTGCGCGCATGAAGTTGCTCTGGAATGTTATCATTCCAGAGTTTTTCTTTTTTGCGGCAGGTTCCTCTCTGTTTTCCCACGCCATGATGCCTTGAACGATTCCGTTCAAGGCATTTTCCTTTTTCAGGAGGCACAGGATGAACGATACTGATTATATGAACCTGGCCCTGGAGCTGGCCCGGCGGGGGATGGGATGGACCTCACCCAATCCTATGGTGGGGGCCGTTCTTGTGAAGGACGGAGAGATCATTGGCCAGGGGTGGCACACCCGGTACGGAGAACTCCATGCGGAGCGGGAGGCGCTGAAAGCCTGCACCCAATCCCCCGCGGGGGCTACCCTCTATGTGACCTTGGAGCCCTGCTGTCACCAGGGCCGCCAGCCTCCCTGCACCCAGGCCATCCTGGATGCGGGCATTGCCCGAGTGGTGGTGGGTTCCGACGACCCAAACCCCCTGGTGGCGGGCAAGGGCCTGAACATATTGCGGGAACACGGTATAGAGGTGGAGACCGGGGTGTGCAAGGAGGCCTGCGACGCCCTCAACCAGGTATTTTTCCACTTCATTACCACCCGCCGCCCCTATGTGGTGCTGAAATATGCCATGACCATGGACGGAAAGATTGCCACCCGCACCGGGGCATCTCAGTGGATTACCGGGGAGGCGGCCCGGAGGCGAGTCCATGAGGACCGCCACCGCTGCCGGGCTATTATGGCCGGGGTGGGGACGGTGCTGGCCGACGACCCGCTGCTCACCTGCCGCATGGAGGGTGGGCGGAACCCCATCCGGGTCATCTGTGACACCCAGTTACGCACGCCGTTGGACAGCCAAATTGTCCGCACTGCAAAGGAAGTGCCCACCATCTTGGCTACTGCCTGTCCCGACGAGACCCGTCGGGCCGCTTACGAGTCCGCCGGGTGCCAGGTTTGGGTGCTTCCGAAGAAGGATGGCCATGTGGACCTGGCCGTTCTCATGGACCGGCTGGGAACGGAGAGCATCGACAGCGTCCTGCTGGAGGGAGGCGGAACTCTGAACTGGTCCGCCCTGGAGCAGGGACTGGTCCAAAAAGTTCAGGCCTACATCGCCCCCAAGCTGTTTGGCGGCGGGGCGGCCAAGTCCCCGGTGGAGGGCCTGGGGGTGGAGACCCCTGCCCAGGCGGTTCACCTGAAGCACATGACCATTACCCCCCTGGGGGACGACTTTTTGCTGGAAGGCGAGGTGGAATACCATGTTTACCGGAATCGTTGAGGAATTGGGCAGCATCCGGTCCGTGCGCCGGGGTGTCCACTCGTCGGTGCTGTCCATCGGGGCAAGCGAGGTTCTGTCCGACCTGAAAGTGGGGGACAGCGTGGCGGTCAACGGAGTGTGCCTCACCGCCACCACGGTGGACGGCAGCGGCTTTACCGCCGATGTGATGCATGAGACACTGAACCGCTCCTCCCTGGGCAGCCTGACGGCAGGTAGCCACGTAAACCTGGAGCGGGCTATGGCGGCAGACGGCCGCTTCGGCGGACATATCGTCTCCGGCCACATCGACGGAACCGGCATCATCACCGGCCTGCGCCGGGATGACAACGCGGTGTGGTACACCGTCTCCACTGCCCCAGAGCTGCTTCGCTACATCGTGGAGAAGGGCTCCATCGCCATCGACGGCATCAGCTTGACGGTGGTAGCGGTGGGGGAGAGCTGGTTTTCCATCTCCGCCATCCCTCACACGGTGGCCGTCACCACCCTGGGGGAAAAGCGGGTGGGAGACACGGTGAATCTGGAAAATGACGTGATCGGAAAGTACGTGGAGAAGCTGCTGCGGCCTCAGTCCCAGGAGAAGGCCCAAAGCTCTATCACGCTGGAATTTTTAGCACAAAACGGATTTTAAGCACACAAGGAGGATCTTAGCTATGGAACATCCCTATTGTACCGTGGAGGAAGCCCTGGAGGAGCTGCGGGCGGGCCACCTGATTATCACCATCGATGACCCCGACAGGGAGAACGAGGGGGACCTTATCTGCGCGGCCCAGTTTGCCACCACGGAGAATGTGAATTTTATGGCCGTCCACGCCAAGGGGCTTATCTGCACTCCCATGAGCGAAGAGGTGGCCGCCCGGCTGGGTCTGGAGCAGATGGTGAAGGTGAACACCGACAACCACTGTACCGCCTTCACTGTCTCCATTGACCACGTGGACACCACCACCGGCATCTCCGCCCAGGAGCGGGGCTACACCTGCCGCAAGTGCGTGGACCCCGCCACCCGGCCCGAGGATCTGCGCCGTCCCGGCCATGTGTTCCCACTGGTGGCCCGGCGGGGAGGCGTGCTCACCCGCAACGGCCACACCGAGGCCACGGTGGACCTGTGCCGCCTGGCGGGTCTGACCCCCTGCGGCCTGTGCTGTGAGATCATGCGGGACGACGGCACCATGATGCGCACCACCGAGCTGCTGGAGAAGGCCCAGGAGTGGGGGCTGAAGGTCATCACCATCAAGGCCCTCCAGGACTACTGCCGCCTCCACGACAAGCATGTGGTGCGGGAGGCCTCTGCTAAGCTGCCCACCCGCTACGGGGAGTTCCAGATCTACGGCTACATCAACGACCTCACCGGGGAGCACCACGTGGCCCTGGTGAAGGGAGACATCGGCGACGGAAAAGATATCCTGTGTCGGGTCCACTCCGAGTGCCTCACCGGGGACGTGTTCGGCTCCCGCCGGTGTGACTGCGGCCAGCAGCTGGCTGCAGCCATGCGGCAAATTGAGGCAGAGGGCCGTGGTGTGCTGCTCTATATGCGCCAGGAGGGCCGGGGCATCGGCCTCATCAACAAACTCAAGGCCTACGAGCTCCAGGAGCAGGGCTTTGACACGGTAGATGCCAATGTGAAGCTGGGCTTTGCCCCCGACCTGCGAGAGTATTGGACCGGCGCCCAGATTTTGCGGGATCTGGGGGTCAAGACCATGCGCCTGCTCACCAACAACCCGGACAAAGTTTATCAGCTCTCTGACTTCGGCCTGGAGATTGCCGAGCGGGTGCCCATCCAGGTGGAGGCCAACAAGGATGACATTTTCTATCTGCGCACCAAGCAGCGCCGTATGGGCCATCTGGTGAACTATTGATCAAACTTCAATTTACATAAAACAGGAGGAATTTACTATGAAAATCTTTGAAGGCAATCTGGTATCCCAGGACATCAAGGTGGGCATCGTGTGCGCCCGGTTTAACGAGTTTATCGTCTCCAAGCTGCTCAGCGGCTGCGAGGACGGCCTGCTGCGCCACGGCGTAAAGCCCGACGACATCAGCGTGGCCTGGGTGCCCGGCGCCTTTGAGATCCCCCTCATCACTTCCAAGATGGCCAAGAGCGGAAAGTATGACGCGGTCATCGCCCTGGGAGCGGTCATCCGGGGCAGCACCAGTCACTACGACTATGTGTGCAACGAGGTATCCAAGGGCATTGCCGCCGTGGCCCTGGAGAGTGACATCCCTGTTATGTTCGGCGTGCTTACCACCGACACCATTGAGCAGGCCATCGAGCGGGCCGGCACCAAGGCGGGCAATAAGGGCTCTGAGTGTGCCCAGGGTGCCATTGAGATGGTCAACCTGATCCGCGCCCTGGAAGCCTGAGCATGGTCAACCTGCTCTTTGACTACGACGGTACCCTCCACGATAGCCTGGCCATCTACGCCCCCGCTGTCCGGGCAGCCTACGACGCTCTGGCCGTCCGGGGGCTAGCCGAGGGAGAACCACCCAGCCTGGAGGCCATCCGGAGGTGGATCGGCATGGCCCCCTCGGAGATGTGGGAGCAATTCCAGCCCCAGCTCTCTTTTCAGGAGAAGCAGGCGGGGGGTACGTATATTGGCCGGTGGATGCAGGAGCTGGTGGAGGCGGGACAGGCCCGGCTCTATCCCGGTGTGCCCCAGGTGCTGGATGAGTTGAAAACTCTGGGTGTGGGGATGCTGCTGCTGAGCAACTGCCCCGTCTCCTATCTCCGGGCCCACACCGCCTGCTTTGGTCTGGAGCGCTGGTTTGACGGGCTCTACTGCGGCGAGGAATTTCATTACCTGCCCAAGTACGAGATCATGTCCATCCTGCAAGCGCGCTGGCCGGGAGAATTTCTGGTGATCGGCGACCGGGAGCAGGATAAGGAGATGGCCCGGAAAAACCAGGCGCCCGCTGTGGGATGCCTTTACGGCTACGGGAGTCGGGAGGAACTGGCCGGGGCAACCTGGCTGGCAAAGACACCGGAGGAGATACCGGGTTTGGTGCGGGAATTTCTCTGCACAGACCGGCCTTAGTTCACTTGGCAGGAAAAACACCAGGCAGATCCTACAAAGGATCTGCCTGGTGTTTTTCATTGACAATGCAATCGTTTATTTCAGTTTTGCCCCATCGTGGAAGGCATTTCCTACCTTCTCGCCCAGCTTGCGGTAAGCGCTGTGAATGGGGTCAAAGGTAATGGGCTGGAGCTTGTCCGGATCAATTTTTCCGTCTTCTCCCAGCACCGATTCGTCGGCGCTCACATTGACGATCTCACCCACCAGACGGCAGCTCTTGGGATCATAGCTGATCAGACGGCACTCCACAGCCATGGGCAGTTCATCAATCACAGGGGCGTTTACAAATTCCGATTTGGTGGTGTGCCAGCCCGCCTTTTCCACTTTGTTGGTTACGTTGTTGCCCGACTCAATGCCCACATAATCGCAGGCCACCATCTGTTCCACTGTGGCCATACTGACGGTGAAGGCCTTCCGGGCCAAGATGTTGGCGGTGGTCTTGTGACCGGCGCTGATGCACATGGACAGCTCCTTGTCTTCGCTGATTCCGCCCCAGGCCGCGTTCATAGCGTCCGGTGTGCCATCTTCGCCGTAGGTAGCCAGAATAAAGACAGGCTGGGGATAGGTCCAGGGTTTGGCTCCAAAATTCTTACGCATAAGAAATACCTCCTATTGTATGGATGTTTGCAGACGGCGGCGTTTTGGGCCGTGTGGGCAAAAAAGTGGGAATTTCCCTTGTGGTAAGTATTATAGCACATCGGCGGAGAAAGGGGATAGAAAAACAAGTTCAACGGCAGGGACAGAGCGCTGCGATTGCGCTCCCTGTACGTTCCGGCTATAATGGTAAATAATCTATCACCACTTTGGGAGGCAGCGCAATGAAACTGATCCACCTCTCCGACCTGCATCTTGGTAAGCGGGTCAACGAGTTTTCCATGCTGGAGGACCAGCAATATATCCTCACCGAAATTCTCCGGATCATGGACCAGGAGCAGCCGGACGGTGTGCTCATTGCCGGCGACGTCTACGACAAATCGGTACCCTCTGCCGAGGCGGTGGCGCTGCTGGACGACTTCCTGGTGCGGCTGGCCAAGCGAAAGCTCCAGGTCTTTCTCATCAGCGGGAACCATGACTCACCGGAGCGCATGGCCTTTGGGGGGCGGCTGATGGAGGGCAGCGGTATCCACCTGGCCCCGGGCTATCACGGCAAGGTAGCGCCCCTGACCTTGACCGATCAATACGGCCCGGTAAACCTCTATCTGCTGCCCTTCGTAAAGCCAGCCCATGTCCGCCGGTGGTTTCCGGAGCGGGAGATCGCAAGCTATACAGACGCGCTGGCCGTGGCCATTGAGGCTATGGAGGTAGATCCCGGGGCCCGGAATGTGCTGGTGACCCACCAGTTTGTCACCGGTGCGGCCCGGTGCGACTCGGAGGAGATCTCGGTGGGGGGAACAGACAATGTGGATGCGTCTGTCTTTGCCCCCTTCGATTATGTGGCCCTGGGCCATATCCACGGCCCCCAGCAGGTAGGGAGGGAGACGGTGCGCTACTGCGGCACGCCTTTGAAATACTCCTTCTCGGAAGCAAAGCACCAAAAGTCGGTGACGGTGGTGGAGCTGGGAGAGAAGGGGACGGTGTCGGTACGCACCGTGCCCCTTACCCCCATGCGGGACCTGGTGGAGCTGCGGGGGACCTATGAGGAGCTGACCTTCCGGGGGTTTTATGATGGCACAAGCTATCCCCGGGACTATGTCCACATCACCCTTACAGACGAGGAGGACATTCCCGACGCAGTGAGCAAGCTTCGGATCATCTATCCCAACCTGATGAAGCTGGATTATGACAATAAACGTACCCGGGCGGGCATTGTGCTGGAGGGAGCAGAAGATGTGCAGCAGAAATCTCCCCTGGAGCTGCTGGAGGAGTTCTATGAGAAGCAGAACGGACAGACCATGGGGGAGGAGCAGCGCGCCTTTGCCAGGGGCCTGATGGAGCAGATTTGGGAGGAGAATGGGGTATGAGACCACGGAAATTGACTTTGTCCGCCTTTGGACCCTACGCCGGAAGGGTGGTCATTGATCTGGAGCAGTTGGGGGAGCAGGGGCTTTATCTCATTACCGGAGATACCGGCGCAGGCAAGACCACCATCTTTGATGCCATCACCTATGCCCTGTATGGAGAGCCCAGCGGCCAGAACCGGGATCCCTCCATGTTTCGCTCCAAGTACGCCCAGCCGGACACACCTACCCAGGTGGAGCTGGTCTTTTCCTACGGCGGCAAAACCTACACAGTCCGCCGCAACCCGGAGTATGAGCGGCCTGCTAAGCGGGGCAGTGGGACCACCACACAGAAGGCGGACGCAGAGCTGACCCTTCCTGATGGGCGTGTAATTACCAAGCCCCGGGAGGTCAATCGGGAGATCGTGGAGATCATCGGCCTGGACCGCAGCCAGTTTGCCCAGATTGCCATGATTGCACAGGGAGATTTTCTAAAGCTACTGCTGGCGGATACCAAGAGCCGCCAGGAGATCTTTCGGGAGATCTTCAAAACCCGGTACTATATGGTGTTCCAGGAGCGGATGAAGGGGGAGGCCGGGAAACTCCAGCGGGACTGTGAAGCTGCCCGGGCCAGTGTGCAGCAATACATTGGGGGCGTGGTCTGCCAGGAGGATGACCTCAGCAAGCCAACCCTGGAGAAGGCTCAGGCGGGGGAACTGCCCTTTTCGGATACGGTGGAGCTGATTCGGGAGTTGATCCGCCGGGACCGGGAAGCGGAGGAGCGCGAACAGGGGCGGTTGGACCGGCTGGAGGAAGAGCTGAAGGAGACCTCGGCTCTGCTGGGCAAGGCGGAGGAGGCCCGAAAGACCCGGGAGAAGCTGGAAGCGACTTACCGGGCCCGGGAAGAGCTGCTTCCCCAGGTGGAGACAGCCCAAATGGCGCTGGAGGAGCAGCAGCAAAAGGTACCCCGTCAGGAAGAGCTGGGCCGGAAATTATCAGTTCTGGAGGCGGAGCTGCCCCGGTATCAGGAGCTGTCGGAGAAGGAAAATGCCCACGCAGCCCTGACCCAGCATATTGCAGCGCTAGAGCAGAAGCGGGACCAGCAGGAACAGGTGCAGAAGGTTAAAGCAAAAGACCTGGAGGGCTGGAAACGGGAGCTTAGCGCGCTGTCTACCGTGGAGGCAGAGCAGGAGCGCCTGCTGCGAGAGCAGGAACAGGCAGAAAACCGGAAAGCTACCTTGGAGTCCCTGCAAGCCCAGGTGCAGGGCTGGCAGACCTGTCTGGAACAATTGGCGGAGAGCCAGAATCGGTGGGAGAGCCTCGCCCATCGGCAAACGGAGCTGTCTGCACGGCTGCTCCAGACAAAAGAGGCCTTGCAGGCCAGTCGGGAGATCCATCAGGCGGCCCAGGGGCTGCCGGAGGAGAAGCAAAAGCTGCTCCACCAGCAGGAGCGGGTCCAGGAGAAGCAACAGGCCCTGGATGAACTGACGGATATGCTGGACGGCTGCGGTAAGGCACAACAGGCGCTCAGCAGGGCCCAAATGGCCTATCAGCAGGCCAGAGAGCGAGCAGAATGCCTGGAAGTGGACTACCGCCGGAAGAACCGGGCCTTTCTGGACGAACAGGCGGGAGTGCTGGCCCAGTCTCTGGAGGATGGATGTCCCTGCCCTGTGTGCGGTTCCCTTCATCATCCCGCCCCAGCTCAACTGTCCGGCGGTGCCCCCACCGAGGCGGAGCTGGAAAAGGCGAAGGGGGAGCTGGAGACCGCCCAGCAGCAGGCCCAAACCAAAAGCCTGGCTGCAGGGACCGCGCGGGCAGCGCTGGAGGAGAGGAAGCGCCAGCTGCTCACGCAGATGGCGGCTTATATAGAACGTCCTGCCATGGAGAGCGCGGAGCAGCAGCTTGCTGTCTGCCGGGAAGAGGCCGGACAGGAACGGACGGAGCTGCACAACGCACTGATGGAAGTGGAGGTGCAGCTGGCCCGCCGGGAGGAGCTGGAGCAGGAGATTCAGCGGCAGGAGCGGGCTGTGTCCGATTTGGAAGATCAGCAACAACAGATGCAGAAGGACCTCACCCAGGCGGAGGTGGCCCAGAGCGCCCTGGACGGCCAGCGGGAACAGATGGAGCATATCCTTTGCCGGGAACTGACCGTTCATCTGCAAGAATGTGCCCTGGAAAAGGCCCCCGCAGTGATTGCTGAGGGCCTGGAGCAGACGGGCGTGGTTTTGACCCAAATCGCAGGGCAGGCACAGGTGCTCCAGGAAAAGCTGCACCACAAAGAAGAGCTAGACCGGAAAATTCCTCTGGAAGAGCAGTCCTTGAGAGAACTGGAGCAGTCTGCCGCCGGCCTGCGGGAAGAACTGGCGGGGGCCGAGAGCCGCAAAGCGGAGATGGAGGGACAGATTCAGGCCTTGCGCACCCAGCTCCACTACCCAGACATGCAGGCGGCCCGAGCGCGCGCTGCCGAGCTGGAAGAGGAGATCCAGAACCTGTCTGCGGCAAGGAAACAGGCAGAGGACGCGGCAAGAAACCTCCAGGCGGAACAGACAAAGCTGGATGCGGCCATCCAGGAGCTGAACCATCTGCTGGAGAGCGGGGAAAGCGTGGATGTCCAGGAGCAGCAGCGGCGCAGTGAGGAGCTGGCCCGGCAGCGCAGCGAAGCGGCCCAGGCCCAGAAGGTGGTACATGCCCGTCTTGTGACCAATGAGACCGCGCTTCGGAAGATGGAGGAAAAGGCGGCAGACCTGGAAAAGCTGGAGAAGCGGTATACCTGGGTGCGGACCCTGTCCAATACGGTCAACGGCAATCTCTCAGGCAAGGAAAAGATCGCCCTGGAGACCTACATCCAGATGACCTTCTTTGACCGGATCCTTCAGCGCGCCAATGTCCGTCTGTTGGTTATGTCGGGCGGTCAGTATGAGCTCAAACGCCGCCGGGAGGCGGAGAACAACCGCAGCCAAAGCGGCCTGGAGCTGGACGTGATCGACCACTATAACGGCTCGGAGCGCAGTGTCAAATCCCTGTCCGGCGGGGAGGCTTTCAAGGCCTCTTTGTCCCTGGCACTGGGACTCTCGGACGAGGTCCAGTCTGCCGCCGGAGGTATCCGGCTGGATACCATGTTTGTAGATGAGGGCTTTGGCTCGCTGGATGAGGAGTCCCTGCAACAGGCCATCCGGGCACTCACCGGATTGACCGAGGGAAAGCGTCTGGTGGGCATTATCTCCCATGTGGCGGAATTGAAGGAAAAGATCGACAAGCAGATTGTGGTTACCAAAGAGAAGTCCGGCGGCAGCCGGGTGGAGATTATAGTATAGGTCGGAACAAAATTGGCTTGTTGTCTCTGTTGAAAAAGGCGGGTCACCCTGGGGTGACCCGCCTTTGCTGCGGATAGGACAATGGGGAGAAAAATCTGAGGATTCCTTTTCTATTATGAGCCTTCTGCCTCTGGATTGGACAGAAGGCGGACTGCTGCCAGTCGGTGAAAGACCGCCGCAAAGATCAGAGCAAATACGACACCCAGGAAGGTATCTGCGATGCGCAGGATCACCGCTCCTTGGAGCCCATAGATCCCGGTGCCCATCATCAGCGCGCCGAAACAGTTCATTGCGGTCTTATACCGGTAGTCGGTACAAAAGCCCATACACAGCCCCCCCAATGGCCCCATCAGAGGGTGGAACGCTTCCGGAGTGACCAGATAAAGAACGAAATATGCGCAGGAGCCTGCAATGACTCCCACCATCCGCTGCCAAAAGCGGGTGGCCGTACTGCCGGAATAAGGGTATTCGGACAGCAAAGAGGCACAGGCAAATCCCATCCACATAAACCGTTCCACGCCCAATACCTGCCCGGCAGTCAGAACCAGGCTCACGCCCAGCGCCATGCGAAGCTGCCACAGATGGACCAGGGTGGAAGGGTCAAACTTTTTGATTACATGGTGAAAACGAACGGTTTTGTGTTGATGTCGGTGCTTGACAAGCAAAATTGCGCCGCAGATCAAATAGCCCGTCAGCGCCAGAAGACCGCGGCGGACGAGGGCTTCCCCAAGAACGGGATTACCGGTGAGATACACGTAGGCAAAGCTATATATTCCGCCGTTTCCCATTTCAGGGCGTTGCGTGGTCATATAGATCAGCGCAAAAAAGGCAATAAAGTGCAGCGGAATCAAGAGGATGGGAGGAGAAACCGTGGCCGCACTGGGAGCAAGGACCAGAATGGCTAATACGGCAGCCAGTGTAATAAGAGAGTCGCCGATGCAGTATTCAAAGTTGACAAAGCGAATACCCAGCATCATGCAAAACAGCGCCACGGCCAAGGGGGTGTTGTCAGCACCGAACAAACCAGACAGCAGGCTGATAAATAGGATGGCAAAGGCCACGATCAGTACCGAACGCAGCGCCATGGCGCTCCAATAATAAAGCTTCTCCTGCTTTGTGTCGCAGGAGGCAATTTTAGGTTTCAGTACAGCGGGGTCCATTTGCAGCGCGTCATAAAATCTCATGGTCACGGGTCTTTTCCTGTCCTTTCTCAATATGTGCGGCAAGTCGGTCTGCGTAATACATAAATGCTTCAAAATCTTCACTGGAGCTGCGCCACAGATCATAGAAGGGCTGCAAAATGCTCTCATACCCTTTCTTCAACTCGGCAAGGCCGGTTTCTGTGATAAACAGCTGGTAGCTGCGTTCGTCTGTTTCCTGGCGCTGCTTCCGTATGCAGTTTTTTTCGTAAAGCGATTTCAGACAGCGGCTTACGGCCTCTTTTTTCATGCCGCTGCCCTGACTGAGCAAGATGGGCGTATTTTGATCGGGCTGAAGATACAGGTGTGCCAGCAACTCGCATTCGCTGGTGGTCAGCACAGACTTGCGTACTGGCAGAAGGGAGCGCATGACCTTTTGAATTTGCTGCTGATAATGCATCATATCGGTCCATTCCATATTTATTGTCCCTTTCTCATATAGTTAACTTTGTTAAGTATATGAGAAATGTATCTGCGTGTCAAGTGATTTGGAATGAAAAGATCTTGTCCGTATTTGTTCCGGCACTGATTAAAGCAGAATATCAACTAAACGATACAGAAACGCTGCCGCTGCAGAAATATTTGCAGCGGCAGCGTTCTTGTGTAGTCAACACGATGATGATTCATGTGTTCGGACAGGGACCCTAGTTTTTGTATACCCTTTGAAATACCGTTTTCCGATAGGAATTTCGGACCCATAGGTACAAAAGCATTTGTAGTGCCAGCAAAATGCCGGTAAAGCCCAAAGCGACTGGGAGGTTGGAAACCAGTGTAAACTGTTCTGTAATCAACACCCCGACCCACAGATACACCAGGGCCAATCCAAAGGGTACACACAGAATCAAAAAGACAAGGCGGCTTAAGACGGAGGAGAGCTCCTTGCGGGAGAGCCCGATCTTCACAATTCCCTTCCACTTTTTGCACTCGGCATCCAACTCGGAATACAGCCGGGAGTAAATAAAACTCGCCACGGCAAGGAGAAAGACAAAGGACAGCATCCCGCCGATATAGAGTGTCAAATTATTTTGGATTTGGCTGCTGCGGTAGTAGTGGTATGCGGACACCACATTGGCATCTCCTTGTTCCAGTGTATCTTCCAGTGCAGCAAAGATCGCCTCCGGGCTTTCGCTGTTGTTTTCCCACTGATCATAGGAGAATGCAGTTAAGGTTTTCTCGGTCAGCTGGGGTCTCAAAGACGCAAAGACAGCATCACTTACCACACAAATTCCATTGGTAAAGCCGGTCAGTGTAATGACCTGGCCAGACTGTCCTTCCACAGTCAGTGACAAATGATTGGCGCGGAAAAATTTCTCCGCGGAGGACGGAATACCTGTTAACACCTCGTCTGCATTTCCGGCCACAAGATACACTCCGGTATCGGAAATGGAAACAGCTTCCCGTCCCAGAAAAGTCATAACCTGATTGTAGTCACGTTGAGACATGATGGGACTGCGGGATGCGTGATCTGGATACCATAAGTGAATTTCTGTCGTTTTATATCCGGGAAGATCCTCTAGTTCCTTCTCAATGACCGCAAGGTCATGTTCTGCATTGGCCTGCTCTGTCCAGGTGTTATAGGTCATGGCATAGGGGATGATCTTTTCCGTCTCGGATTTAACATTTGTGGACATGGAAAATAGTATAATCACCGCAAAAAAGGAAACTGCGTAAAGGAGAGCAGAAATGGTCATGCTCTGTACATTGGTCTTCAGCTTGGCTCTCTGGTCACCAAGACAGAGCAGTCTGATGTTGGAATGACTGCTGCCCTGGCGGGCTATCCAAAGCCGCATTCCCAAGGAAAACAAAAGATAGGTTCCCACTACGACGGCAACTAGGACCAGAAACGGGAAAAAGACGCTCTCCTGTACCCTGCGGGCCAAGGGAGATTTCCATGCAAAGGCCCACACTAGCACAAGGGTTACAAGAAGAAAGACCGCCAAAGATGGAATAAGCTTCTGTGCTTTGTCATCCTTCAGCTCCGCTTTGAATAGTTTGACCACATCCCTTTTTCGAATCAGTTTTGGCGTAAAGTATGCAATTGCAAAGAACACCAACCCCATGACCACTACCGTCATGAGCATAGCCTGAATGGGAAAATAAAAGGTGAACTCCGATACTCCGATCAGTCGATTGGCAATGTCAAGAAAGAACTTGGAGAATACCAGCCCAAATACAATCCCGGTGGCAATAGACAACATACCCACCAACATATTTTCCATAAAAACCAGCCGGTTCAGCTGACTCTTGGAGGCCCCCAGAATGGTGAGCAGGCCAAGCTGGCGGCTTCGATTTTTCAAAAAGCACCCCATGGAATAGGAGATAAAGCAGATGGAAAATGCCACAGAGATGGTTTCTCCCACGGCCAAAATCATTCCCATAGCACTATGGGTATCGATAATCGCCAGCGCCGGATGAAAAGACAGTACACTGAACAGGAAAAATACAAAAACAGAGAATACGCAATTTACAAAGTAATAGATGTAGTTTCTTTTATCCCGGCTGATATTTTTCCACGCAAACTCAAATAATGTCACGGGGTTCCCCTCCCAACAGACTCATGGCATCCACAATTTTCTGCTGAAATGCCTGGCGGTTTCCTCCGGAGACAATTTCCTGGTACAGCCGCCCATCTTTGATGATCAGCACGCGCTTGCAGTAGCTTGCAACAAAGGAATCATGGGTGACCATGAGAATAGTGGCATGCTGACTCTCATTGAGCATCTGGAACAGCTCCATTACATCTTTGGTCGCCTTGGAATCCAAATTTCCAGTGGGTTCATCGGCCAGCAACAGCGCGGGATTTGTAACTACGGCGCGGGCAACAGCCACCCGTTGGGCCTGGCCGCCGGAAATTTCAAAGGTTCGTTTGGACAGAAGATGCCCAATTCCAAGCAGCTCAGCTACAGCTTTTGTGCGTTGTTTCATCTGAGACGGCGCCACGCCCTCCAGTGTCAGAGGCAGCATAATATTCTCTCCAACGGTAAGGGTTTGTACCAGATTAAAATCCTGAAACACAAACCCCAGTACGCTGCGGCGGAAGTGAGCAAGCTGGGCATCCTTCATAGTGTGGGGGTTTTTCCCGTCGATTGTCACCGTGCCGCTGGTTGGGTGATCAATGGTGGAGATCACATTCAGCAGCGTACTCTTTCCGCTGCCAGACGGTCCCATAATGGCTACAAACTCTCCCTCTTCTACCTGAAAATTTATATCATGCAGCGCGGTATAGGGGACTTTTCCCTCATATACCTTTCCGAGATGCTTTGTTTCCAGAATTGACATGGCGATATCCTCCTTGCGTTTGTATCCTTAGTATAGCGCGCAAGCCTCGGCAAAAAAATTGAGAAAGATTACGCAACCTTACGGTTTTGTAATCTTTCTCCCAGAATCATTCAGCACTCTCACTTCAAACCGAATCTGAAATTTACTTCCTTGTCCCACGGTCGATTCAACCTGAATGGAATGGCCCAGATAATCCAAAATCTGTTTTACCATATAAAGGCCCAGACCGGTGGACTCGCCTCGCAGGCGTCCGTTTTGTCCCGTAAAAAACAGATCAAAAATGCGCGAGATATCCTCCGGTTGGATTCCACAGCCGTTGTCCTCCACGCTTAAGATAGCGGCTGCTGGGGTACTGTATGCCCGGATGGAGATGGTTTTCCCCGCGTCACTGTATTTCAAGGCGTTAGTCAATAGCTGATGCAGCACAAAACGGAGCCATTTGGCATCGCTGTATACCACCAGGTGTTCTTCGACGTCCAGCTTTGGAAAAATGCCTTGTTCAATAAAGCTGGATTTCAGCTCATTGATGCTGTCCTTCGCAATCTGCCGCAGCGAGATGCATTCCACATGAAAATCATTTTGAATGGCATCCAGTTTATACATATTCAGCACCTGGTCCAGATCATATTGGATCTGTGCTGCGGACTGGCCTATCTTTTTATAGTCTGACTGGTATCCATTCTTCTGGGCAATCAGTTGAATGACAGAAAGCGGCGTTTTCAGTTGATGTACCCAGCGATAAATCATCAGCTTGTTTTGCTTTCGCTCCTCTTCCATGCGGCTGAGCTTAGAACAATGCTGGTGGTAGCATTCCAGCATTACTGTTTGGTAGCGGCGCTCCTCCCGGCCCCTGGGTGCGTGAAGGAGGAAATCCTCTAATTTCTCCTTGTCCTTACAGAACAGCTCATAGAGATTCCAGGTTGCATAAAGGCGGTAGAGAAGGACGCATAGCAATAAAAACAGAGCAAGAAAAGTGTAATACAGCCATGTCGTTTCAGGGGCTCGGGCTACAACAACCAAATAAAAGACGGGCAGTCCAACCGGGGCAGCAAGAAACAGCAGAATAACCCACAGGTGATCTGTCAAGAAGAGCCTGATATGCCTCCAAAATCTCTTAGCGTCCACGGTCCATATCTCCAATCCGGTATCCCACGCCCCGCACCGATTTCAGGACAAGGCGGGAACCAACTTGCTCCAGACGGCGGCGTATCCGGCTGATCGTTACATTGAGGGTGTTTTCTTCCACAAAGGTCTCATCATCCCAAATCTCATTGAGAAGCTCTTCCCGGGAGGCAACATCAGGGTACTTTTCAAAGATGATCCGCAATACACCTGCTTCTGTTTTGGACAATTCTACTTCTCTGCCGCCGCAGCGAAGGGTCAGGCGATTCTGCGAAAAGATGCAGTCTTCACATTGCAGTTCGCTGGAGTAGGCGGTGGCATATTCTCCGTATGTGCGGCGAAGCAGGGCTGTAATCTTCGCGGTGATCACATCCAGTGAAAAGGGTTTAGTTACGTAATCATCACCGCCATTCATCATGGCGTATACCTGATCCGAATCGGTATTTCGGGCGGAGAGAAAGAGAATGGGACAGGGGCTCTTTGCTCTCAGCTTCCCACACCAGTAAAATCCATCATACGCTGGAAGATTGATGTCCAGCAGAACCAAATGAGGTGCAATGCGTTCAAATTCATTCAATACATTGGAAAAATCTTTGCAGAGATGAACGGAAAATCCAAATTTCTGCAAGTGAAGAGATAATAATTCCGCAATATCAGGATCATCTTCTACGATCATAATTTTGTAGTTCATTTGGCACCTCCAATCCCCAAACGAATAGCTGGGAAAGAATCAGAATTGACTGGGAAGACATGTTTCATTCCATCCCAAATGACACGGCTTCATTGTAGCAGAAATCTTGCCATTTCACAATGACTCTTACTTACAGTCCATAGTCAACTCCGTTTAAGTGACTCCTGTTTTCCAATCAGAAGCATGAAATACATGAGTAGATCCCCACCGCTGTCATGTATATCAGGTGTTTCAGTGTTGGATAAAATGGAATTGTTTTTCGGCCCTGTATACCGTATAATGATGATAATAAAGCATGGAGCCTGGATACAGTCAGGCTATTCTGATCCCCTCATGGATAATGGAACACGTGGAAACCGGAACACAGCGACCGTTTGTAGGCAAATGGATAGAATCCATTTCAATTTAAACGATGGAGGGAAAACATATGCGGTATGAAATCAAAGGCGGCTCATTCCCTGTTGTGGTATGTAATCTGGATAGTGGAGAGCAGATGATGACAGAAAAAGGCTCCATGGTCTGGATGAGTCCCAATATGAAAATGGAGACCAGCGGCGGCGGGTTAGGCAAGATGTTTTCCAAGGCGTTTTCGGGCGAGAGTATGTTCCAAAATATCTACACTGCGCATGGAGATGGCATGATCGCATTTGGTTCCAGTTTCCCCGGGCAGATTAAGCCGATTACCATCGCACCCGGCCAGGAGATGATTCTTCAGAAGAGTGCATTTCTGGCGGCAGAGGCCGGTGTGGAGCTTTCCATTCACTTCAGCAAAAAACTGGGCGCTGGATTTTTTGGAGGAGAAGGATTTATCATGCAGCGGCTGTCTGGCCGCGGGATCGCCTTTGTAGAGATCGATGGCGAACTGGTGGAATACGAATTAAAGGCGGGACAGCAGCTCGTGGTAGACACTGGAAATGTGGCAGGCTTTGAGCCAGGAGTCCAGATGGATATCCAGCAAGTTCCTGGATTGAAGAATAAGCTGCTGGGCGGAGAGGGACTGTTTAACACCATCCTCACCGGTCCGGGCCGTGTGTGGCTGCAGACGATGCCGATCTGCAATGTGGCAGCTTCCATCCGTCCATTCATCCCCACTGGAAACGGATGATCCCTCAAAATTATTTACATAAAGCTTTGCAACCGAAGCGGGCCCCGGTAACGGGGCCTGCTTTCTTCGTTTCTGCCCGATGGAATCATGGAAAGGCTGACATTAAAATACATTGACATCAGGGATTGCCCCGTGTAAACTGCAGACAGATAGGTTTACAGAAAGCAGAATGCAGCGGCGTCTGAAGATGCGGATGTTGTTGAGAAATAGCGGTACGTGACAGCATGGAGAGCATCAGACTCAGAAAGTGAGGATCAAAACGTTATGAAACATAGAAAGACTACATTCCTAATGATCACGATGGCATCTGTCTTGTGCGTGATGCTGACATCTTGTTTTTCCTCTAACCCGAAATCCAGCAGCCAGCAATCCGTTTCGTCCAACACAAGTGCCCAGGATCAGTCAGGACAACCGAATGGTTCTGGGACAAGCAGCACCCCGGATCAGTCTGACAATTCAGATTCCACCTCTGCGTCCGTACCGTACACAATCCACATTGCTCGCCCGGACATTTCCGTTTATGAGGGGCCCGGGTACGACTACGGGGTGGTTGATACGGTAGGTACTGCCGGTACCTATACCATTATAGAGGAGGAAGTGGACTACGAGGGGATTCGATGGGGCAAGTTGAAGTCGGGGCTTGGCTGGATTGACATTGCTGCCGCTGAATCCAGCGAGGGGGAGCCTGCACCCATTCAAGTCCGCTTTGCAGATGAAAAAACACTGAGCGGCGGAAAGTATGAGGAGTTTATCGCAGAGGATTCTGAGTATATGGTGAAGCTGCTGTTTACCTCTGACGAAGTGCTGACCAACGTGCAGTTTTCTCTGTTGGCACCGGGGGATACCAGTGCCTATGATGTGACAGAAACCCTGTATACGATGGATCAGATGACACCGGATATGCCTTTTGTAGCAGGCGTTGTTTTCTATGGAGATATGACCTCTTACGGCATCTCCTTTACCGATGCTGAGGGCCAAGAGCATCATTTTGCCACATACATCAGCGGACGGAATGGCTCTTTGGTGCTGGACGAGTATACTCCCTGATTGCCAAACAAATAGATGTATAAATAAAGAGCCGATCACCACAGCGGGTGGTGATTGGCTCTTTTCTTAGATTTATCTTTGTTGTACAGCTGCATTGGCCTGTTCCAGACGCTGTATCAGCAGGGGAATGGCCGTATTCAGCCAAAAATCTCCGCTGAGCCAACCAGTGGACATGCCGACGTGAGTTTGGGCAAACTGCTCCACAAAGTAGTCCTCTCCCGGTGCGGGCAGCGCACCGGTCAGCGTGGAAAACGTACGGAGGACATCTTCTCGAAGCGCTTTGGGAGAGTAAGGCAGCGGCACATCTTGGTATTGCTCTTTTAGATACTCCCACAGAAAGGGATCACCCCGCAGACCCCATTGGAGGGGCTCCGAATCA
>CAJLCG010000005.1 GCA_905205085.1 uncultured Oscillospiraceae bacterium
ACGAAGTTTCGCAGGAAGCTTTTTTGCCTACTTTTTTCTCGAAAAAAGTAGGTTAAGAAAAGTAGGCTACTAACAGGTCCACACAGGCCCCGTAAGAACGCATACCCAACTCCTGGTCGTTCCCTTTTAAAAAGGAGTCATACACCTGCTCGGCAGCATCCTCCACCGGAGAGGACAGCTCCGCCCAGTAGGCATTGTTGTCGTTCCAGTCCGCGGCCAGCTCCGGGGTAAAATACTGCTCCACAATGGCCTGCCACCCCTCCGGGTCCACGGGATACAGGGCATTGCACAGCTGGATGAGGCCCATCAAATAGCCCGAGTACACATACACCGGATCTCCGCTGGTGACTGAGGCGGTAATGCCCACAAAGTTTGCCTCCTGCTCGGCGGCCACCATACGCTGGTGGGCCATCTCATGGGCGATGGTGGCGGGCAGCAGGCAGGAAGGCGCGTCCACATTCACGTTGGCCTCCCCGGTGAAGGGGAAATACACCCCGGTAAAGCCCAAAACACTCTGCAAGCGGGAGAAAAAGATGGGCTTGGCCCGGGTGGGATGCTCCAGCTCCAGACAGGAAAACTCCTGGGACACATTCTCATAGATGTCAGGTCCCTTCTCAAAGATGGAGGCGGTGTCCTCGGCAAACAGGCCGTTTTCGTCCCGCTGTACCTGTGTGGAGTACTCCGCCGCCTTTTGGGCGAAGAGGGCGGTCACCTGTTCCAGTGTTTCCACCGAATAGGGCTGTGTTTTCAGCCCGCTGCGCTGGGCAAAGGATGGGGCGTAGTAGGCAGCGTTCCACATCCAATCCAGTCCGCACCAGATCCACAGCGCCGCCCCCACCAGGGCCAACAGCCGTTTTGCAAAAATACGCCCCTCCCGTCTCCGGATCAGCAGTACCACCGCCCGAACCAGCCATACGGCTCCCACAATCAAAACCAGTGCGGTAAGCACCTCGGCCACGGAGAAGGCGGGAAACACGGACCAGATGCGGGCCAAAAGCTGCTCCACCGGGGCCATCACATGGTCCACCCACCAGCCCATCCGGGCCTGGTCGCTCTTGAGCAGCTCAAACAGCCCCACCAGAGCCAGGGGCAAAACCAGCCCCGCTCCCCATTTGATCCAGGTTGTCTTGTTTTTCATCGCTCCTCCTCCAGCATACGCACCGGGCCGGTGGTCCACTCTCGTCCCGGCCCCGGGACGGTTTCAAGGCATAGGTCATACAGATCGGTGCAGCGGGCCTCCAGTTCAAACAGCCTCAGATCTCCTTCCAACTGCCGTCTGGCATGGGCAGGTTTGGTAAGAATACACCAAGGCACGCGCTTTTTCATGTGGCGCAGAACCGCCTGACCCTGGGGAGTGAACCCCAGCACCCGCAGATAAGAGGGCTGTCCCGGCCGGTCCGCCTGGGTCAGACCCAAATAGGCCCACACCAGCAGCCGCCGCATCCGGGCCTGGGTCCAGTGTTTTGGTTTTGCCAGGGTAACAAATTCCTCCAGAGAGCGGCACTGCTTCCCGGCCCGCTCCAGCCGGGGCGGCAGGCCCTCCCCCGCTCCGCTGTCCGGGAGTTTGGCCCAATCTTCCGCCGTCATGGTACGCAGCTTGGCCAAAATTCCCCGCTCCATTCGCTGGAGACTGGGAAACCCATTCCAACCTTCTTTCAGGACCTCCAGCCCGCCCTTGGGGAGATAGGGCTCCAATGCCAACCAGTCTCCCCGCTCCAAATAAACCCTGAGCTGGGTGGCGGAGAGATGGCGGGGACGGTCCGCGCCCTCCAACAGGCTATCGTGGGGGGCACCTTCCCGGCGCACGGTCCTGGCTCCCATAGCCCAGCCATCCCGTTCCAGGTTCCGGAGATACTCCACGCCCAGGTTATTATTTGGCGTGTCCAGCAGGCTTGCATACTCCGGCCCCAGCAGCTCGGTGATTGCCCTCTGCCGGGCGGCGGCAAAGGGGATCTGCTGCTGGGCAAAACGGTGGACCAGCGTCTCATACCCTGTGGTGTTGAGACAGCAGGCCACCTGACATAGTTTCTCTATGTCTCCGCACTCGCTGCCGAAGGAGAGCTCGTCCACTACCTGAGTATGCGCCAGCAGATCCACCGCCCCCTGGGCAAAGGTCTCCGCCGAGGACACAGCCCACACGGTGGGCAGCTCCAGCACCAGGTCCACCCCTCCCAGCAGAGCCAACCGTGCCCGGGTCCACTTGTCCAGTACGGCGGGCCGTCCACCCTGGACCCAGTTGCCGCTCATCACGGCCACCACAGCGCACTCCCCTCCCAAAGACTGGCGGGTTCGGGCAATTTGGTAGGCATGTCCGGTGTGGAAGGGATTGTATTCGGCAACGATGCCAATAACCTGCATGAGATTGACCTCCTGGTGGATTATCTTCCTCTTTTTCAGAAAAACGGTTGTCTTTCTGGAGAAAGAGCGGTAGAATAAAAACACAAACTGGGTTTGCCCCTATTGTATTACACGAATTCAAGCAAGGCAACCCAAGGCAAGTTTAAAATTTAACGTGTGAAGGAGACGATTCCCATGAATATTCTGGTAATCAACGCCGGCAGTTCTTCCCTGAAGTATCAGCTGCTCAACCCCGAGACCCAGGAGGTCCTGGCCAAGGGTCTGTGTGAGCGCATCGGTATCGACGGCAAGTTCACCTACAAGCCCACCGGCAAGGAGGCCGTGAAGGAGGCCGACGTGGCCATGCCCACTCACTCCGAGGCCATCCAGACCGTGCTCAACGCCCTGGTGGACCCCGCCAACGGCGTGATTGGCTCCATGGATGAGATCGGCGCGGTGGGCCACCGTGTGGTTCACGGCGGCGAGAAGTTCGCCTCCTCCGTGCTCATCACCGACGAGGTCATGGCTGCCATCGAGGAGTGCAATCCTCTGGCTCCCCTGCACAACCCCGCCAACATCATCGGCATCAAGGCCTGCCAGGCCCTCATGCCCAACACCCCCATGGTGGCCGTGTTCGACACCGCCTTCCATCAGACCATGCCCCCCGTGGCCTACACCTACGCTCTGCCCTACGAGTACTATGAGCAGGACAAGGTCCGCCGCTACGGCTTCCACGGCACCAGCCACAAGTATGTCTCCCAGCGCGCCGCTGTGATGCTGGGCAAGCCCATTGAGGAGCTCAAGCTCATCTCCTGCCACCTGGGCAACGGCTCCTCCGTCACCGCCATCGACGGCGGCAAGAGCGTGGACACCTCCATGGGCTTCACTCCCCTGGCCGGTCTGCCCATGGGCACCCGCTGCGGCGACATCGACGCCGGCATCCTGGAGTACCTGATGAACAAGCACGGCTACAACATCGACGAGATGCTGAACATCCTCAACAAGAAGTCCGGCGTGCTGGGCATCTCCGGCGTGTCCTCCGACTTCCGTGATCTGGAGGCCGCCGCTCCCCAGGGCAACCAGCGTGCTCAGCTGGCTCTGGACTCCTTCGACTACAACGTGAAGAAGCTCATCGGCGCTTATGCCGCTGCCATGGGCGGCGTGGACGCCATCATCTTCACCGCCGGCGTGGGCGAGAACGGCCCCGACACCCGTGCCAATGTGGTCTCCGGCCTGGAGTACATGGGCGTGAAGCTGGATGCGGAGAAGAACAACACCCGCGGCAAGGAAGTGGACGTAGCTACCGACG
Organism: uncultured Oscillospiraceae bacterium; assembly: GCA_905205085.1. Lineage (GTDB taxonomy): Bacteria > Bacillota > Clostridia > Oscillospirales > Oscillospiraceae > Lawsonibacter. Next base: position 3,647 of record CAJLCG010000005.1, read on the forward strand.
ACTCCAAGGTGCGTGTCCTGGTCATCCCCACCAATGAGGAACTGATGATCGCTATGGATACTGCCGCCATCGTCAAGGCCTAAACAACACAAATCTTCCACGGTGGGGATGACCTGAAAATCGAAGCAACGCGGAGATTTTGCGCAGGGCGAATTCACTTCGCCCGAGCATTTCAATCAACGGGCCCCCAAACGCATCGAATGCGTTTGGGAACATCCCCACCAATGAGGAACTGATGATCGCTATGGATACCGCTGCTATCGTCAAGGCCTGATTCTCCATAGAACATTCGAAAGGCGCTGGAATCATTCCAGCGTCTTTCTTTATTCTCCCATAAAAAATCCCGGTTCCCCACGGAACCGGGATTTTCGTATGTCTGAATCAGAAGGGACCATAGCCGATGGCATTGGCAATGACAATGAGGATGTAAGCCGCAACCATCATGGTACCGATGGCCTTGATGGCGAAACGGAACCACTTGCCGTAGTCAATACCGCACAGGGTGCAGGCTACTACACAGCCGGCGGGCCACAGGTAGTTGGTCAGGCCGTCGCCCAGCTGATAGGTGAGCACCATAACCTGCTGGTTGATCCCAAGCATCTTGCCCAGGGGGCTGAGGATGGGCATCATCATGGCTGCCTTGCCGGAGCCGGAGACCACAAAGAAATTCAGAGCGGTGACAAAGGCGTAGATGATGAGCAGGGTGACCATGGGGCTCTTGCCCTGAAGGGCATTGCCCATGTAGTAGACCAGGGTATCCAAAATGTTAGCCTTGTTCAGCAGGACCATAACGGAGTTGGCAAAGCCGATGGCCAGTGCGGGACCAAGCACGCGGGCAGCACCGGCGGTGAAGCGATTACAGGTCTCGGTGGGACCCACCTGGAACAGGAGAGCCAACAGAATCATAAAGATGATGTACGCAGCGGTGATGTTGGGGAAGCTCCACTTCAGCGCCACGCAGCCATAGCCCTGGATCACGATCAGTACTACAAAGCCAACCAGTGCAACGATCCGCTTCCAGGTCATGGGGACCTCTTCACCCAAAGTGGCGGAAGTGTCCTGATTCATATATTCCTCATAGCAGTAGCTCTTAGTGGGATCCTTCCGGGAGCGATTGGCATAGCGAATCAGGAAAACAAGGCCGATGGTAAAGAAAACCACCAGTACGATGAATCGGTACCACATACCAGAGAACATGGGCAGACCTACGATCTGCTGGGAGTAGCCCGTGGTAAACATGTTCAGCATGCCGCAGGCAAAGCTGCCGCAGGAGCCCAGCAGCACAGCCGCCGCGCCGGTCATCCGGTCATACCCCGCCGACATAATCACCGCAGTTGCCAAACCATAGAACGGATAGGCGCCCTCGCCATAGCCCAGTACACCAAACACAGTGAACAGCACGTACATGATGACTACCAGACTGATTTCCTTACCCTTGGTAGCCCGCACCAGCTTGTGGATGCCGGCAGAGAAGGTACCGGTGGATTCCAGGAAACCCAGCACACCGGAGCAGATGAGCAGGTTGCCCATAATGCCGATACCGCCCACGATACCATTGTAGAAAGACTGGAAGTAATCAGAAAACGTCAGATACTGTTTTTCTACCAGATTGAATACGTCTGGATTGATGATCTCACGGCCGGAATTAGGGTCCACTACCCGTTCAAAGCTGCCACTGGGAACAAAGAAGGAGACCACAAAGACCAGCAGCATGATAATGGCCAGGATCACAAAGACGTGGGGCACTGTGAATTTAAACTTTTTCTTTTCCATAGTTCTCTGCGCGGCAGGCGCCCGCGCACTCCTTTCGGTTTGATTGTCATTTCAAAGCCTGATTCATTTTCTATGGGATTGGTGCGCTTTTCGTTACTTGCCGTGCTTTTTGAGCCACTCCATGGCGCAGTTGGCGTGGATGGCAGCTCCCTGGTAGAACACGCTCTCATCCAGCACCATTCTGGGGTTATGGTGGGGGTACTGCTCAGGGCCGCCGGCGCCCAGAATCAGAAAGGTACTGGGTACTTGCTCGGCCACATAGCTGAAGTCCTCGGTCCCGGCCATGGGAGGCATAGCCTGAATGTTCTCCTCCCCCACCATCTCGGCCACCGACTCCAGCAGCTCCTTGGTGACCGCCTCGTCGGTAAAGGTGCAGGGGCAGTTGAACATGGTGATCTCATACTCGCCGTGCCATGCCTTGGCATAGGCGTCCACGATCTCCGGCAGCCGCTCCAGTACGTGCTTGCGGGCCTCCACATTGTAGGTGCGCAGACCCACCTGCAGCTCGGCGGTGTCAGGAATGATGTTCACCGCCGTACCCGCGCGCATCACGCCGCCGGACAACGTGGCCACCGCCTGGGGGGAAACCTCCCGGGTCATAAGCATGTTGAGGGCGGTGTAGATCTGGTTGGCGATCATGATGGGGTCCACACACAGGTCAGGGGTAGAGCTGTGTCCGCCCTTGCCCTGGATATGGATGGCAAAGGTGTCCAGCGAGGAGCTGGCCACGCCGGAGCAGTAGGTCACCTGGCCCACCGGGGTGGTGGAGAAAATGTGGATGGCCATGGCGGCGTCCACTTTGGGGTTCTCCAGCAGACCATCGTCGATCATGGTCTTGGAGCCATAACCCATCTCCTCACCGGGCTGGAACATCAGCTTGACGGTGCCTTTGAGCTCACTCTCATGGTCCTTGAGCAGCTTGGCCGCACCCAGCAGCATAGCAGCATGGGTATCGTGGCCGCACATATGGCTGGCATTGCGTTTGGAGCAGAAGGGTAGGTCGTTGATCTCCTCCATGGGCAGGGCGTCAAAGTCCGCCCGCAGCATGATGCAGGGACTGCCGCTGCCGATGGTAGCTACCACACCGGTAGACGCCTTCATATCAGGGAACCCCATCTTGATGTACTTCTGCCGTACACTCTCCTCCATCACGCCGCAGCGGTGGGACGCAATGCCCATCTCTGCCAGCCGCTTTTCAATATAGGCCGCCGACTCGGGCAGGTCCATCCCCACCTCCGGGATCTGGTGGAGGTAACGGCGGTCGGCCACGATCTGCTCCTGAAGCAGTTTGGCCTCTTCCAGCAATTCTTTCATGCTTGGGGTCTCCTTTCTGTTTCCGATCATTCAATCAAACCAGACCATTTCATGCCAACCTCCCCGGCCAATGCTGGCCGGGGAGGCAGCACATCATTTACGATTTTTCGGCAGCGCTTTTGCCCTTGACCGCAGCATAGATGGCGGCTCCCACAACAAAACCGATCACCGTGGGAATCAGCCAGTCAAAGCCCAGATCGCTCAGCGGGATATAGGACATCAGCCGATCCAGCCCGTCCGTGGCAATGGAGTGCAGCCCGTTGGCCCGGGCCACCACAAAGGCGTCGTAGGCGCTGATGATGGTGGCCACATACACCGCACCCTTCCAGGCGCCGTCGTTGGGTACAAAGCGCTTGCACACGCCCAGCACCGTCATCACCACGGACATGGGGAAGATGAGGGTAAACAGGGGACCGGAGAAGGCCAGCACGTTGCTCACGCCGGTGGCAGCGGTGAGGAAGATGACGGCAGTGATCACCAGGGCAATAATCCGGTAGGGGATCTTGCCCCGGGTCCACTCCAGTACCCAATCGGAAGCGGTGGCGATCATACCAGCCGCAGTGGTAAAGCAGGCAAAGACCACGGCCACTGCCAGCACCACGATACCGCCGTAGCCCGCCAGCTTCTGAACCAGGCCGTTGAGCAGCGCGGTGGAGTCCATATCGGGCGCAAAGTAAGGAGTGCCGCAGGCGCCCAGCCAGCACAGGCCGCCGTAAACCACAACCAGAATGATGAAGGCCACGCCGATGGCCCGCACCAGGATGCTCTTCTGATCCTTATACTCAGTATAGCCCTTGGCCTTGATGCTGCCTAGAAAGATGCCTGCGCAGATGAGGCCGGTGGGAATATCGCCGGTATTGTAGGCGGTGAGGGTGGCATAGGTAAAGGCGTTGTCCACTGTACCGCCGGTGGGAGCGCCGATGGGCATCACAAAGACCAGCACCACAATGATGAGCAGGGCCACCAGCAAAATGGGGGTGGCATAGGCGCCGATCATATCAATGACCTTGGAGCGGTTGCTGGCAAAGAAGTAAGCCAGGGCGAAGAAAACCAACAGAAACGCTACGTTGACCCAGTCAGGCACGTCGGGGAAAATACCCCGCATACCGGTCTCACAGGCCACCGCGCCGCAGCGGGGAATGGTGCCGAAGAGCACGATCAGCAGACCGATGATGCGGAACATCTGGTGCCACCAGGAGTTGATGTGCCGGGACAGATCGACAAAGTCACTGCCCATATTGACTACGGCGTACATGGCCAGCATAGGGAACAGGATACCGGTGAGGGTCATACCCAAGATGCCGGGAATGACATCTGCACCTGTATTGATGCCAATGGATGGAGGGAAAATCAGGTTGCCTGCTCCAAAGAAGATGGCGAACATGGCAAATCCCAGTACTAAGGTATCCTTCGTCCGTCCCTGTTTCATTTGGCCGCCTCCTTATCATACACCTTCATGCCGTTGGAGTAAGTCTGGAGCACATAGACCTGATCGATCCGGTCGCTGTCCACCTCCAGCAGGTCCTCGCTGAGCACCGCAAAGTCAGCGTGGAAGCCCGCCTTCAGCTGGCCCACCTTGGGGATACCCGCCACACGGGCGGCCTCCCGGGTGTACAGGGCCACGGCAGTTTCAATATCCACCTTTTCGCCCTGGCCGCAGTCAAAGCCGTCCCAGGCCTTGCGGGTGACGCCGCCCTTCAGGCAGGGGAAGGGATCAGAGGGCACCGCCCAGGAGGTGGCGGGAGCATCGGTGGAGAAGCACAGGGGCACACCCCGCTCCAGCATGGTCTTCACCGGGTAGGAGGCCTCCAGGCGCTCCTGGCTCAGGTTAGCCCGGTAGCTTTCGATCTCCGCATAGAGGAAAATGGGCTGGGTGGCTACGCCGATGCCCTTCTCCGCGCAGCGGCTGATGGCCCGCTGGGAGGGCTCGGTGACGTGCTCAATGCGCAGGTGGGGCACATCGCCGTCGGTCCACTTCTCCTCGTCGTATACCCGGTCCACGATCCGGTCGATGGCGTGTCCGCCCATGGCGTGCATGGACAGCTGGCAGCGGTTCTCTTTGCAGAAGCGGATGGCACTCTCCATCAGCTCGTCGGAACAAACAGGGAAGCCCACCTCATCCTCCGAACCCAGATAGGGCTCATTCATCCAGGCAGTACGTCCAGAGACGCTGCCGTCACCAATGAGCTTCAAACCGGCGGCAAAGATCTGCTGGTCACGGTCCTTGCGCTCCTGGGAGAGCCGGAACTCTTCGTTCCCGGCGTAGAAGTCCCACATGTAATAAATGCCCACCTTTTGGCGGAAGCCCTTTTCCACCGCCTTGGTGTAGATATCATAGTTGTCGCTGGGGTCCAGGTTGCCCATGTCACAGATGGAGGTAATGCCCTGAGACAGCAGCAGCTCGCCCAGATCCACCACCAGATCCACCTTCTGCTCATCGGTGGTCTCAGGGATCAGAGGAGTCACCAGGTTGCGGGCGTTCTCCCGCAGCACACCGGTTGGCTCGCCGTTCTCATCCCGGTCGATCTGACCGCCCTGGGGATCGGGGGTATCCTTGGTGATGCCCGCCATCTCCAGCGCCTTGCTGTTGACACAGCGAATGTGACCGCAGGTGCGGATGATGGACACGGGAGCGTCGCTGCACCCCTCGTCCAGATCCCAGCGGGTGGGGGAGCGGCCCTCAGCCAGCTTACCCTCGTCATAGCCCCAGCCCTCGATCCACTTGTCCGGACCCTGAGCCTGACGCACCTTGCGGATCTCTTCTTTCAGCTCCTCAATGGAGTGTACCTTGGGGGGCAGACTGGAGATCTTCTTGCTGAAATCCGCCAGCATCACCGGATGCATATGGGCGTCCACGAAGCCGGGGATGACACGCTTTCCACCCAGATCCACAACGGTCCAGTCTCCTTCGGGCAGATCCTCCTGCGCTCCCACCCAGGTGATCACACCATCCTGGACAGTCATGGCCTGGGCGTAGCGGTTCTCTTCGTCACAGGTATAGATCTTTCCATTGATATAGGCGAAATTCCCATTTGCGTGCATAGAGCACAGCCCCCTTTCTGTTATAATAAACATAGCAGCAAAATATGTGCCAAAAAAACAAGCAAGGACCCACCCGCCTGAAAATGGCGACCGCATCCTTGCTTTTCTAAAGTGTAATATCTGTTATTCTGCTCTGTCAAGGTGTTTCAAGCACTTTTTGTCTGTTTCAACAATTTTTACTCTCCCGTTCCCCGAAGTCTATTTCACTCTGTCCAGTATGTCCTCTTCCAAAATCAGGTTATAAAAATTTTTTGATATTTCATTAAGTTTTTTTGATAAAATCTCTTTTTTTTGATTTACTTCAGCTTTAGCTTTTCCATCCGGTACTGCAGCTTCTGGGGAGAGATGGACAGCTTTTCTGCCGCCGCGTTCAAGCGGTTAGTCTGCCGCAGCGCCTCACGAATAATCGCCGCCTCATACTGGGACAGCAGATTTCCCAAGTCCACCTTGCCCCGGCCCAGCTGTTCCCGAATCTGTGCAAGCGATCCCGGCTCCTCCGCCTCGGTGCGAGCCGGCGCCTCTTCCTGTACGGGTCTGGTATCCTGTCCCATTTTGGACAGCAGATTTTGTACCGAGTCCAGTGTAATCAAGTCGCTGGTCTCAATATTAAAAGCTCCCTCAATGGTATTTTTCAGCTCCCGCACGTTTCCAGGCCAGGACCAGCGCAAAAACAGGTCCTGGGTCATCTGGCTCAGCCCCCGAATATTGCGCCCCATCTTTTTGTTGAACTGATCGATGTAGTGCTGAGTGAGCAGCAGGATGTCCTCCTGCCGCTCCCGCAGGGGAGGCAGCCACAGACGGACTACGCCCACCCGGTAATAGAAGTCCGAGCGCAGCCGCCCCTCTTCAATCAGCCGCTCCGGCACCTCGTTGGAGGCGCATACGATCCGCACATTAAAGCGGATATCCTCTTTGCCGCCGATGCGCCGCACCTTATGCTCCTCCAGCACCTTCAGCAGCTTGGCCTGCATAGCGGTATCCATGGAGTTGATCTCGTCCAAAAACAGCGTTCCGCCGTCAGCCAGTTCAAACAGACCTTTTTTGGACTCTGCGCCCGTAAAGCCGCCCCGCTCCGTGCCAAAAAACATACTCTCCAGCAGATTGACCGGGATAGCGGCACAGTTTTGGGCAATAAAGGGCTTATCCTTCCGGGCACTGAGCAGGTGCAGCGCCTGGGCAAAGAGTTCCTTTCCCGTACCGGTTTCGCCATAGATCAAGGTGGCGGAATCATTTTTTGCCACCTCTTTCACCACGCGCTTGAGCTGCTCCATGGCGGCATTTTGGGTCACAATATCGTCCAGCGCAGACTGGCTATCATGGACCGGTCTGCTGATGCCCCGCTCGGAAATATCCAGAAGCTGGGCAATATCAATGGCCCCCTGAATGGTCCCATCCTCTCCCACAATGGGATAGGTGGTGGTGGTCATGGTAATTTTAAAATTTCCGGAGGTCAGCACCTGCTTCTCACCCACGGTGATGGTCCCGGTGCGCAGGGTGCGGATCACAGTGCTTGTCTCCTCACTGAGCTCGGGGTAAACATCCAGCAGATATCTTCCCCGCACCTGCCGGCCAAAATCATCCGGCAGCTTTTCCAGGGCGCTGCTGGCCTTATAATATTCGATGATCCCGTCCCGGTTGACCACCATCATACCTTCCATGGAATCACGGTTGATTTTCAGCAGCCGGGTAATCTGACGCAGATATTCATTCATGCCCGCTTCCTCCTGAACTTCCACGCTGATAACATACATTCTGGTAACAGTTTACAATAAAACCCACTCTGGTGCAATCATGAAATTCAAGGCCAGTCTGGTTCGCTGGCATTTTTCTTCCATTTTACGATACAAAATTGCGCATCGCATACTTTTTTCTTCATTTATGACTTTTCTTCGTATAAAAAATGAACTTTCCGTTAAATTAGCACTCTCCTATTGACAGTGCTAATTTCTGGTGCTATAACATACTCGTACCAAGAGGAAGGCCCAATAAGGACCCGAATTGGTGGGCACAAAAGTGCAAGAATGGAGGAATGACTTATGTTGCCCAGCCTGTTTGGTGAAAGTTTGTTTGATCGTTTCTTTGATGATTCTCTGGAAAAGGAGTTCTTCGGAACCCACAATCCTCTGTATGGTAAGCATGCCAAGAACCTGATGAAGACCGATGTGAAGGACGTGAACGACCACTACGAAGTGGCGGTCGACCTGCCCGGCTTCCAGAAGGATGAGGTCAATGTGGAACTGGAGAACGGCTACCTGACCATCAGCGCCGCCAAGGGCCTGGATAAGGATCAGAAGGACGAGGAGGGCCACTATATCCGCCAGGAGCGTTACAGCGGTTCCTGCAGCCGCAGCTTCTATGTGGGTGACATCCAGCCTGAGGATGTCCACGCCAAGTATGAGGATGGCATCCTGAAACTGACCCTGCCCAAGGCCGATCAAAAGGCTATTGAGCATCAGAACCACATCGCCATTCAGTAAAACAAAACAGCGCGGCAGTTTCCCGCCGCGCCGCAAGCTCCGGACCTTCGGTCCGGGGCTTTTTTATTGGATCGTTTCTACCTGAGATTCCCCCAGAACCTTGATTCCCGCCTGACGCAGCCGCTGGGCAGCCACACCATCCCCCGGTATCAACTGTCCCGTGAAGGTCCCGTCGTAGATCTCTCCGCTGCCGCAGGAGGGGGAGCGCTCCTTAAGGACCGCCAGTTCACACCCCTGCTCCCGTGCGGTGTTCAGGGCAATCTCCGCCCCGGCCTCATATTGGGCGGTCACATCCGTTCCCTCCCGGTTTACCACCCGGCCGTCCCGCTGCCGCTCAGCCGGAGGCCGGGGTGTGGACAGGCCGCCCTGGACCTCGGGGCACACAGGAATCAGTTCATGTCCCTGTGCCCGCAGAGCTTCTACCTCGGGATGTTTCTTACTCTTCCCGTCGTACCGGCAGGGAACGCCCAGCAGACAAGCGCTGACTAAAAGTTTCATTCTATCTCCTTATGAAAAAAGCCCGCTTTTCAGCGGGCTTTTGAGGTTAGTGGGTAAGATAGTACTTGACCAGGGTCTGAAGCAGTTCGTCCCGGTCTACCTTCCGGATCAGGGCCCGGGCATTGTTATGGTTGGTGATGTAGGTGGGGTCCTCGGAGAGAATGTAGCCCACGATCTGGTTTACCGGGTTATATCCCTTTTCCTGCAGCGCCTGATACACCGTAGCCAGGATTGCCTTAATCTCCAGATCACGCTGGTCGCCCAGACGGAATTTTCGGGTGAAATCCATCTCGTCCATCGAAAACACCTCCTAAACTAAGCATGGAACAGATGTGCTTAGTTTACTCCAAAAACCCCGCTGTGTAAAGGGCGGCAGGTAAAAATTTAATAATTTTTTAGAAAGTGTCACCTTCCCCAGCCGCTGACTGCTCCTGTTTCTCCTCCTTGGGCACATATCTTATGGAAAGAAAACAGCAGGCCAGATAGAGCAGGACCAGAACAATGGCAGTCACAATCAATTCTTCATTGGCCTGTCCAAAATAGATGTGGTTGCCGCTCAGCAATCCGTTGCTCTTGTCCACCACCACCTTCTGACTGATCAAGCTGTAAGCCCTGGGGTAGACCAGGAGCCCGGAAAAGCCCCGGCTGGTCAGCGCCAGCAAAACCGCCGGAATCAGCAGTCCACGCCGCCCCTTTTTCAGCAGCGGCAGCAGAGTCAGCAGGCTAATTCCCGCCCAAATAGGAAGATAGAGTTCTTTTTGGGAGACATAGAGCCACCCTGGCAGATCGTCCCGCCAAAACAGGCACCAATACCCCATCAGGACCAGGGGAGCCAGGGCAGGCACCGCCTTTGACCAGTGAAACGAAGCGCGCCGGAAACACAGCCGGGGCAGCTGCTCCTTTGCAAGATTCGGGAGTACGGAGCCGGAGGCGGGCTCCCGGGCCAGCTGCTTTGCCAGCAATACCGTCAGGCCGCTCAAACCTACGGTCAGGCCCGCCCTGACTACAAGATACAGCAGCAGCGCCAGCACCAGACTGCCGTCCCAGACCCCCTGGTTCATCATTGTCAAAATGCCCTCCAACAGGCTCTCTACAGAGACGGCACCCAGCATGACGGTGGCCCCGGTCAGCAGCATCCCTGCCACCGACCAGCTTACAAAAAACACCATAACCCACACTCCCAACCGGAACCAGCGGGCATGGTAGGTATAGTGGGCCTGGAGATAGATTCCGTAAGCCAGACAGCCCAGATAGAGCAGCCAGCACAGGGGCGCAGGCACAAACTGGACCAGCAGGTAGAACAGCAGACCTCCTCCAATGGCAAAGGCAAAGGAGAGCAGGTTCTGCCAGTCGCTCTTTTCCAAAGTGCGTACCGGGGCTTTGGGGTCCAGCAGCTCATCCACTGTCACTCCCAGCGCCCGGGCCAGGGCCACCAGGGTGGTCACGTCGGGATAGCTGCCGCTCTCCCATCGGGACACGGTCTTGTTGGATACGCCCAATTGATCCGCCAGCTCCTGCTGGGTCAGCCCCTTGTCCTTGCGGTACTGCCGCAGACGCTGGGCAAATTCCTGTTCATTCATGGAGTTCTCCTCCTCTCGTTTCTCGCCCCTATCTTACCGGAAATCCGCTCTCTTGACCACCTCATAGCCCGGGAATTTGCTCTCGCAGGCCGGGAATTTCCCTCTCCTCGCTAATCTGGTATGGTCAGAAAATCAATATTTGGTCCTTTTTTCAGGTCAGTTGTTTTGGTACAATGCATTCAAATCAAACAAAGGAAGTGCACACCATGAAACGGATCGTCAGCTTGCAGGACATCTCCTGCCTGGGTAAGTGCTCCCTGACGGTGGCCCTGCCCATTATCTCCGCCATGGGAGTGGAGTGTTCCATCCTCCCCACCGCGGTACTCTCTACCCACACCATGTTCAAAAATTTCACCTGTAAGGATCTTACCGATCAGATCAATCCCATTGCCCACCACTGGCAGCAGGAGGAGTTCCAGTTTGATGCCATCTACACCGGCTATCTGGCCTCCAAAGAGCAGGTAGGCGATGTGTGCGCCTTCTTTGACGCCTTCAAGACGCCCGATAACCTGATTTTGGTGGACCCCGCCATGGCGGACAACGGCAAGCTCTACCCCGCCTTCGGCCCCGACTTCCCCGCCGAGATGGCTAAGGTGTGCGCCAAGGCCGATGTGATCGTCCCCAACCTCACCGAGGCCAGCCTGCTCACCGGCCTTCCCTACCGCACCGAGTATGATGAGGAATACATCCGCCAGATGCTCCAGGCCCTGGCCAAGCTGGGTCCCCGGTACGTGGCCCTCACCGGCGTCAGCTTTGAGCCGGAGAAGCTGGGCGTCATGTACTACGACCAGCAGACCGGTGAGTACGGAAGCTACTTCAATGAGCGCCTGCCGGTGGCCATCCACGGTACCGGCGACGTATTTGCCTCCACCTGCGTAGGCGCCCTGATGCGGGGCAAGTCTCTGGGTGATGCTCTGGCTCTGGCTGCCGACTACACCGTAGAGTGCATCCGTGCCACTCTGGCCGACCCCAAACCCAGCTGGTACGGCGTCAACTTCGAGGAAGTTATCCCCTATCTGGTGGAGCGCCTGAAATAATCTCTCTCCCCTCTTTGACTGCATAAAAAGAGCGAACCGGTGGTATCCCATCGGTTCGCTCTTTTTATGTGGATTTTTAACGGCAGGTGAGAAAGGATATCATCCTTCCTCCCAGGCAATGGACGCCTCCGCCGCCATGAGCAAAAGCCGCTTGAATTCCTCCCGCTCTTCTTCCGACATCCCCTGCGTCATGTGCTGAAAACACCCATCAATTTGCTCTTTGATATACGGATATGCCTCCCAGGCTTTCTCTGTTGGAGCGATATCGTAGGTCCGCTTATCTTTCGCGTTAGTGGTGCGGACCAGAAAGCCTCGCTCCTCTAACTTTGTCACGGTTTTTGCAATCACACTTTTATCCAAAGAGAGCCGCTTGGTGATCTCATCCTGAGTCAGGACCCGAAAATCACACACGATGAGGATAACCACTGCCTGAGCCGCAGAGAGATCCAGAGCCGCACAGGTATTGTTGAGCCACATATGAGACTTTCGATATAGAATCGAGATGGACTTAAACGGGCTGTCCATAATGCTGTCCATATTGCCAACCTCCTTTGCTCTGTATTATAGCCCCATATGGTGGCAAGTGCAACGGGATATTGACGAGTATTTTCTCCTGTGTTATCCTAAATATGGTGGCACTTGCCACTATATTTTATGGATATCAAAAAGGAGTTTGAGCAGCATGGAACCAACCGAGAAAATCTGGAACCGAAGGTTTATCCTTCTCTTTATCACAAATCTGCTTGTATTGGCGGCGTTTTATGCTTCCATTCCCATTATCCCGGTCTACTGTCAGGAAATCGGAATTACCGGCTCCAAGGTGGGCATCGTACTGACCGCCATGTCGGTGGCCACGGTGCTGTTTCGACCGGTGGCAGGCTATCTGCTGGATAACTTTAACCGTTACCATGTATACCTGCTATTTCTTGCCCTGTTCTGCCTGTCCTTCCCCGCCTTCCTTGCCTTCCCGGTATTTGGCCTGCTGATTGTGGTGCGGCTCTACATGGGCGTAGTATACTCTGTGTGCGGCTCCGCCACCATGACATTGGCCGGTGATGTACTGCCTGTCACCAAGGTCACCCAGGGCATCAGCCGCTTTGCTTTTACCGTGTCCATCGGTATGGCGGTGGGACCTTTTGTGGGGCTGCAGGTGCAGAGCAACATGGACAGCCGTGCGTCCTTCCTTACCATCTTCGGCATCACTGTAGCCGCTCTGATCTGCGTGTCCTGCTGCCGAATGAAATATCTCAAGGTAAAAAGAAAGAAGTTTTCTATCCAGGAATCCATCTACCGTCCCGCCCTCCCATTCATGGTAAACATGATGTTTTTGATGATTCCTTACGGTGCGGTCATCGCCTATTCCTCCATTCTGGCCCAGGAAAAGGGTATCATGGATTATCTTCCCTACTTCTATATTTGCCTGGTGGTGGGCATGCTGCTCTCCAAGCTGTCCACTCAACGCATGATCGACGGGGGAGATCACCACATTTTGGTCTGTGCCAGCCTGGTGGTACTGATTCTCACCATGATTAGTTTTCTTTTCCTAACCACCGGCATACACCTGCTGGCTGCCGGATTTTTCTTCGGCCTGGGCTACGGCATCCTGCAGCCGCTTTTTCAGTCCTTTGTCACCGGCACCACTCCAGGTCCCCAGCGCGGAGTGGCCAACTCCACCTATATGCTCTCCTATGACATCGGCATCGGCATTGGCTCTCTGCTGATGGGATTCATGCAGGAATCCATCGGGCTGACCACCGGCTTTGCCCTCACTGCCATTGCCTATGTAGTAGGTGGTATCGTTTACCTATCCTACTGCAGCGGATACTATAATAGACTGCACGCACAGGTCATCCATCCCAATCAAGAAAATTGATTTTCCTGCACACGCTAGTTTCATTCCCTCGTTGCGTTTATATTACAATAAAGATCAGCCATTTTATCGCAATAAAATGGCTGATCTTATTTTACCAATATAATGGCATCAAACTAGCAGTAAGCCACCGTTTTTGAGACTAAAGCATTAAAACGCCACTTCTCGAACCACGTCCACCACCGTACCGTCACGATATTCCACAACCGCCACAATTCGCTGTGTGGTTTTGATGGGCTCGGGCCGGCCCGTCAGCTCCTCTGCCAGTCGGCGGAGTTCTTGAATATCCACAGGCTTGATGCCGGCCCGCTCCAGATCTTCACGCAGCTCGGCATAGTTTCGGTGCCGCGGATTGAGGGCGATTCCGGCCTGGGTGACGACGCAGGCCACCGTCTCTCCCGGCGTACAGCAGGTAAATACCCGGTCCACCACCGACGGAGTACGTCCTCTGACAATGGGCAGCGTTACAATGGAGATATCTGCCCCCGCCGCCACATCCGGGCCGCCTCCCAGGCCGCCCATCATCTTGCCAGACGAACTGGTGAGCAGATTGACATTAAAATCCGTATCCACTTCCAGCGCGCCCAGAACGCCAAAGTTCAGATGATTCAGGAAATTGCCCTTGTTAAAGGCGTTGGAATAGTCCGCATTGTCAATCTCCAGCACGCCGGGACGGCTGAGAATGGCAGACGCCGCTGTGGCATCAAAGGACTGACTGCACTCCACTACCCGCACCAGGCCCGCATCGTACATATCAATAATGGCCGCTGTGATCCCGCCCAGGGCAAAGCTGGCCTTGACCTGCTTTTTCTCCATCTCCTCGGCCAGGAACTTGGTACAGGCAATACTGATTGCCCCTGCCCCGGTCTGGAAGGAGAAACCATCGGCAAAGCGCCGGGACGCGGCGATCACCTTTACTACTTTCTGCGCGATCATCAGATCCCGGGGATTTTTGGTCAATCTGGCCGCTCCGGCGCCGATCTTAGCGCTGTCACCCACCTGATCCACCTTGACCACATAGTCTACATACTGCTGGCTGATACTGGCCGGACAGCAGGGATAATCCACCAAGGTATCGGTGATCACCACAACTTTGTTCGCGTTGTGAGCATCCACAAAGGAATAGCCCAGGCTTCCGCAGCGATTGGTTCCGATCTGTCCTGTGCAGTTGCCGTAGACATCGGAAGCGGATACCGCAATAAACGCCACGTCAATTTCCAGCTCTCCCGTTTCAATGGCCCGGGGACGTGCACCATGGGGGCGCAGGATGGCCGGCTCATCCATCTGAACCGACCCGTCAATGAGGCGATCTCCCAATTCTCCCCGGATTCCGCTAGCCTCTACCCGGGTGATCGTCCCATCCTCTACATACTTTGCCAGGGAGAAGTTTTTTAAATTGACGACTGCGCTGGGTGCAAACCGGAGATTCTTAATGCCCAGCTCTCCGATTGCCTCCATCACCTGGCCCACCACCAGGTCTCCCTCCCGGAAGCTGTGGTGAAACGAGATCGTCATACCGTCCTTCAGTCCACAGGCAAGCAGGGCCTCCTTTAAACTGCCCAGCAGCTTGCTCTGGCCAGCCTGACAGCGCTCCACGATGCGCTTGCTCTGCACCGGCACAGCCGTGCTCTCCGCCGTCTCCAGCCCCTGATAGGGCCGCACCCGGTATCCGCCGATAAACTCCGGCAGTTCCCGTCCCAAGCTGTTTACCATGCTTACCACTCCTCTCCATCCAGAAGTCCCGCGGCTTCAGCCCGGGCCAAGACATCTCTGGCTCGCTTTTCCATGGGCTTATCCACCATACTTCCATCCAGGACCACCACACCGGTGTGTTCCCGTGCGCCCCGCTCCAGCGCCTCCAAAACCCGCTGTGCCTGTCGGATCTCCTTAGGGGTGGGGGTAAAGGCCTGGTTGACGATCTCAATCTGACGGGGGTGGATCACAGTCTTTCCGTCAAACCCCAGGCCACATGCGTTTTCTACGTCCTTCTGCAGCCCCTCTAAATCGTCGATGTCGCTGAATACCACGTCCTGGGCGGAGATTCCCGCTAACCGGCACGCCTCCAGCACCCGCATCCGGGCATAGAAAATTTCCCAGCCGCTTTTGCTGCGTCTGGCTCCCATGCTGGCCGTGTAGTCCTCCGCGCCCAGAGCCAGCGCGGTGATTCGAGGACTGGCCACCGCGATCTCCCGGGCATTGGCCACTCCCAGTGCCGACTCAATATTGCACCACAGCTCGATAGACCCCTTCGGTATTCCCGCAGTCTCTTCAATGGCTGTGATGCGTCTGTCTATATCCTGGACCTCTTCCACCGTCTCTACCTTGGGCAGCCGGATGGCATCGGGCCGGGCCCGGACCGCCGCCTCCAGATCTTCCTGCAGTTCGGGGGAGCACAGGCCGTTAACCCGGATCAGAACATACTTTCCCGGCGGCCTATGGTAACGTACCGCCCGATAAATCAGCATCCGCGCCGCATCTTTATCCGCGGCAGCCACCGAGTCCTCCAGATCATAGACCACACAATCCGCATCACAAAAGCGGGCCTCTAAAATTTTCGCCGGGCTGCCGCCTCCAATGTAGAGGCAGCTGCGTCTCAAATTGGTACGAGTCATTTTCCGCCGTCCTCCCGTGTCCAGTCATAGCTTACTCCCGCACAGCGGCAGACCGCGCACTCCAGCCGGGCGCGGATCACACAGTCCAGCGCCCCCTTGTCCACCAGACGGATATAGGCCTCTTCTACCGAAAGACGCGCTAACTCCTCCCGCACGGTCTTCTCAATTGCGCTTCCAAATTGGAGCTTTACATCGCTTTCCAGCTCTATCTCAATTCCGCCCCCCGGATTGGGAGCCGCCATGATCTGAACGTCTCCTGACTCCAGGGTTCCTGCCATGGACGCTTTTTTAATTTCCATACTGATTTCCTTTCTCTGTACGATGAGAGGGGATGAAAAACGGGCCGCCCAGGGCGGCCCGTTTTCATCTTAGGCTCACTCTCCCTGCAGAATGATGTCGGTCATCTTTTCCGCATAGGAACGAATGTCAATTCCTTTGGTGAAGGTCAGGCAGGTACCAGAGGGATACCGTGTCTTTTCGATCCAGCGCTCGGGAATCCCCTTGGCTCCGTATTTTGCGCCCAGAATCACACCGGCCACCGCGCCGATGGTATCTGCATCCCGACCGAAGTTGCCGGCCAGGGTAATGCCGGTCCGGAAATCGTCGTTCTTGGCCTTCAGACAGGCAAACGCAGAAGGAATGGCCTCGGCCGTGGTCGCCCAGGAGCTGGTCCACAGGAAGTCATGCAGATCCATCCAGATATCCAGAATGTTTCCGCCGCTCTTTTCCAGCATGGCAAAGGCCTGAGTCATGTTGTAGTACAGCCAGGACTCCTCAGGAATGGCGGACATGGCGGCGTCAATGATCTCGTCGATGCTGCCGTCTACCATGGCCACAGCAACGGCGGCCGCTACGGCCTGGGCTCCCCATACGCCGTCCCGGTAATGGCTCACTTCCGACTCAATCCGGGCATACTCCTTAGCCTTCTCCGGGTCGCCGGCACAAATAATGCCGATGGGCCCGATCCGCATGGAAGAACCGTCGCTCATGTGGAAGGCATTGAACTTGCCGGACAGAGGAGGCAGCAATCCTTTGCGCAGGTTATTCGCCGCCTCGATCTCGCTGGCACCTCCGCGCTTGTACTCATCCTGTGTAACCACGTCCTCCATCCAAGAGCGGACGCACTCTTCGGTCGTCAGCTTACCACCGCAGCGGATGAGGGTCTTTGCGGTCAGCAGGGCGAATTCCGTATCATCTGTGCTCCAGGAAGCACCTTTATTAAAATCGGTGGTAATGGCGTAATTCGCTCTGTTTTCCTGCTTGCGGGATGCGTCGCCAAACGAGTCGCCGATGGCAAGGCCGGACAGCGCGCCGTATACCTTATCAAAGACGCGCTCCCGATCTTGGATGAATTCTTCTCTGGTTAACATATAATTCTTCCTTTCTGATTACAACTTGCGCAGATGTGCAGCAGTCCGGTTTTAGCCGAAGGTCTCCTGCAGAATGGGCTCGAAGGCGTCGCCGCCGGCGGCATTCCACTGCTCCACAAACTCATCAAACGCGCTGATAGGACGCACGCCGCGGATGATGTCGGCGGCATACTCATTGTAGAGGTTCTGCATGGCATCCCACTGAGGAGTCATCTCATTGGGAATCAGCAGGTTGTGGTCCATGACCAGGTACTCATTTACCATATCCAGAGATGTGGAAGCGGACTCACACAGCACGGGCTCGGCCAGAGAGGGATCCTGAGGGTTAAAGTCCTTGGTGGTATCCCAGAAGCGGGCCCACCAGCTGGAGAACTTGTCGGTGAAGACGATCTGGTTGTTCTCCACGGTGTAGTGGACATCCTCGATACCCACCTTATCCAGGATACGGCCCTCGGGGCTGGCCATGAACTCCAGCACCGCAAAGGCGGCGTCCTTGTTGGGGGAATCGGCGTTGATCGCGAAGCCGCGGGTCTCCTTGGTTACGTCCACAGAGGTATAGGACTGGGACACACCCTTGGCGGGAGGCAGCACGGTCAGAGAGGCGTCCTCGCCATACAGGGACACCATCTTGGTGTCATAGATCTGAATGGTAGCGCCGGCAGTACCGGAAATCACACCCACATCGCCGTCATAGAACTCCTGCTCCATCACGTCCCAGGTGTTGGTCAGGAAGTTGGGGTCCAGCAGACCGTCGGCATACAGCTTGGCATAGAACTCCAGCTTATTCTTCTCCGCCTGGCTGGCCTGGGAGAAGATCCACTTGCCGTCCTCCTGAACACAGGTGCCGGTCACGCCGAAGGCGTGGTTGAAGATGCTGTCAAAGCGGGTGGTGTCTCCGTCCGCAGTGATGGCATACTCCACAAGCCCCTTGTCCTTCATCTCCTTGAAGAAGTTGTAGTAATTGTCCACGGTGGGATCAGCAATCAGATCATCATAGGTCTCCAGCTGCTCCGTCCAGTCGGTACGGATCACCGGAGTGCAGGTACGGGGAGGAGCCAGCCACAGCAGGTAGGGATAGCTCTCCATCTTGGCCACGTTGGTCTCATCCATCAGGGCCTTGACATAAGTAGAATTTTCGATATAGGGGGTCAGATCCTCCAGCAGCCCCTGCTCCGCAACGGCCTGGTCGCCGCCCTGGAAGTAGATCAGATCCGCGTCGCTCTCACCGTTCATAACGGCAAGGGGCATAGCAGTCACATAGTCGCTGGCAGGGGGATCCAGGAAGATCACATTGACGTACTGCCCATTGGCGGCCATCTTCTCATTGATGTTTTCCGCCAGCAGCTTTACATCCTCCTCATCGGGGAACACGTCCTTAATGACGATCTTCACGTCCACGGGAGCATCCGGGGAACCAATCTGTCCGGAAGCATTGCCCGAACCCTGAGAACCGCCGGAGCCGTTATCAGAGGTCTTGTTTCCGCACCCGGCCAGGCAGCTAACGGCCAGTGCAAGAGTCAGTGTCATGGTTAGTAACTTTTTCATAGTCTCCTCCTTCATCATATTGCTCTGGTGCAAAATATCGTTGCTTCACGGATATCTGCCGCCGCGCCTGGAGCTATGCGGCCGGCTTTCTTCCACGAAGAAAACGCCAACACACAAAATTACACCTGTTTCTTTTTTGCGTCTGTAGGCAGCACGTTCTTCCGTCCGGCTGCAAATTCACAATTTCTGGACCGTCTCTGGGTCAAAAGCCAATCGAACACTCCCATATGTGTATAGGCCTCACCCCAGACATTGTGTCCTACCTGAGGATATACCGATAACTTATAGTGTCGGTGCTGACTTGCCTGCAGTCTGGGCAGGATCGCATTGATGTTATCAAAGGATGTGGTACTGTCGTTTACCCCGTGGAACATCCACAGCGGCATATCGCGAATGGCTCCCAGGTCGGATTCTGAGGTCCTTCCGCATGCCACAACCATGGCCGCGAATGTATCGGGCATATCCAGGGCCACCTTCCAGGCACATCGCCCTCCCATAGACAGGCCGGTGATATAGATCCGATCCGGATCGACCGGATACTTCTCTATCATCGCCGGAAGAAAGCGGCGCAGCTTTATCAGCTCGTCCTCTTGATCCGCCCAGTGGGAATCCGCCGGGCACTGGGGTGCAATCACCAGCGCATCCACGCCTCTTCCCTGGGCCAGCTCATAGGGCAGTCCCTCGCGCAGCAGGATGGCCGGGTCATCTCCCCGTTCCCCGATGCCGTGGAAAAAGAAGATCAACGGCCATTTCCTGCCAGGCTCCTGGGCATCATAGCCCTGGGGATAAAAGACGGCATAGGGATACAGCTCCCCGTTCTTCACCAGATGGATGCGGCTTGTACCAGGGACCAGTCGTTTGTCTCCCGCTCCCAACCCCACTTCCAGTGACAGCTCTCCTTCGTTCCAGGTGTAGGTCACCTCATGCAGGGATTTTCCATCTGCCTCCATCCGCTTGGCAATCTCCTGCCAGCGCTCTTTTCGGGGCACATTTCCAAGGCGGGGCTGAAGTTCCTCCAGCACTTCCCAGCAGCTCATTCCTTCACCCCGCCTGCCAGAGCGTCCTTGGTGTAGTATTTCAGCACCAGGGGATATACCAGAAGAATGGGGACGATGGCAACGATAATGGTGGCATACTGCAGCGCGGTGTAGTCCAGCTGTGCCAAGGCATTGTAGTCCAGCAGATTCTGGGTGCCGATCAGCGTGGTCACGTCGCCATCCACAACGAACTTGCGCAGGATTACCTGCAGCGGCACATCCGTGATGGAAGAAATGTAGATGCCCGCACGGTAATATTCATTCCAACGAACCACACCATAGAACATAGTCAGAGTGGCAATTCCCGCCTTGGACAGGGGGGCAATCACGGAGAACAGGATCCGCATATGGCCTGCTCCATCGATTCGGGCTGCGTCACACAGGTCCGCAGGCACACTCTGGAAATAGCGCATCATAATGATCAGGTAGTAGACATTGACCGCCTGGCTCAGGATGACGGACCACTGGCTTCCCATCAGGCCCAGGGTACGAATCACCAGGTACTCCGGAACGATGCCCGGATCAAAGAGCATCATTACAATGAAGAAGCACATGAGGATCCGTTTTCCCACCAGATTGGGCCGGGTCAGCACATAGGCGGCCATGATGGTCAGCAGGATATTGATGCCGGTACCCACAAGGGTAATAAAGATGGAGTTAAAAATGGAAGGTACCAGATTTTTGTTGCTGAAAATGACCTGATAGTTAATGAGAGAAAATCCGCGGGGGATAATCTCCAGGCCTCCCATAGAGCCCGACTGGCTGGGGTCTGACAAGGAACGGGCCAGCACATGAAGCAGAGGAACAAGCATGGTCAGGGTAACAAAAAACAAAATGGCCATCAAAATCCACTGCAAAATTCCAAGATGTTTTTTCTTTTTGCTCATGATTACCACACCCCTTCGCCTGTCAGCTTCTTGGACGTGATGTGAGTCATACATACCAGAATGACACCAACGACGCCTTTGATCAGAGAAACCGCGGTGGCAATGGAATACTGTGCATTTTCAATGCCCAACCGGTTTACGTAGGTATCCAAGATATCGATTACACTGTTTACAGAATTGTTGGTAAAGTTGTAGACCTGGTCAAATCCCGCAGACATAAAGAATCCCAGATTCAAAATGAACACCGTGGTCATAGGCACCAGAAGTGCGGGAAGAATGATGCTGCGAATAATGTGCCAGCGGTTGGCTCCATCCACCTTTGCCGCCTCATAGAGGTCGGGGCTGATGTTCAGGATTGCTGTAAAGTAGATGATGGAATCCCAGCCTATGCTGCGCCACGCCTCACACAACATCAAAATCCATCGGATGGCGCCCTTGCTGGTCAACAGGTCTACCGGTCCGGCCCCGAAAAACGCCAGGATCTGGTTCAGAGCACCCAAATCCGAGGGATCCAGGAAGGACTTCCAGATACCGGCAATTACGACCCAGGACAGGAAGTGGGGCAAATAAGATACGATCTGCACGTATTTGCGGAATTTATTACAGCGCAGTTCGTTCAGTACCAATGCAAAGATGACAAACACAGGGAACAGCAGCACATACTTCATAAAGCTGATGATCAACGTGTTTTTCAAAATCTGCATAAAGGCGCTTGACTGGAAAATCAGCTCGAAATACTTCAGGCCTGCAAACTCCCAGGGACCCCGCGCCTTAAAATCAAAAAAGGCAAGCCTCATATTGATCATGGGCCACACACGGAAAATGCAGAAATAGATGATTGTTGGCGACAGGATCAGATACAAGACACGATCCTTCTTGATCCGATGCAGCGTACGTTGGGCCGCTGTCATCGGCACTTTTTGTTCTCGCATAGTTCTCCCTCCCGTTAAAGCAACCGGTATCTCTCTGCAAAAGATTATAAAATAGGACAATTACATTTGCAAGTATGCATTTATCCTATAATTACTATCCTTATTTTGTGCATAATGTATAATTTTTAAGTTTCTTTTGTTCTGATTCCAACTTTTGTTTTCCAGGTTTTAAGTAACCGTTCTCTTTTTGAGGCAAAAGAATGCGCCTCTTCCAACGGAGAAGAGGCGCATGTTCGCACTCATTAAGGCCCGCGTTTCAGGTTTCTCTGCGTTTTTTCGTTGTCGCTCTTAAAACCAGCTGCGGCTCAATCGTTGCATGAGGCAGCGGTACAGGATCTCCCTGGATCACCTTAAACAGCTGGTCTGCCACATGCCACGCCATATCATAGTGGGGTTTGGAAATGGTGGAAAGGGGCGGATCAATGACTCTGGACAGTTCAATATCGTCAAATCCGATCACTTCGATATCTTCCGGGATTCTGACTCCACTTTTCAGCAGCTGAAACACAATTCCTATGGCGATTAGGTCACTTCCCGTCATAATCGCATCGAAATCCACCTTATTTTCCAGCAGCTGCATCGCCATATACCGTCCGCAGTCAATGCTGTATTCGCCATGCAGGATCAGTTCCTCGTGAACAGGGATACCCGCTGCCTCATGTGCTTTCCGATATCCTTCCATTCTCTGCCGGGATCCGGAAATATCCGGGTTTCCTTCTGCATACACAATACGGCGCTTTCCGCTTTGAATCAGATATTCCGCGGATTTCATCGCACCCTTGATATTGTCGCCAGTAATACTGACATCACTCAAAGAGCTGTCGAAAACACGCCCGACCAGCCCCATAGGGACATGATATTTCCGAAATTCAGATAAAAACTCTCGGTTGGACACACCAGAACACAGCATGATCCCGTCTACGCGCTTGTCAATCATGCTGAGTAACTGCTCCGCTTCCCGCTTGGGATCATAGTCCGAGTTGCCGATGATCACCGAATATCCCTTTTTGTCCATGCAGTCTGTGATACCGCGGATCAGCTTTGGATAAAAGAAGTTGGATACATCTGGTACAACTACTCCAATCATTCCGGAACGAGAGGTGGCAACCCCTCTCGCCAGCGCATTGGGGCGGTAATTCAGCTGTTGGATCGTCTTGAGTACCCGAGCTCTTGTCTCTTTTCCTACGCCCTGTGGGTTATTGTTGATGACCCGGGAGACCGTTGCCTTCGAGACATTGCACATCGCTGCGATCTCGGCGATACTGTATGTAAGCTTCTCTGCCAAAACAAATTCTCCCTCCCAATATACCTTTTGTAGGTTGAAGATTTAAAATTAAGAAACGCCTTTCTTTATTATTCCCAATCATAGCATGCTTGTCAACACTCACGCAAGATATTATTGCGAAAAAATAGCTCTTGCATTCTCCTCCATCCCATACTATAATAGAAACCGGTTACTTATCCGGTTCCATTTTGATGACCGAGTAAAGAAAGGAAGGGCAGCACACTATGGTTGAGAACTATCTGGAAAAACTGTATGCGGGCTTTCTTGGCATGAACATCGGAATCCGCTTAGGCGCGCCGGTAGAGCCCACAATCTGGACCTACGATCGCATCCGCAACACATACGGCGATATTACAAGCTACGTAAAGGAATACAAAAACTTTGCCGCAGATGATGACGCAAATGGACCGGTGTATTTTCTGCGTGCTCTGATTGACGACGCAAAGGACCGCCCTCTGACCGCCCAGGACGTTGCCCGGGCGTGGCTCAACTATGCCCGTGAGGGAGTCGGTATGTTCTGGTGGGGCGGCTACGGTATCAGCACCGAGCACACCGCCTACCTCAACCTGAAAAACGGCATCCCCGCACCTGCTTCCGGCTCCATCGAGCAAAACGGCGCGATTCTGGCCGAGCAGATCGGCGGCCAAATCTTTATTGACACCTGGGGTCTTGTCAATCCCGGCCAGCCTCAGCGTGCTGCAGACCACGGTGCAGCTGCTGCCAGCGTCTCTCACGACGGCAACGGCATCTGGGGCGCCCGTTTCATGTGCGCCGCCATTGCAAAGGCCTTCCAGACCAGCGATGTGGACGAGCTGATCGACGCCGGTCTTGCCCAAATCCCCGCCGACTGTACCTACCGCGCTGTGGCGGACGCCGTGCGCGCCTTCCACAAGGAGCATCCGGAAAACTGGCGGGACTGCCACGAGATGCTGGTCCAGAACTGGGGATATGATAAGTATCAGGGCACCTGCCACATTATCCCCAACGCCGGCGTGTGCATCATGTCCCTGCTGTACGGCGGCGGAGCCTTTGACCGCACGGTGGAAATTGCTACCATGGCCGGTTGGGATACGGACTGTAACGCCGGCAACGTGGGTACTATCATGGGCGTAGCCTGTGGTCTCCAGGGCCTCCCCCAGCGCTATCGCGCTCCCATCAATGACGGCATCGTCTGCTCCGGTATCTCCGGCTATCTGAATATTTTGGATATCCCCACCTTCTGCCGCGAGGTCGCTATGCTGGGCTACCGTCTTGCCGGCGAAGAGCCCCCCAAGGCACTGGCTGACAGCTATCGCCCCGGCCAGATCTACTTTGATTTCGAGCTTCCCG
The DNA here is from genome assembly GCA_905205085.1 of uncultured Oscillospiraceae bacterium. GTDB lineage: Bacteria > Bacillota > Clostridia > Oscillospirales > Oscillospiraceae > Lawsonibacter. The sequence continues at coordinate 28,235 of CAJLCG010000005.1, forward strand.
GCAGCACCCACAACATCCGTGTGTCCGACCCGTTCTTCTGCCGGATCGAGCACAGCACCGAGCACGCCTATGCCGGCACCGGCTCTCTGTCCATCCTGATGGACCGCATGGTCCGCGGCGACCAGTGCAAGATCTTCTATAAGCCCTTCTATACCCGGGACGATTTTTCCGACGCGCGGTACAGCCCCGTGTTTTCTCCCACGGTCTACCCGGGCCAGACCGTCTCCATGAAGCTCTACCTGGACCAGTGGAACGGCAATGAGACCCCCGGAGTCGCCCCCTATATCCGGACCTGCAGCGACCAGAAGGACCACCTGCAGGGCTATATCAAGCTGGTACAGCACCAGTGGATCGAGGTCTCCTTCACCATTCCCGATACAAACGGAGACGAGGTGGACGAAGTCGGTATCGTGCTGGAAGGCTATGCGCCCGCTTCCTTTAAAACGCTGGGTAAGGTCTACCTGGACGAGTTCACCATCCAGGGAAAAAGCGCCTACACCATCGACATCAAGAAGCAGAAAAAGGACTTTGCTGCCATCACGCCCTTCTCTCTGGACCACGGCGCTTGGGATCTGTACGGCGGTACCCTGAACCTGATGCGCAATGAGCCGTCCTTTGCTTACACCGGCAGCTACTATGCCAAGGACTACGTGTTCTCCGCTCCGGTCACCCCTGTCCATGGCACCAGCCACCTGCTTCTGGGACGGGCCCTGGGCGCCCAGCGCTTCTATGCCGCCGGCTTTGACAAGGCGGGGAAGGCCGTTATTTTGAAAAATGACTTTGGCTTCCAGACTCTGGCGGAATGTGACTTTGACTGGAAGATCGGCCAGACCTATGAGATGGAGATGCGCCTGGAGGGCAACACCATTCTGCTCCAGATCAACGGCACTCAGGTCCTGTCTGTTCAGGATGACAGCTTTGACCACGGCATGTTCGGCTGCGGCTCCTGCTGCATGGGCCGGACCTCCTTTGGTAACTTTACGTTCCAGGAGCTCTAAGGATAAGAAGGAGGACAGATCGTGAATATTCTGAGTTTTGGTTCTTTAAACCTGGACAAAGTTTACGGTGTGGAACACTTTGTCCGTCCAGGTGAGACGATATCCGGGCTGTCCATGGAGGAACACTGCGGAGGTAAGGGACTCAACCAATCCATCGCCATCGCAAAAGCCGGCGGAAACGTATGGCATGCCGGATGCGTGGGCCAGGCGGACGGTGCTCCCCTTCTCAACGCGCTCAGCGAGAGCGGAGTGGATGTTTCTCTTGTACGACAGCTGGAATGCCCCTCTGGGCACGCGATCATTCAGGTGGACCAGGATGGGCAGAACTGCATTCTTCTGTATGGAGGCGCCAATCAGCAGGTCACGCCGGAACAGATCGACCAGACGTTGGCCCAGTTCCAACCGGGAGATTTACTGGTCCTCCAAAACGAGATTAACAATCTGGCCTATTTGATGCAGGCCGCTGCCGACCGAGGGATGACGATTGTTTTAAATCCTTCGCCTATGAATGAGACTATTTTGTCTCTTCCTCTCCATCTGGTCAGCTATTTTCTGCTCAACGAAGTGGAAGCCCAGGAGCTGTGCGGCGAGGACAAGGATGAAACCCAGTATCCTCAGCTTCTGCTTGAGCGTTTCCCCAACAGCCGGATCGTATTGACCTTGGGGTCCAGAGGCTCCATTTATCAGGATGCCCACTGCCGCATCGAGCAGCCCTCCTATAAGGTCAAAGCTGTGGATACCACCGCAGCCGGAGACACCTTCACCGGTTATTTTCTGGCCTCTGTTTCCAAGGGTATGGACATTGCAGAAGCGCTGGACAAAGCCAGCAAAGCAGCTGCCATCAGTGTCAGCCGCCACGGTGCCTCCGTTTCCATCCCAACTCCGGCCGAAGTGGATGCCTTTGATCCCTCCTGACCCGGACTGACAACATCTTTGTCTGCTCCGTCTGAAACAGAATCAAAGAACAAAAAACCTTCTGGTAGAATGAATGCTGTGGTCAATGCACTGCAACACAAATTACCAGAAGGTTTTTTTATGGGGTAAAAGAATAGGACGGTCGGCAATAGCCGCACACAGCATGTGCTTCTGCATTTGGATTACATACCTTTTTCACCATTTCAGGAAGTACGCTCCGGTCAAACAGATTAGAAGGGAGCCTCCGTACAGAAGCACATCCTATCCACAGTTTTTAGCTATCCTGGCAGAATATAGTATACCACATCATGGGAAATAACTCAAAGAGAAAAGCAGTCTTCTGCCCGCCAAAAGCAAAGGAAATCCAGCTTTTTTGCTTGAGTCCATGGCTGCAAGTCATATTTCTGCTCATTTTGGATGGTTCTTCCAGCTCAACGCTCCCCATTCTGTTTTCAGAGTGGGGCATTTTATTGGTCTTTTCACCATTCACACCAAATCAGCCGCAGCCCCAGCCGGCATGGTGCTCTCCCTGTTATATTAAGGTTTCCATGGAATGCTGGACTTTTTTACTAAAAAGAGGTATACTACAACGAATATTGTTCTGGCTGGTACCATTTCATACATCAATATATGGGAGGCTTTTATGTATCTTCTCCTCTGGATTTTCTTTGTCTATGCCTTTCTGGGCTGGTGTACCGAGGTTAGCTTTGCAGCCCTTACTTCTGGCCGCTTTGTAAACCGCGGGTTTCTGAATGGTCCGGTGTGCCCCATTTATGGCGTGGGCGTGGTCATCGTACTCTTTTTCCTGGAGCCGCTGCGGAGCAACACCTTTTTACTATTTCTTGGCTCAGTGCTGCTCACCTCCCTGTTGGAGTGGCTCACCGGCTTTGTATTGGAGAAGATCTTTCATCAGCGCTGGTGGGATTACAGCAACGAGCCCTTTAACCTGGGGGGCTACATCTGCCTGCGTTTTTCCATTGCCTGGGGCCTGGCCTGCCTGTTTGTGGTGGAGATCATCCACCCCTCCATTCTCTGGGTCATCCGCCTAATCCCCCACACCCTGGGACTGGTCCTGCTGGCTGTATTTTCTGCCGGCATGCTGGTAGACCTAGCTGCCACCGTGCGCACCATCGCCCGCATGAACCGTCAGCTCACCCAGCTGGATGAGTTGGCTGGCCGGATCAAAGCCCTCTCCAATGAATTGGGTGAGAATCTAGCCGAGCGGGTCATCGACGCTGCGGAACTGGGCAGCGATCTGCGGGAAGATCTTCAGGAAAATCTGGAGGACGCAAAAGATACTTTGGCCCAGCGCCGGGAGGATATCCAGGAGAGCTTGGAGGATGTGAAGGATGCCCTGGCTCAGCGCCGGATGCAGTATCAGATGGACCAGGCCGAGCGTCTGGAGCAGTGTCAGCGTGATCTGGCTGAACTGCGCACCAAGCTGGAGGCAGCCATGGCCCGACCCATCTTTGGTCAGCGCCGTCTGATGAAGGCCTTCCCCAAGATGCGTTCCACCACCCACGCCCAGGCGCTGGAGCGTCTGCGCCAGTGGATGGAAAAGCGCTGATATTTTGCCAATGGGCAATGTAATATTCCATATTATATTTGTCTTTTCTTCCTCTTTGTGATAGCATAATGGTAATTACACCAAAGGAGGCCTTTTCATGGAAGAATTGCTGGACTTAAAGCAGCGTCTGGAGGGCCAACGTCCCGCTTCCTGGCACGAGCTGCCTGACATTGCGCTGTATATGGACCAGATCATTTCCTATATGCCCCGGCAGCTGATTCACTTTGACGAAGGGGAAGCTCTCACCTCCGCCATGGTCAATAACTATATCAAGGAGGGACTGGTTCCCCGGGCCGATGGAAAGCGCTACGGCCCCATTCATTTGGGCTACCTTACCGCGGTCTGCGCCCTGAAAAAAGTCCTCTCGGTGCGGGATACCGGCATTCTCCTGGCTGCCGGACAGGCCCGCAACAAAACACCAGAGGAGCTGTATACCTATTTCTGCGCTGCGTTAGACCGGGCACTGGCTGACACCGCCGATGCCATCGACGAAAACGCAACCCAGGAGGATCTGCCCCGGCTTGCTCTGGACCTGGCGCTGCGCAGCTACGCCAATCAGCTGGCCTGCGCCCGCATTTTGGATATTTTGCAGCCGCCCCAGCCAGAAGGGCAGAAAAAGGGGAAAAAATAATCTTACGTTCCACGATGTCTGTAAGGAGGTTTCAATATGTCTGAGTTTATTTTGGTCACCGACTCTTCCGCCGACCTCAGTGAAGAGATGGTCCAGGCGATCCATGTTCCGGTCCTTCCTCTTCGCTTTACCATTCAGGGACAGACCTATCGCAACTATCCCGACAATCGGGATATGGACCCGGCTTTGTTTTATGACATGCTGCGGGCCGGAGAGCTGGCTACCACCGCCGCTCTCAATCCCAACGACTTTTCCGATGCGCTGGAGCCCTATCTCCAGGATGGCAAGGACGTTCTGGTCTTGGCCTTCTCCTCCGGGCTGTCCACCACCTTCAACTCCTCCCGCCTGGCCGTGGAGGAATTGCAGGAAAAGTATCCTCAGCGGAAGATCTACACCGTAGATACCCTGTGCGCCTCCATGGGCCAGGGCCTGCTGGTATGGCTGGCCGCCCAGAAGCGGGATCAAGGGGCATCCATCGAAGCGGTCCGGGATTGGGTGGAAGAGAATAAGCTCCACCTGTGCCACCAGTTTACGGTGGATGATCTCCACTTCCTCAAGCGGGGCGGACGGATCTCTGCCACCACTGCAGTGGTGGGCTCCATGCTCCAGATCAAGCCGGTGCTCCATGTGGATGACGAGGGTCACCTCATTAACATCGGCAAGGCCCGGGGCCGCCACGCCTCTTTGAAGGCCCTGGTGGATAAGATGGAGAAAACCGTGACCGAAGAGGGGAAGAAGACGGTGTTCATCAGCCACGGCGACTGCCGCAAGGATGCGGAGCTGGTAGCCGATATGGTCCGGGAGCGCTTTGGCACCCAGGATATTCATATCAATTACGTGGGACCGGTCATCGGCGCCCACTCCGGCCCCGGCACCCTGGCTCTCTTCTATCTGGGCTCCGTCCGCTGACCTACTTTTTTCGTGAAAAAAGTAGGCAAAAAAGCTTGTGCAAAGCTTCGCTTTGCTTCTACGCTTGCCTGAAAGAGGGCTGTGGGTGGAAACCTTGCGCCCATCTCGTTTCACTATGAAAAACACAGCGTGAAATGGAATTTCACGCACAAAAATTTTTGCCCCGCTTTTTATAAAAAGCGGGCGGGGTCCAGGGGCAGAGCCCCTGGGAGGAAAGGAAGAAACACATGGCAGACACAAAGTGGCTGGAGATCGCCATCAACACCACGCCGGACCGGCTGGACGAGGTGACCGCGAAACTCACCGCCGCCGGTATGGCTGGGCTGGTCATCGAGGACGAGGCGGAGTTCCAGCAGTTTTTAGAGCAGAACCGGCAGTACTGGGACTATGTGGACCAGGAGCTGCTGGACCGGATGAAGGGCGTCACCCGGGTCAAGTTCTACGTCACCGACGACGCCGACGGCCGTGCTCAGCTGGCCCAGTACACCCATGGGCTGGACTGTGAGTACACCGTGACTCCTCTCAATGACAACGACTGGGCCTACAGCTGGCAGAAGTACTACAAGCCTCTCTCCATCGGGGAGCGGCTGTATGTGGTGCCCCAGTGGGAAAAGGACAATCCCGTGCCCGACGGCCGGGTGCCCTTCTACCTCAATCCCGGCCTTACCTTCGGTACCGGCTCTCACGCCTCCACCCAGCTGTGTCTGGAGGGGGTTGAGGCCCACACCAAAGCCGGGGACTCCGTGCTGGATCTGGGCTGTGGCAGCGGCATTTTGTCCATCGCCGCTCTGGTGCTGGGAGCCAGCCACGCCCTGGCGGTAGACATCGACCCCAAGGCGGTGGATGTAGCCTATGAGAACGCCGCCCTCAACGGCATCGGCAAGGACCGGTACACCGTCCGGGCCGGGGATGTGCTCACCGACGCCGCCCTGGCCGCTGAGATCGCCCAGCAGCGCTATCCGCTGGTGCTGGCCAACATTGTGGCCGACGTCATCATCCCCCTGTCCGCCCAGGTGCCCAACCTGCTCACGGACGACGGGATCTTCCTGTGCTCCGGCATCATCGACACCCGCGCCCACGAGGTGGAAGCCGCTCTGGCTCAGAACGGTCTGAAGGTCACCCGCAAGCGGGAAAAGAACGGCTGGGTTGCACTGGAGGCCGTTTTGGCATAAAATCCACTTATCAAACCATGTTTGGGAACGGGGGAAGTATCCGTGTCACAAAATGCCATTGTTATCCATCCGGAGTTTGCCCCCGGGCGGCGCATCCTGGCCGTCAGCGATATTCACGGCAACCTGCCCTTTCTCCAGCACCTGCTGGAAAAGGTATCCTTCTCCCCCGAAGACATTCTTGTTCTGGTAGGAGACATGCTGGAAAAGGGACCGGACAGTCTGGGGCTGCTGCGCTATATTGTGCAGCTTTGCAAGACCCACACGGTCTATCCCCTGTGTGGAAACTGCGACGGTCTGGTGCTCAATTTCTTTGAGACCGACTCCCTGGACGAGAGCTTTTTCTCCCGCTACCTTCCCCAGCACCCGGAGAGCTGCATCTTTCAGATGGCTCGGGAGGCAGGCTATGACGGCGACCCCACCGACCTGCCCCGGCTGCGTGAAACGCTGCGGGCGGCCTTTCCCCAGGTTCGTGCGTGGCTGTCCAAGCTGCCCACCATTTTGGAGACGGAGCATCTGGTATTCGTCCACGGCGGCGTGCCCTCTCTGGAACATATGGAGCAGTTCAACCGCTGGCGGTGCATGAAAAATGACGATTTCCGGGGTCAGGGACACTCCTTCGAGAAATATGTCATTGTGGGCCACTGGCCGGTCACCCTCTACCATGAGCACATTCCCAGCGCCGCCCCCATCTTCGACTGGGACCGGAAGATCATTTCCATCGACGGTGGGTGTGTGCTGAAAATCGATGGGCAGCTCAACGCCCTGATGCTGCCTACGGAGGACTCAAAGGACTTTACCTGGCAGGCCTGGGACGGTCTGCCGGTCTACACCGCCTTGGATGCCCAGGAGCCCTCCCAGGACTCGATCAACATCCGCTGGGGCCGCTCTGATTTGGAACTTTTGGAGGCGGGCGAGGAATTTTCCCGCTGCCGCCATCTGGAGACCGGGCGGGAGCTGGATATTCTCAACTCCTACCTGCGCCATACCGGAGACCGGCTGTGGTGCGAAGACTCTACTGACTATCATCTGCCTGTCTCCCCAGGCGATTCTCTTTCCCTGGTGGCCAGGACCAGCCGGGGCTATCTGATGAAAAAAAACGGCGTCACCGGCTGGTATTTCGGCCGTCTGGCGGACAAACTAGGAAAAACTCAATGAGGATTTGAATTTATGCTGGAATTTCACCCCCTGCAACTGGAAGATCTACCTAAGCTGCGGGACTTTTTCGCTTACAGCGGCAGCCGCATCTGCGACACCACCCCCGGCACTGTCTTTATGTGGCGGGACATGTACCACACAGAATGGGCCATCCATGACGGTTCCCTGTACTTTAAAGTGGACTACCCCGGCCTGGGCCCCACCTTTACCCTCCCCTTGGGAGGGGGCCGGCCGGAGCACTACCGTCAGATCGCCGGCTACTGCTGCCGGCGGGATATGCCCATCTCCTTCTATCCCGTCCCCAAGGATGAGTTGGACCGTCTGCAGACCGCCTTTCCCAACTCAGCGGCCATTCCCACCCGGGACGCCTACGACTACCTGTATCGGGCAGAGGATCTCCAATTCTTCCGGGGCAAAAAGCTCAGCGGTCAGCGCAATCATGTCAACAAATTTCTAAAGACCTATGGTAACTGGTCCTTCCGGGTCATTACTGAGGAGGATCTGCCCCAGGTGGGGGCGTTCCTGGACCGCTACGCTGCCGGGGTAGACAAGCCATCTGCCTCCTTCCACGAGGATCTGGCCAAGACCCGTGAGGTCCTGGCCAACTACGCCACCTACGACATGCTGGGCGGTATGCTGCTAGTGGAGGGAGAAATCGTAGGCTTCTCTCTGGGAGAGATCGTGGGAGACACCCTGTTTACCCACATCGAAAAAGCGGACCGGGACTACCAGGGCTGCTACCAGATGCTGGTGGCCCAGTTTGCCCAGCAGTTTGCCCAGGAGGGCGTCCACTTTATTAACCGGGAGGACGACGCCGGCGATCTGGGCCTGCGCAAGAGCAAGCTGTCCTACCACCCGGTGACTTTGTTGGAAAAATACCTGGTGACCGTTGATGAGCCCTGTAAATTCTGTGATTTACAGGAAAAATAATTGTAGAAAAACTCTTGACACCATATGGTCCCACTGATATAATTTTAGAGCCGCTTTGAGTAGGTCTTCAAATGGGTCTGACCCATGCCTAGGAGAGCGAGCCCGTAATAAAGGAGTTGAATTTCATGCAGGCTATTATCGTAACCGGCGGCAAGCAGTATAAGGTGGCTCAGGGTGACACCCTGTTCATCGAGAAGCTGGAGGCCGAGGCTGGCGCCGAGATCACCTTCGATCAGGTTCTGGCTATTCTGAACGAGGACAAGGCTACCTTCGGCGCTCCCACCGTGGAGGGCGCTTCCGTGGTTGCCACCGTGGTAAAGAACGGCAAGGGCAAGAAGATCCGCGTCTTCAAGTACAACCCCAAGAAGGGTTACCGCAAGCGTCAGGGTCACCGTCAGCCCTACACCAAGGTGCAGATCAGCGCCATCAACGCCTGATTTATGACCACCGTAACATTCCATACCGCGGGCGAGCGCATCACTGGATTTACTGTCCAGGGACACAGCGGCTTTGCCCCGGAGGGAGAGGACATCGTCTGTGCCGCCATCACCAGTGCAGTACGCTTGGTGGAGTGCGCCGTCAACGACGTGCTGGGGCTGGAAGCCTCGGTCAAGGTACGACAGAAAGACGCGTCCATTCAATTAAAGCTTCCCGGCGGCCTGAGTGAGGCCAATGAGAGCACCTGTCAGACTCTTCTGACCGCCCTCATGGTACACTTTGTGGCCTTGGCCGAGGAATATCCCGACCATATTACCGTCTTGGAGGTGTAACTTATGCTGAATATCGGTTTGCAGTTCTTCGCCCACAAGAAGGGCGTTGGCTCCACCCGTAACGGCCGCGACTCCCAGGCTAAGCGTCTGGGCGTGAAGCGTGGCGACGGTCAGTTCGTTCTGGCCGGCAACATCCTGGTCCGTCAGCGCGGCACCCACATCCACCCCGGTGTGAACGTGGGCAAGGGCAGCGACGACACCCTGTTTGCTCTGAAGTCCGGCAAGGTGAAGTTCGAGCGCCTGGGCAAGGATCGTAAGCAGGTTTCCATCGTGGAGATCGCTCAGTAATTTTACTGAACCAAAGCCGCAAACGAGTCTCGTTTGCGGCTTGTTTTTTGAGCTGAGGGCATACTAGTTCCACAGCTACATCAGAAAAGGAGGTGCTTTGTATGGCAGCACCCTTTGTAGATACCGCCCGCATCACCGTCCGTTCCGGCAACGGCGGCAACGGCGTGGTCTCCTTCCACCGGGAGAAGTATGTGGCCGCCGGCGGCCCCGACGGAGGCGACGGCGGTCAGGGCGGCAACGTGGTGGTGGTCATCGACGACAACATGTCCACCCTCATGGACTTCCGCTACAAGCGCAAGTATGTGGCCCCCAACGGCATGGACGGCGGCGGCAAGCGCTGCACCGGCCGCAACGGCGCCGATCTCACCCTTCGCGTCCCCCGCGGCACCATCATCCGGGATGCGGAGACCAAGGAGATCATCTGCGACATGTCCCAGACCCAGTCCTTCGTCCTGTGCAAGGGCGGCCGGGGTGGCTGGGGCAACCAGCACTTTGCCACCCCCACACGCCAGGTCCCCCGCTTTGCCAAGGCGGGCCTGCCCGGCCAGACCCGGGACGTGATCCTGGAACTGAAGCTGCTGGCCGACGTGGGTCTGGTCGGCTTCCCCAACGTGGGCAAGTCTACCCTGCTCAGCGTGGTCAGCCGGGCCCAGCCCAAGATCGCCAACTACCACTTCACCACCCTCTTCCCCAATCTGGGCGTGGTCTACGTAGAGGAAGGGGTCTCCTTTGTCATGGCCGACATCCCCGGCATCATTGAGGGCGCCGCACAGGGCGCCGGCCTGGGCCACGATTTCCTGCGCCACATCGACCGCTGCCGCCTGCTCATCCATGTGGTGGACGTGTCGGGCAGCGAGGGCCGGGACCCGGTGGAGGATTTTGAGGCCATCAACGCTGAGTTGGCCGAGTACTCCCCCACTCTGGCTTCCCGGAAGATGATCGTGGCCGCCAACAAGGTGGACATCATGCAGGACCCGGAGCTGCTGGAGCGCCTGCGGGAGCATGTCCAGGCCAAGGGCCTGGAGCTCTTTGAGATCTCCGCTGCCGCCCACATGGGCACCCGGGAGCTGGTCAAGAAAGCGGCCGAGGAGCTGCAGCATCTGCCCCCCGTGGCCGTGTACGAGCCCACCTATGTGGAGCGTCCCCCCGAAGTGGACACCAGCGGCGAGGTCTCCATCGAAAAGTTCGACGACACCTGGGTGGTGGAGGGGCCCTGGCTGCAGCGGCTCATCTCCAACGTCAACTTCTCCGACTACGAGTCCCGCAACTGGTTTGACAAAAACCTGCGCCAGTCCGGCCTGTTTGACAAGCTGGAGGCCATGGGCATCCAGGATGGAGACATTGTCTCCATGTACGATCTGGAATTTGAATATCAGCGGTAAAAAAATGGGTGCATACCTGAGGTATGCACCCATTTTTTACAGGTGAAAATCGTGGCAGCCGATGGTCATATAGAAAGGCCGGTTCTGATTGATCCAGTTGACCGGAGAGAGCTTGGGCGCGTAGAAGTAGAGCGCCCGGCCGATAACGTCGGCCCCTTCCAGGCTGATCTTGGCCGCCAGCACCGCTGAGGCGGTGGGTTCGTCATAGACGGTGCCGTTTTCTACCGGCTCAAACTGAATGGCGTATTTGTCATCAAAGATAACCTCTTTTACCGTGTTGGGGAACTGCTTGTCCGCCACCCGGTTAAGTACCACATTGCCCACGGCGATCTGTCCCAGCAGGGGCTCTCCCCGGCTCTCCGCCGAGATGATCCGGGACATCCAGTAGAGGTCCTCCTCATCGTAATCCGCCTGGGCCGGGACAGTCCCCCTGGTATCCAGGTGGGCGGTGCCGCTGGCAGCGTCCCAGCTCAGAGCGCCGCTTGTGGCCTGGGAGAGCAGCCGCAGGGAGAGGACCGTGCGCCCCTCCACTACCCGCACGCCCTCCGCCACATACAGGCCGCGATCGTTGGAGAGGATGTAGATGGCGCCTGGCGCCGCTGTCAGCTCCAGACCACTTCCCTCCAGGATGGCCTGTTTGCCGTCCCAGCGCAGCGTACGGCCCGTCTCCCGGGCAAAAGCGGCCAGGGTGATGTAGCTGGTCCCGTTTTCAATCCAGGCCTCCTGGGCGCTCAAGGTGGTGCCATTGAGCTTTACACTGCCCCCGGCTGCCTGTGCGCCGGGCATCAGAGCAAGGGCGGCCAAGATTCCGGCCACGCCCTGCTTCCAGTTCAATTTCATGATATTTTGCTCCTTTTTATGGGGTTTTACTTTGAAATTGTACTGGAATTTTCATTTTTCATCAAGCTGTAAATCCTGTCATCCTCATATA
>CAJLCG010000006.1 GCA_905205085.1 uncultured Oscillospiraceae bacterium
CCTTCTCCTCCAGCGCGGCGGCCTGGGCCTGGATGGTGCCCGCCTGCTCCTGAATGGCGGCCTGCTTGTCCTCCAGTTCTTGGGTCTGCTGGGTGATAGTCTCCTCCTGCTGCACCAGCGTCTGTGCCTGAGACTGGATGGTAGCCTCCTTGCTCTCCAGCTCCTGGGCTTTGGCCTGGAGGTCCGCCTGCTGCTGGGCCACCTGGCCCTCCAGCTCGCTTACCTGGGTTTGATAGCCCGCCACGTCGCCTAAGTACTGCTGTGCCACCTGGAGCTCCACGGTATAGCTGCGGGTGGCAGAGCTGTAACCGATTCCAACCACCGTGAAGCCGTAGCCCTGGGGCAGGATGCACTCCCCCTGGATCTCAGGCTTGTCCCAGGCGATGGCCTCGATGTCCTCCAGGGAGGCAAACTCCCGCTCAAACACCGCCAGGTATCGCCCGTTGCTGCTGCCTCGGGTCACCATACCGCAGGTCACCCCGCCGATTTGAATCTGATTCCCGTACAAACTCATGTTTTCTCGCTCCTCTCATGATCTGACTTCTCCATTAAAAAAGGCATCAGGCCCTTAGGCCGCACTCGGCCTGGAACTCGGTACCCTCTGCGGTGGGCCTCCTCCCGGCGAGACTGTTGCACCGCCGGGTCTTCAGGGGCCTTGACAGCTCGCCAGGGCTGCACATCCACCAGTTCCCCGGCAGGCGACACCACCGCCTGCACATAGGGGTAATAGATCCGCAGCCGTTTGGCCAAAGGAGTATCCCCAGGGATTTCCCACCACTCAGCAGGATCCAGCTGGGGCAAATCAGCCAACCTGGCCAACCGCTCCACTGGCACTTTAGACCCAGTCCCGTCCCGACGGTACTGCCCCGTCCAGATATATTCCAGCACTCCCATAGATGCCTTATGTACCAGCATGGCCGGTCACCATCCTTTGCATTTTCACATAGGTCGCCGGATCCAGCCGGGCACCAAGATTATCGGGAGGTGTCAGGTGTCCAACTTGAACACCGCCGCGCCGCAGGCGAGCAAAAGCAGAGCGCACCGTTCTGGGCCGCAGCCCCATCTCCTGGGCTACGGTGTCCGGACTCTCACCCGCCTCCCGTCGGCGTTCCAGCTCGTAGAGATAACGGCTCATTCCACCCACTTTCTGGCCTCGGAAACAGAAACGGTAGTAGAAATACAGCGGCATCCCGGTTTCCAAAGCCAGGGAAACTGGATCCGCTCCTTCCCAGTTTTGGATTTCCGGCTTGCAGGTGGGCGTCCCCTGCGCTTCCAGTTGGCGTATGGTTCTCCCTGCTTTGGCTAGAGTTCGGGATACAGTGCTCGGCCTCAGTTCCAGCTTGTCCGCCAGTTCCAGCTGACTTTTTGGGCAGCCTGAGAGTACCAGCAGCATGAGCTGCCGTTGACGGTCCGTAAGTACCGGAACCTGGGACAGATACCGCGCCCAATCAAAACCATCCACCCCGTCCCGACAGGAGATAATCAACTTTTGGGCCTCCACCCATTGCTCCATCCGATCCAGTCCGTTGTGAATTACCCGGGTGACAGTGGAGGATTTCACGCCATACCGCTGAGCAATAAGCTCCATGGAAAGCCCCTCGTTATAATAGGCGTTCAGGTACAGCCGCTGGCGGTCAGTAAGCCGTTGTGCTCCCTGGGCCATCCACTCCTGCAGCTGCTCCATGGTAACACCCAGGGTCACAGAGTCTCCTGCCTCCACCTGCTGCCAGTTATGGCCCTCCAGGTCGCTCCAGCAGGCATTGGTGTACTCAAAGAAATCAAAGGTCATGGCGCCCACGTCCAGCCGTTTGCGCTGCGCTTTCCGCGCTTTCCGCTGTGCCGGTGGGTCCAGGTGGTCGATCTGCACTTGCACGTCACGGATAGCGGCCCGATAGGTACGGATCTTGGCCCGCAGCCCCTCCCGTTCTTCCGGGTGTTGGGCCTGCTTGAGCTGCTCCTGATAAACGTGCAGGCGGTCTTTCAGCTTCTCCAGCTGGGCGCGGCTCTCCTCCAGGGGAGTCATAGCTGGATGGCGGTGAGTACCGCCCGCCCGTCATAACTGGTGGTGGCGGCGCAGTGGAGAACAATATCCCCGCTGGCCCCCAGGGTGGCGTAAGATTCTTTCGCTGCCCAACTGTCAGTGACATAGGCCCCGTTTCGTCGGGAGGCAAACTGGTGGTAAAGGACCGTCCCTGTCATGTTGTGTGTAGCCGCCGGGATGGTAATGGTGCGCTCCCCGCTCCCTTGGACCCAGTCGGCGGCTGTGAAAGTTTTTACATAGTACTCCGCCCCACCCCCCAGCTGCTTATTGTCCAGCTTGGCTTGAAGAGACTGACCATCGGAGAACTTGACCGCGTCGGCTGGGAGGTTCTTTCCCCGCACCTGGCCAATGGCCTCATCGATCTGAGGCCCGGTGAAGGCACCGTTATACCCTTCTGCCATAGGTTCACCCCCTCATGCACAAATAGTCCCGGCCATCCGCCGTCCGATAGGAGGCGGCTCCAGAGGGAATATACAGGTGATTGTCGTTCCAGCTGCCATCCTCGCCTTGGACAAACAGAGAGATGCGATATTCTCCATCTCCCTGGATCAAAAAGTCGTCATATACCTCAAAGGTGCGCTGAGTATTGGCTGGGGTGGCGGAGAAAGAGGCCACGAGGGCCCCCTTCCCCAGACCCCAGTCCTCCCCGGTCTTGGTGGCCCGGCACTCAAAGGCGGTGTAACTTCTATCAGCCTGGAAAGAAACCACAACATGGTCAAATCCTGCCGCCGGGGACACCTTTTCCCCGGATACCGAGAAGGTCAAATTGGGGGCTCCCATCAGGCCACACTCCAAGTTCCTGCCTCGTTGCGCACGAATACCTTTACGATCTTCACCCCGTCACCGGTGCTGGCGGTCTCCAGGTCGGCGCCGGTGATGGTGACCTGAATATTCGTAGAAGCTGGGTAGCTGCCTTCATTGCCGCTGGTATTCACCGAGCCGCCGGAGGTGGGGATCACGGTACCGGCGTCCTGGGTGCTGTTAGAGGCGGGCACCACACACACCTTGTACTCCTCAAAAATTACATCGGCAGTAAAGTTGATCACCGCCTGATTAAAGCCGCTAACCTTGGAGATCTTACTCTTGTCGGGTCCTGTGACCGTGACCACAGGCACCTTGGTATCCAGAGTGATGTCGTCGGACACCTCTCCACTCTCGTTTCCTACGTCGTCCCGCACCTTGATATGTACGGTTTTCAGACCATCGCCGCTGGTGAGATTGACACTCTTGGAGGTAGCAAAGGTCTCCCAGTTGGCGCTTCCTTCATCAGCGGCACCCTCAATGCCCCAGATCTTCATCTGGTATCCGGTGGCTTCCTCATCCCCCAGGCCAATGGTCAGGGAAACAGCAGTGGAAGTGGCGTACAGCGCCCCGTCGTTAATGGACAACGTCAGCCCGGCAGGGGCAGTGGTGTCTAAGTGCAGGTTAAAATAGCTTGCCATTTCTCATTCTCCTTTTTTCGTTTCCAGTTGAATGTACACGTAGGCTCCTGGTCGCTCCAGAATGGGCTGTAAACCCACCAGCGCGCTCTTGATTCCCATTTCCCCCACCATCAGGGTAGAAACAGGCTGTTCGCCCTGTCTGATCATCGCCTCACCCCCGAATCAGATACAGAGTGGAGGAATCTTTTTTCTCCAGGGCCTCGTACTCTCCCCGGTCAAGCACCCGGATTGTCTGGACCTCCTGGGACGTAATTCCCCCACCACCTTCACCAGGCAGGGGAATGTCGGTGGACACATACTCCCCCAGCTCGGGGTCGTAACACATCCAAGTACCTCCAGGCCCTGGCTTGGGGGGATTGGCGTTGAGCTGGCGCAGGCGCTCCTCAGCCTGAGAAAATTCGCTGGGCAGTTGGGGCCATTGTCCGTCCCCAGACAGGGAGGGCGGGATATAGATGGTGAGCACGTTGGTGTGCCGCACCAGATCCTCCTGAGTCCCCCGGAGCTGGATGCGCCAGTACCCCGCCCGGGAGAGCATCTGGGCGGTAAGGTTAATACCCAGCCCATTCTCAGTCTTTTCCAGGGTAATAATGTTGAGTTCCGTCCCCGCTTGGGTCAGAAGACTCCAGGCCCAGCCGTTAGGGATATCCCCCTCAATATCCAGTCGGCGGGTCAGGTTGTCGTGCTGCCGGGCAATCACTTCCTGTTCCGCCGTGATGCCCCAGTCTTCAAACCGGATCATCTCGTACCTCCTCTCTGTGTGGCGGCTGTTTCAACCTGGGTAGGCAGGGACTGTTTGGTGTATGTTTTTGTCCCGCAACGGTCAAACAAGCTCATTCTTTCTTGTGGCAGAAGAAAGAAGATTCCAACTCTGCCCAGCTCTTAAAACGTGCCTCCAACTGCTCCCAGGTAAGGCCTGCTGCCTCCAGATCCTCCCAACGAATTTTCTCAATGATGAATCGCAAATGGGCAGGTTTGATCTCTTCCACAGTATTCAGCAGCAGTTGGGCATCGATGCTGATAAAGGTAGCTTCCTCCCCGTAGAAACGCAGGGAAAAAGAGTAATCATGAAAATTCTCGGTTACTGCCGCACCGTAACCGGTGAGGGCTTCGGCCAACGCTCGGATCATCTCCGCATTGGTGGTACCGGTGGAACACAACTTTGCAACCACAGCCGCCCGTCGTGCCTCCAACGTCTGGCCGTCACTGGGGGAGATACTTACCAGCCGTTCCCACTCCTTGAGGCCCCAGGTGGCAGTAGGAACAAAAAATTGATCTGCCAGATCCCGGGTCGCCTCCCAGTATTCCTGAGCAAGTTCTGTCATGGAGTCGGCTACCGCTGCGGTCTCAGGGCTGTCCCGCAGTCTCTGGGGCAGTCGCTCCAGCTTACCCAGTTCTGTCATACTCTCACTCCTCTCAGCCGGCACGGATGTAGACTGTCCCCAGTACGGGTACCTGCTCCACAGTCACCGGGACATTTTCTGTCCCATTATTCACAGTGAGCGAGGAGCAGTCCACCACGCCCCGGCAGAACAGCAGCATGGCCATGACCCGAACATACCGCACCGGCTCCTGGGCGCCCATCTCCATTCCCAGAAGCATTTCCCTCAGTTTCTCCTCCAGCTCCTTCTGCACCGTTTCCGGAAGAACGCCACCTTCCAGAGTACAGGTAGCCTCCACGTCGATAGACAAGGCCTGGGCAGACACCACGGTAACCTGAGCTCCAATGGGCCGCACCGATTCGATGTACTGGGCCACCTGGGTGACGATCAGCTCGTCCAACGGCTCCTTGTCCTCGCTGGCTACCACAACCTTCACCGTCCCGTTTCCGTTCCACAATGGGATCACCGCCGCATTTCCCACGCCGGACACCGACCTGGCCCATTGTTTGTAGTGGTTGATGTTACCCGATGCCACAGGCTCGGATAGGAAAGTGTGGATCCGGTCATAGAAGGAGGCATCGCTTTCCTCGTCCGCTCCTCCCTCTCCCGGTTTCTCATTCGTCACCTTGGTGATCCCGGCCAGGCTTACCGCAAGCCGGGTAACGGTCCCCACTGCTACGTTATAGATCTCACCAGGCTGCTCCGCCGTTGCTGGTACCTGAGCTGTCCCACCGGTGATAGAGGCGTCCAAATCGGTGGTAAAACGCAGGCCACTGGTGGATACAGCCACCGTCCCCTTGGGGATCACGGCGCCTTCTTCCCCGGTGAAAGTCAACGCCACATAGGCTGTGGCCGACGGGGTACGGCGGAGTCCGTACATATCTCCAAAGCGGTCCAGATAGGGTCCGGATTCCTCACTGGGTACAGCAGCCGCCAGCAGGGTGGGATGGTAGGACAGGCCTTTGTAGATCTGATAGGCAGCCTGGGAATAAAGCAGATCTGTATACGAACCCTCCCGGGTATCCACTGACACTCCTGCCTCTGACAGCTTCCGCACCATAGCGGCTTTCAGGCTCTCTGGGCTTATGTCCTGAATCAATTCGTCAAAGTCCAGCGGCATTTACTTTCACCTCCCCGTAAATCGTGTCTACCGCACAGCAGATGGCAATGGTAGACCCGGAAAAGTTCACAGAGATCTGCCGCACACCGGTAATGTATGGATTGACTGTCAAACAATCTCGAACATAGCGCACCGCCTCCGACTCCTTCACCGTCTGGGAAAAGGGCCGGCCGGTGAGCAGCTGCAGCTCGTTACCCCAGTTCCAGGAGAAAATGTCCAGAGAGGTGCGCACATAATGCAGGGTATTCCACACCCAGGTGGCCACCGCCTGAGCACCAGTGACCCACACTGGGCTTCCGTTGCGCCACCTGGGGCGGTCGTGTTCAAAATCCCAAGCTACCTCCCGATACAGCGGCAGCGCAGGGCTGCTTTGGTCCCCTTCGGCGGGGACTTGGATTAAAGGAAATAAGGTCATACCTGTACCGCCTTACAAATCACGTAGTAAATTTGTCCCTCCTGATCTGGCAGCAATACCACCTGGTCCCCTATCTTCAGCCGGTTTTCCTTCAGCGACAACTTTCCCCTTATGATGCCAAACATATCACCCGGCAGCTCATACAGTGGGATGGATGTAATGGTGGTCAGACCTACTTGGATGAAGGTCTTAACATATCGCCCTCCTATGTCCAGAGTGGTAAGTGCTCCCTCGGTTTTGATCAAATCGATTCTGATTTCAAATGGTTCCTCGTAGCCAGCCAAGAGGCTGGGATTGACAAGAAGATCTTCTTGGTCCAACTGCAGTCCATTCGCCTGGATTACAAGCCGCCCCGGTCCGATATCCATTACTCGTCCCAGGCACCATCCCGGTGGCTGAACTTCAGCAGCCTGCTCCTGCATTTCCAGCAACATACCGGCATAAGGGTCTACTTTACTCATTCCAGCTCACTCCCACTCTCCGTTTCATACATCAGATTGCGCAGGCTCAGGGTCAAGTTGGTGGTGTAATTTCCTTCTTGCCAGACATGGCGGTCACTTTCAATCCAAAGCACTCCGGATAGTCCGGTTACCGGCTGACGCACCACCACGGTTTTACCAGTGGTGAGCCGCAGGTCTCCCATGCAGCTCACGGCGATGGTCTGACTTAACCCCTGATCCCTCAGGATCTGCTCCGCCTCCTGTTTGGCGTCTTGGCCATCCTGCTGGGTGATGTGTTTTTCCAGCAGCCCATACAGTTCCACAGCATCATCGTCCCGAACAGTAGACAGTCTGTTTCCTTCTTTGTCATAGATCCCTACACTGTTGCGCATATCCTCAATAGATTCTACCGTGCGGGAGGTCAACAGATTGGACTGGGGTTGGATCACCAGATTTTCCGCCGACTCGCTCCGCACTGACACCACCAGCTTGTCCCACTCAAAGCGGGCCATGTACTGCTGTCCGGTCTGTCTGGAGGCCAAGGTATACAGGCTGGTAACGATGCTCCACAAAGACACCCGTGAGAACTTGCGCCGCACCGGCACCCCAGTGACAGCCAACTGCCCCACGGGGATTCCATAGTTCTTGCAGATCCGGGAAACTGCTGCCTCCGGGGTCTCGTCACGGATCTTCTCAGTCCCGTCGTTGCCTGCCAGAAACCGGCCCCGGTCATGGGCTACCACAGGCACCATGGCTTGGGTATCTTCCAGCTGGCGGGTAACCACTTGTCCTTGAAAGACGGGGATCTTGTCGTCGCTCCAGAAGCTGATGGTGGCTCCCACCGGGCACTCCACGGCCGGAAGGTTGGGGTCTGCCTGGCTGGTGGCCAGGTCAAAGGTCAGGGTGCGGGCAGCCCGCTGTTTGTCGCCGCTCCAAACCACATTGCCTACCAGGCCCCAGGCATTTTCCACTGTGGTAGAACCGCTGGTAATCGTTAGAATCATCCGCTCACCCCCAGCTGGGCCTTAGTTGGGATGGTCAGCACCTGTCCAGGAGTAATAAGATGAGGGTTTTTTATGCCGTTGTAGGCCGCCAGAGCGTTATAATACTTTGCTGTACCATCGCCGTAGAACCGACGGCATATAACGGAAAGACAATCCCCGGTGACCACGGTATAGGTCTGGGCGGCCGGCACTTCCTCCGGCTCACCTCGGCTGCTGTTCGACTCGGCTGAGCCGCTCCCAGTCTGGGTGGTCACAGCCTTTAATTCGGGAGAGGCTTTCAGGTACACCTTAGCATAGACATCTCCGGTACCGTCCCGTTCCTCATAGGTCACCTCCTCAAGGATGACCCGTTCATTTATCACTCCAGGAACAACATAGCGCACGATTTTGTGTCCTGTGGCCCAGGCCTTCAACTTGTCTATGTAGTAATAAGGTTCCAGAATGGCCCCGGCAGATACAAACGGGTAGTTTCTGGCAGGAAGCAAAAACTCCAAGGGGCCAGAATAGGCCGCCGGATCACCGGGCAGATAGACCAGGCCGGTGCCGTTTACAGTGATTTCCCTGGCCGTCTGGCCGGCGCCCCAACCAAAGGGAACAGGCGGAACAGGGAGCTGCAGCTCCTCGCCGTCCGCCAGAAAGGAAAATACTAGACTCATCGGTACACCCCCGCCGTCTTGGCCTGCCGGAGTTTCTCCAGCAGGGACTGAGCTACCCGGTCAATATCAGCATCCTCCCGGATCACTGTACCGTTCATAACGATCTGCACACTGCTGGCGCCGCCCTGATCGTAACTGCGGGCTTCCGCTGCGGTAAGTACCCGCTCCCCCTCGTGGAGGAGGGCTGGGTAGTTGTTGTAGGGGACGCGGCCAAGGCCGGTGGCATAGCCATTTAGCTTGGACCAGATGGCACCCTGGGTGGCAAAGGCCCCCTCATTGAACTTCGATGCGTCGCTCTGGTTAAACAGATTAAAGCCAGAGGAGGCTGCCTGCCCGGCCACCAGTCCCTTGCTGTACTCCTGACCTTTCCGGTATCCAGCGTCCCAATATGCGCTGTTAGTGGAAGCATCCTCCCGGATAGTTTCAGCAAGGGCCATCTCATACTCCAGCATCAGTTGGGCGCCTTCGCTTGCATTGTACTCATTCATGCCTCGGACCTTAGCCTCCATGAGCATTCGGCCTGCCTCGGCATAACCCTCGTCGCTTCCTTCCGCCATGGCGGCCTTATAGTCATCGGAGTTGATCACCGCCTCCATAGCGTCCCGAACATACTGCTCCTTGCTGTTCTCCAGTTCCGCCTGCCAGGCGCCCATAGCCCGGTTGGCCTCCTGGATGATGGCGCCGCTCTCGCCCGATAGCCAGTTGATTTCCTCCTTCAGCCCCTGCTTCCGGGTCTCGTTATAACCCTCGCCGTAGGCGTTATCCAGCTCAGCCTGAGCGTCGGACAAAGTGGACTCCAGTCCGCTGAAGGTCTGGGCCATCTCATCCATAACTCCGGCGTACTGATCCAATCCCTGCTGGATAATATCCACCGCCTGGGTACCCGAGATACTACCCTTGGAGATCATGTCGTAAATCCCGCCCTGATCTGTGTTCAGAGCGTTGGCCAGCATACCGATCACATCAATGCCGCGCCCCTGGAACATGTTGAGATACTCCAGAGTTGCCTTGTTGCTGGACTCCATCCGGCTCAGTGCCTGGGCCATGACCGTCATCCCGTTGGCGTCTGTTCCGACTGCACTGCCCGCGTTACCAATCCCCGTCATTAGGGACAGCATTCGGTCTGGGTCGCTGCCAAATCCAGTAGCCAGAGATCTTGACATCATTGTCAGGTCGCTGTCCTCCATGGGGGTGTCTGCCGCCAATGTGCGCAAGCGAGCCAGGAAGTTATCTCCCGTTCCTTCACCCAGCAGCTTATTGAACGCAATGGCATCCAGCTCCCGCTGGGCCGCTGTGGCACTGCCGGAAGAGATGGCCGAGGTAAGCCCCTTCATCTGTTCCTGAGTGGCCTCCTGGACATAGTTTTTAAAAGCATCATCCCGCTGCTGGTAAATCTGGCTGCCGGCGGAGGCCAGGCCAATACCGCCGCCGATGGCGGCCCCGATTGCAGTACCGATACCAGGCAAAAAGGAACCCAGAGCGGCCCCGCTGGCTGCACCGGACAAAGCGCTGGAAAACAGACTTCCGGCATCGCTGCCGAAGGCAGATCCCACCAGAGTGTTAGCCCACTCCCCTACTGCATCTCCAGCCATCTTGACCAAGCCGGCCTGGCTCAAGGCAGACAACAATCCGTTCTCGCTTCCGTTCTGTCGAGAGAGGCTCCCGCTTTGGTTCTCCAGATTCCGCAAAGCGTTTTGAGTATCTTTTGATGCCTGGGCGGTCTCCTTCATAACCGCGTTCAGGGCCTCATATTTCTCTTTTGCGCTGGCTAAGGCATCCGCATCGGCGGCCTCGCCGGTGGCTTTGTAGGCTGACTCCGCCTCCTTCAGCGCCTTTTTCGCGTCCACCAGCTGCACCTGCAGCTCTCCCTGTTGTTTTACAAGCCCGGCTAGCCGGCTCTGGTAGGCCTGTGCTTTCTGTTGGGTCTCCTCCAGACTTTTTCCAAAGCCGGAGTTTGCGCTGCGCATGGCCTGGACACCGGGGCTATATTGGTCTCGCAGAGTAACCAGGATACTGGCCTCCGGCATGTCGTTCACCTCCTGGGTGGGCATGGGCAGGTCAGCGCCGCCGCGCCTCTGCTCTCTGTCTCAACTCCCGAAGCAAGAAGCCCCGCACCAGGGCCTTTTCTCCTGCGGGAAGGCCCCAGTACTGCCCTGGAGCCCATCCCTTATCCCGAAACAGAAGATACATAAGCGTCAACTCGCCGTCCCCACCCTCGGTCAGTTTTTTTCAATGTCCTCGGCCACCATCTCCTCGATGGATGACTGCAGCTCATCCATAGGCCGCAGTACCGGCTTGCGGAAACCGGACAGCTGCTCCACCGCCACCGATACTGCCCGGATCTCGCCGGGCAATAGCAGGCGGGTCACCAGTTCCGCCGGGGTAGTCACTCCGAATTTCTGCTGTAACTTGTCTGATTTCCAAATTCCGCTGTCATCCCCAGCCAGAACAGTCTGCAGCTCACTGTTGGCCATGTCCTTGAGTTCCAGGGCCCTGCCGTATGGCAGGCCCTTCAGCTGCAGGACAAACGGCTCTCCGTAGACCTCTGTTAAGCGTGGCAGCTCATAGCGCCCACGGGCCAACTGTTTTTGTACGTCCGGCGTGTTCGGCCGGAGCAGCAGGTCTAAAATTTTACTCATCGCACACCCTCCTTACGCCGATGCGGACTCCAAGAATTTGTGGGAGGTGAAAGTAAAGGGCACCTCATCCTTGGAAATGGTCTTGCGCTCCCAGTTGACCAATGGTACCTCGTCCAGCGATACGTTGTAGATGGCCACCCGCTCAGAGCCATAGGCATCGGGGTCATCCAGTTTACTGACAAAGGTTCCGCGCACATCCTTACCGTCCCGCACCGCGTCAGCATACGCCTGAAAGCGGCTGTACACCTTGTAAAATCCCACTGAGCCGGTTCCTTTAGAGCTCATCACCTTGCCGTCCTCGATCATTTGGCGGGCCAGGTTGACAGTCTCCTTAGTGCTTGTGTATTTGGCAGAAAACTTATAGCATTCAGCAATCAGCTCTCCGTCCCACCAGAACTCTCCAAAAGTGCCCGACATCACCCGCTTGGCGCTGTCAATCCCGCTCATACGTTACCTCCCATATAAAACTCCAGATCGAAGTCCTCCATGGCGTCCAGAATGGTGCCACCCATCCGAACAAACAGGCGGCTTCCTGTGTCAGCTTTCAAAATTTCATCATCGGTCATGTTGGCTACATCTACTCCCTGCTCCTTCAGCCAAGCGCGCTGCTTGGTCAAATTGAGTTCCACATAGCTGGTACCCGCCTCGATGACACCCTCAGCCTCTAACTGGGTCAGGAACTCATGGAGGACAGAGACAATGAGCAGCTTGTTATCGTAGCTGTTGCCCTTACCGCGGAATTGATCGTCGATGATCAACTTAGACTGCTGACGGATCAGATCCACCGCCTCCACGATTTTGATCTTCTTTAGGGCCTCGCTCTGATCCTTATCCACGGTTGTGAGACTGTTCACCGCCCGGCTAAGCCGTACTTTACGGCCATCATGGAGCAGAATCAGCTTGCCGGCGGCCACAGCCGCATTGGGATCAGCAATCTCATCTACCGCCGTGACCTCCTCCAGGGGGGCCGAGGTGGCTGAGTTGCTGATCTCCGTCCCAGCTAACAGGCCGGCGATCCGGCTACAGTAGTCCGCTCCGGTGAAGGTCTCCCCACCGGCCACAATGCCGGAGGCAGAGAAGTTAATCACCGCCATATTGTCCGCTTCGTGGTCGGGGAGTACTGCCTTGCCGATGCAGTACTTCTCCCTGGCTTTATCCAGCCAGGTGACCAGGGCGGTCATCTCCTCTTCGTCCACGTCATTAGGGGCCGACAGATAGTCAAAATCTGTGGCCTCCAACGGAGCGCAGCCCTTGGCCACCAAATCGTCCTCCGCCCCGATGATCACCAGCAGTACCTTCTGTGGACGTCGATCTCCGCCTACAAAGGCCCGCTTGATATTGGCCTCCACCGTAGTGCCCAGCCCGGTGGGGATATCCTCCTCCGAGCCCAACACATACAATCCTGCCTGGGCCCCAGCATCCCGGACAATGACCGCCGCTACTCCGTTTTTCATCCGGGCCGCCACGGTCTCCGCAGCCTTCTTGATGGTAATCGTCAAGGTGGGCACGCCCAAATCTGCCATAGCTATTCCTCCTATCTTCCGTCCGGTGCGACGGAAATGTCGTAATCCTCCAGCGGAGCCGCCGCCAAAGGAGTGATGTCCCGGTCATCTTGCCAGGACAGGGTAAAGGTAAGTTCGGCGTAGTCATTAAAAACCTCACCGGCGGTTCCGCTGATATCAAGATACCGATCCCCCACCTGGATGGCCGCGCAGCTGTATAGCTCCAAGGCCACCGTTAGTCGGTCGGACAGGGTCTCGATCTGACTATCGTGGTAATCGTCTACCGTCTCGAAGAAGGTGATCTTTACCTGGGCAGTGCGGTCAACTGTCCAGCGGGTAGCATCCTCCATGGTCTGCTTCCCCACCTCCGTGAGGACAGAGGGTCGCTTGAACCCTTTCCGTACCACATTCCGGTATGCTTGCAGGGTCGGGAAGCGCTCCTGGGTAAGGGCCTCCACGGCCAGCAAAATATCGTTTACACGCAGCATCAGCTACCTCCCAAGTCGTGAGCAAGGCGCTGGCCCAGCTGGGCGGCGGCCTGTTCCGCCGCTCTTTCGGGCAGCACTTTGGCGTACATCCCTTTGGCCGGCACACGGGCCTTCTTGATACGGGGGGTATACCGCTTTGCCTTCCCACTGGGGGGACGGATCTTATGACCGGATTCAATGGCGTTTGTCACGGCCCCCACCGCCCGGCCGTACGCATCGCTGGTCTTTTCTGCCGGGTGGACCGCCACATACCCTCCGCCGGAGCCCAGGTGCATGTGCTGCCATCTCTGCACCTTGCCACTTCCCCCAATATTGCCTTGCACCTGGGACAGCAGCTGCTGTCCCAGGCTGTTCAGGACCTCCTTTTTGCTCTCCGGCGCCTGGCGTACCGCCTGCGCCAGATCGGCGTCCAGCTTTTCCAAGTCATGGCTGTCAATCTGGATGGACATTTATAGATCCTCCGTGCGTACAATCTCATACTCATTTTTGTACGGATCCAGGGTGTGGACCACTTGAACCTCATAATTTACACCGTCCACTTCCACTAGACCGCCTCGCTGCAGCTGGATGATCTTGGAGGCCACCAGCACATAGGTAAGTCGGTTGATGGAGTAGGGCTCCGGCTGCTCCCATTTGGCATACTTCTCGGTCAAAATCCCAGGGAAGGCTGCGCCAGGTTCCTCCTCATCGGTGTTTGCCTGGCACAAGACCGGATCCACCAGAGCCGCCTGCACATCCAGGTACATCCGGTCTCTGTTGGTGATGGAGGTCAAAAATAGGTGCTGGCCCTTCCAGCGCAGGGCCTGGTGAAGGGTGAGCGACTGCCGCCGAATCACAACGGCTGCATTCCTGGCCCCGACCCCCACTTTGGAAAACAGGTTGGTCTTTGTGGTCTGCTCCACCTTGGCCCAAATTCGTCGGATGGGGACCCACTCCCAGGTTTGCTCTGCCGTCTGCCGTAGCTCCAGCAGCTCCAGGCGCTCGCTGAGACTACCAGCATCCACATAGGTATCCGCCATACTGCCTCCCCTTACCCTTCGGTGTTCAAGTTGGACACTTCTGTAAGCTTGAGCTGGTTGAGCATTCGGCGGAAGACCACATTCTCGCTCACCTGGCTGGTGGGCTCCTTCAGGTCCCGGTGCTCCCAGCTGTCCAACACCATAGCGTTGACGCACAGCTCATACTGGGCCCGCCGGGCGGTGCCCTCCTGGGGCTCGGTCACCCCGGCCCCGTCCATGTAGCCCACGGCGGCCTCATAGAAGGCGGGGATCAGCGCCTCCACCTCCGGGTCGTCGGCCAGTTCGGTCAGCTTACAGTAGGCCAGCAGCGCCGCTTTGCGCTCCTCTGACAGGACCATGGTCAGCCCTCGACCGGCGCCAGGTACTGGCCATTCACAAAGCCATTTACACCGTCAACCGTGACGGGGTACCATACGCCAGTTCCGTCTGCTGTCCACTCCAAGGGATCAATCAGAAGCTCAGTCCCTGCCGGGAGAACCTGAAGAACGGGTGCATGCATGCCAGGGTTCTTCCGCAGGTTCAGTCTGCTGCAAAATGCCACTCGGCACAGCTGGCCAGTAGAAACGGAAGCTTCATCCTGTTCGGACGCTGCCGCCTTTTCCTCGTTGACTTCGGCCACATGTTCCGCCTGTACAGCTTCCTCCACAGGCAAATCGGGCTGTGCGGCTTTCTCGGGAATCGAAGTCACGGTTTCCTCTACCTCTTTCTTTTTCGTGCTCATTGCAATCCCTCCTTAACCGGCCGCAGCGGCAGTGTCGATGTACCCGTTTACCCAGGCCTCGTCGTCCCAGGAGGTACAGTCGTCCCGCAGACTGCCCCGCCAGATGGTCAGATCCTGCTCAAAGGCGTTGAGCTCACCCACCGTGGCCACGTCGCTGACCTTGATGGTGAACTGACGGCGGTCCCAGTAGGCGATTCCCTCCATCAGGTCGCCCAGGATCATGGGAATCTTGGTGCCGGTGCTGGGCATGGTATCGTTGTCGTAGGTCTTCACCGGCAGGATATGGGGGCCGACACACAGCTGGAGCTGTTTGGGATCCGCAGGGTTAGGAGACAGCAGATACCGACCAGTGGTGTCCTTCAGAGTGCCCAGCCAGGTCAGGCCGTCGTCGTTGGTGAGCAACTTGCTGGTGGCCCGGAAGGTAGAGCCCAGGCCGATCCACGCTTTCAGGATGCCGTCTAGGTCCTTCAGGTCGGTGGAGTCATTGGTGGCCACAATGGTCATGATTTCCTTATTGGCAGTGACCCGGGCCTCATCGCCCAGCCACTCCTCGGCCACGGCGGCGATGTTGTTGTCGCTGTCCTCCAGCAGCTCATTGGTGACGGGCAGGTAGCCGCCCCGCTTCTCAATGTCGTAGTTGACGGTGGTGAACTGAGGGGTGGCCGCCTTGCCGAACTTGGCCGCCTCGGCCACGGTGGCAAAGCCAGTGTGCTGGCCCCGCTTCTTGAGGGTGCGGCGACCGGACTTGGTGGTCACGGGGATCACCCGCACCTCGCTGAGCAGACTCTCCTTGCTGTCACGCAGGTTGATGATCCGGGTCACAATATCCTGGGGCACAGTATATCCGCCGTCGGCCTCCACACCCTCCTGCATCATGTCGCCGGCGGCCTTGCTTACCCGGAAGCCGCTGCGGGCAGCATCGGCAAAGCTCTTGACCGCCTTGGCGTAGCCGTCCTCCTTCCCCTTCTGCTCCAGACCAGGGCCAGGGGTACCAGGCTCCTGCCCAGCAAAGCGCTCCTGCTCCTGGAGCAGCTTCTCCACCCCCTCGATCTGGGCATTGAGGCTCTTGACCTCCTCATACTTGGTGTTGTATTCCTCCATGTTTCCGGCGTCCAGGGCCGCGTCCGCCGCCTCCAGGGCCTGGTTTCGGGCGTCCTTCAAGGTGTACAGCTTCTGCTTGTCGATCTTCATGTGATGTCCCTCCATATCTTCAAAATCTCAGTCTTTCCAGCTCCAGCCGGGCCTTGGCCCTCTGGTTCCATTGGTCTTGGTCAAATTTCTGGGGCAGGCGCAGGGTCTTGACCACCCCAGCCTTCCGCTGGGCAGGCACCGCCACAAAGGACCACTCATAGGCGTCGGCCGGCTCCTCCAGGTTGAAGAAGCACAGTTGGCCGTCGTAGATCTGCCCCCGGCGGTGGCCGCAGCTGCCCGCCACACTCCCGCAGACGGAGCAGGTGGAACGGTTCACCGCACAGCCCACACTGATTTCTTTCTTGATTCCGCCCTCAATCTCGGCGATCAGATCCTGGTTGGCCTCTGTGCGCACCATATAGGCGTAGCCCTTCAGCCAGCAGACGGGGTCTCCCGCGCTTGTGGTCTGCCCCGGCTCCTCCACCACCTCAGTCTTGTAGAGCCGAGCAGCTTGGCCCTGGGCGGACCACACATGATCAAAAATGCCGCTCTTGCCTACAAAGAGTTTGGCTAGGGCCTCCAAGCTCTTTCTGGGGAACCGCTCAAAGTCCCGGTCCACCTCGTTGTCGCACAATCGCACCGCAAAGGTATAGATCTGTTCCTGGGTCAGCTCGGCCCTGGCCAAAGCGTTGATGGCGGCCAGATCCTCTCCGGTCAGCGGAATTTTCATCGTCGTTTCCATTTCATTCTCCTTCCGGGGCCTTTCTGCCCAAGGCCCGAATGATACTCAGCTCCTCCCAACGGGAAAGCGGGCCATAGTTCCAGCTGGCGTACCGTCCGTCCCCTCCTGGCACATCGGGCAGATCCTCAAAGCCGCGAATATCATTGGCACTGTATGCGCTCACCTCCCGCATGGCCTTGTACCATGCGGCCTGGGCGGCGGTATCGCCCCGCAGCAGGCCCTTCAGCTCCCGCCGGATCCGCAGGCCGTCTGTCCGCTCTCGGGGAAGCAGCAGCTTGTCGCTGTCCTCCTGCTCCCGCTGAATGACCAGGGGCTGGAGAGTAAAGCGGGAAAACTCGATGGCATTCTGCTCGTTGGAGGAATAGGCCTGCTTGCCCGCGTACACCATGTGCAGCGGAGTCCCGAAAAAGCGGCATACATCGGCCACCCGGATGTCCTCGCTCTCCACAAACTGGGCGTCAGAGTTGCTCACCGAGAGGGGCTGGTACTTCAGGCCATTGTCCATGACCGCCACCCGGAAGCCGTTATTGGGGCCGGCATGGATCTTTTCCCATTCCCGGCGGATGAACTCCTTCTTGCTGATTTTCTCTGTGGAGCCGTCGCTGTTTGCAACAGTGACATCTCCGCCGATGTCGGTGTCAGTGGTGAGCACACCGGAGGGCCGTCCCCCGTTTTGGTACATGGCCCGCTGATACTCCTGGGCCGCCAGGCCCGTCTGGATAGTCAGCGCCGCCCGGTGCAGGATGGACACCCCCTCAATGCCGTCCTCGGAGTAGGCCTTGTAGTGGAGCACATCGGCGGGCGACAGTCGGAACATCTCCCCCGTCCTGGGGTTGGTGTAGATGTACCAGAGGGAGCTGTCCAGGGCCACATAGGGGGTCACATGGTCGGGTTGCAGGGGGATGAGCTCCACCGGGTACCCGGTCCTGGGGTCCCGGTTGATCCATGCGTAGGCATTGCCCCGCAGGTCCAGATTGACCTGCATGAGCCGCTCATAGTCAAAGCGGGTCATAGCCTCATTGGGCCGCCCCCACAGCACCTTAGCCAGCCGGTGGTCCCGCAGGCGCTCCTTGGTGGACTCCCGCATCAGATAGACTGGAAGAGCCGCCACAGTACAGCTGCGCACCTCCACACACCGGTTCACGGTAGACAGCTTCATGGCCCGGTCCCGGCTCAAGCTGATGTTCTCCACATCCAGAAAGCCGTCGGGGCCATAGACCGAGGATGAGGTGAGCACACCGCCCAGGGCAGCCCCGGGGCCGCTGGCGGCCTTGCGGATACCACGCACGATACTCACTTCTCCTCACCCCCTCCCACGGCGCTCAGAATACCGCCTAAAATGGCCAGCACGCCGCCGGTGATCCACCCGGCTGGGGGATAGATGAGCGCAGCCCCCACGGTGAGAGCCATTGACCCTCCACTGAGCAGCATCCCGGCTCCCCATCGCTCCCAGGCCCTCGACATCAGGGCTGGGATATTGGGACGGTCTCTCGACTTGTTCTCGGTTGGTTCCATACTTCCTCCTCCGGCGCCCAGTGCGCCCATTAGAATGTAAAATCGCCCCGCTCCAGGGCAGTGTTCAGGTCGGTCACCGTCCGCTTCACCAGCAGCCGGGCCAGGGCATTCATAGCCGCCGCCACGGGGTCAATGCGCTCGGTGTCGTCCTTGTGCCGCTTGCTGAGCTTCAGGTCTCCGTAGTTGTTCTGGATCTCAATGGCGTTCTGGAGACACCACAGCGCCAGCGGGCTCTCCTCCAGCACCACCCGGTCCTGGAGCAGCAGCTCCCGGAAAGTTTTCACCGCCAGGTTCTGCCCAGCACACGTCTGGGCCACCTCCACACAGAAGTCCTCCCGGTTCCGGTCCTCGTTTATGCGGATGGCTAGGTCGGTGGCGTTGTGGCCGTCATAGTCAACCTCCTCCACCTTCCAACCGTGCTCCCGCTCCCCGGCACAAATCCAGTTGTAGACATAGCTGTTATCAGTGACGTCACCTGGGGTGAGGGTGCAGTATCCGTCCTTGGCCCAGAAGAGATAGGGCACCCGGTCGGTCTTCTCGTGGCGCTGGGCCCCGTTTTCCGGGATAAAGCCGTGCATCTTGATGGCCACCCGCCCGTCCGGCAAGTCAAATACCGCCGCCGCACCTGACAAGTCGATCCGCTTGCCCAGGTCGTAGCCGCAATGACAAGGCAGACCATCGGTGAGGGCAGCGAAGGTCTCCCGGGGCACCGTGGCCTTCCGGGCCTTGGCCATGCAGTTCTCGTCCAGATAGTGGTTCACGCTGCCCACCTGCCACAGGCACATGCGCCGGGTCAGGAATTTCCGGATCTTGTCCGGGTCGTTGGAGGCGTAGGCAGCATTGTGCTCGTCCCGGATCTGCTTGAGTAAGATCTGGCTGTACCGGCTGGGGTAGCGCAGGCAGGGGTTGGGCTTGGCCCAGGCCGCCTCGTTGTGGGGGCTGTCCCCCTCGTCCAGCTCCCGGATCATTACAAAATAGCTCTCGTCTGTGACCGAAGGATCCTCCAGCACCCGCTTGGCGTACAGCTCCTCGGTGTAGCAGGGCTTGCTGCCCGCGTCATCTCCGGCGGTGGTGATCACGTCCAGCAGAGATTGGACTCGCTTACCGAAGGAGTTGATACCCAGGTCGTAGATCTCCGAATTGGGGTGGGCATGGTACTCATCCACCACAAAGTAGGTGGGCGCACCGCTGTCCTTGTTCTTGGTGTCCTTGCTCAGGGCCCGCATATAGCCGCCCCGGGTGCGGTGAACAATGGGGTTGGAGCGCGGGATCACCAGACGTCTGGCAATGTTGGGGCTGGCCTTGGCGATCTTCTTGGCGTCCCCCAGCACCCGCATGGCCTGCCCCCGGTCTACAGCGGCACATTCCACCTCCGGCTCCTGCTCAAAGCGGGCCAGCTCCGGATGATAGGGCGGGTAGACGGCATCTCCACACATGTGGTACAAGCCCTGACAAGACTTTTCACTTGACTTGTAGTTGCCCCGGGCCCGCTTGTTGTAGGTGTGAGTGAAGCGCCGGGCGCCGGTGTCTTTGTGGACCCAGCCGTAGGTGCAACCCAGGTCGAAGATCTGCCAGGGCTCCAGTTGGATGGGCTTGCCCGCGTCCACGCCGCGCACCTGGATACACTGGCCAAACCACCGTACGATCCGGTCGGCCCGGGTGGTGTCAAAGACGTAGGGAAAGTCCTCCGTTCCCTGGCGTTTCAGGTCGTCCAGGTGGCGCTGGCATGCAAGGACTTCATACTTACAGCACTTGTCCCGCAAGCGTCCTTGGGTCACCTGCTTGGCATAGACCGAGACAGGGTGGTGCAGACCGCTTTTCCATCGTTCCGCCATATCACCCATCCCCTTCTTCTGCTGCTTGCCGCCTTATCACGCTCCGGCACGCTCGCTGACGCGCGGCTTCCCTCCGACTCGGGCTGGTCTCCAGGCCGCTGTGCGGTCCTCCGCTCGCCCTCGCTCCAGTCCATCCGCGCTGCTCACGGCCTATGCGCTTAGTCACCAAACAGATCACCGTCCGGATCCGTCTGAGCTGCAGCGGCCGCCTGGGCCCGCTTTTGGGCCAGACGCACCCGACCGGAAGGAGTGAGTCCCAGCTTCTCGGCATACTGGAGGATGTTGCGCTCCAGGGACTGCATCTTGCCGCTCATGGTGTCCAACTTGGACACCGCCTCGGCCACAGCCTCCGGGTCTCCCTTGGCATCCTTGAGCTGTCTGGAGGCAGCGGTCAGCAGCTTGCACTGCTGCTCGTACCGGGCCAGCATCACGCAGTAGACGCCCAGCGTGTCGCTGTCCAGGTCGTCCAGGATGACCAGTCCGTCCATCCGCTCCAGCACCTTCCGCCAGTAGCGGGCGGCGGCGGGGTTTTTCGTCATGAGGGCGGGCCGCTCCAGGTTGGGCTCCCGGCCCCGGTCGGGAAGTACTCCCTCCTCCGCCTGCTCCCGGAGCTCCCGCTCCTCCTGGGTCAGATTTTTACTCATGTTGTCCAGCGCTTTTGGCAGTGTCGGCATGGTACTCACCTCCTGGTTTCTCCATCGGGGACTTTTTCTCACACGCGAGGGGCTGCGGGGTCTTGCACACCCGCCCGCCGAAACATTTTCGGGGTGGGGGGAGGGTGGCAAGCCTACGGCTTGTCCCGGGCGCGCCCGGCCCTGCGTGCCTGCCCGCACCCGCCTGCGCGCTTGGGCGCGGACGTAGCTTCCCCCGGCGGTCAGAGGTCAGGATCTGGCCTCCTTCTGCCGCTCCTGGGCCTGCTCTCGGGCCGTCTTCTGGTCATGGTGGTGCTTACACAGGCTTTGCAGATTGCCCCGGTCGATGAACTTGTTCCAGTCCCCTCGATGGGGCTCCACATGGTCCACCACGGTGGCCCAGGTTCGGATGCCCCGCTTGGCGCATTCGCGGCAGAACGGCTCCCGCAAGAGCTGCGTGGGGCGGAGGTCATCCGTCCAGACGGTCAGGCTGTACCAGCTGTGGTACTCCGCCGACGTCCGCCGGGACGCTCTCTTGGGCTTGTGCTTGGGACAATACCCCTCCCGGGTCAGCGCTGCGCATCCAGGATGCCGGCACGGCTTGAGCGGCTTTAAGGCCACGGGCTATCACCTCCGGGCAAAACAAAAAGCGCCCAAGCCAACGACAACCCAAGTTTGGGTTCTGTCATGGCTCAGGCGCTGGTCACTGTGGACGCGGGCTCAGGCGCTTCGATATTCACGAGTGTCTCCTGCCCGCAGCGCTTGCACTTTCGGGGCAGGTTTCGGGCGGTGGTGTCCGGCCGGATCAGCAGCAGCTTTCCCTTGCCGCATACCGGGCAGATGACCCATCCGTTCCTTATGATAAGTTTACCACATCGTACATCCGTTTGCAAACCTTTTCGCCGCCTTTCTGTGTGATATGTAAGAGAATATACTTAACCCCGAGACAGAAAAGAATAGAAAAGGCTATTCTTTCTTCCGTCTCCGCCTGCGACTCCTGGGCCGCTTTTTCCTGTCTGTTTTTGGCAGCATGTACTTGATCCAGGCAAATTCTCCATACCCATTGACCACCGGTCCCTCCCGGGCTAAGGTCTCTGCCTCGGGCGGTGCTGCCAGGGTCACGCAGTCTGGCACTGTCTCGGTCTCGGCTTTCGGCCGTCTAAGTCCAAGAGATGGTGTCCAGGTTCGCTCACCCACCTGCGGGTGGCCCCACTCCCGGGGTTCTTTGGTCAGGTAGCTGGCCAGATCCTCATAGGTGTAGTCCCGATGAAAGGCCAGCCGGCGCAGCTCCACGTTGTCGCCGTAGATCCAAAGCTGGCGGATCTCATCCAAATCGTCCCCGGTGGAATTGAGCACCAGATGGTGGTGCAGCCGCCCTCCGGGGCACGCCCCTTCGGTGACATAGATATAATGGAGATCCTCTCCCCGTTCGGCTCGGGCTTTACGCAGCTTCGAGAGAAATGAGCGGATCTTGCGCACCGCCTTGTCCCGGCTGTCCGGCAGGTGCTTGTCGTCGTAGGTGAGGGTCACAAACAGGTCACCATCGTCAAAGTTGGCGGCCAGGGTTCGCTCCAGCTTCTGAAAGGAGGTGCGGGCGTTGAGCTTCTCCCGGGCGGCAGTGCTGGCCTTCTGCTTCTGGGCCCGTGCCTTAGGACTATCCCCCGCTGTGCAGGGCGTGTACACTACCGCAAAGACCACCCGGCCCGCTCGGATCTTTCGGAGGATCTTACTCATGACCATCCTCCTGTTCCAGTGCGTCCAGGGCGGCCCCAATCTGCCTCCAGACCTCCATTGGAATTTTCTTTCCCTCCGTGATGAGTTCCCGGATCAGTTCATCGGTAACCGGCTTCCCAGCCAGCCCAGCCACCTTTGCCAGGCATCCTAGTCCGTTGTCCTTCCGGTAGGCGGTGAGCCGGGCCAGGATCTGGTTCTTTTCCTTGGCTCCATACCCGACATAACGCGGAAAAGGCGGGTCATCCGGCGCAATCTCATCATCCGAGTCCTCGTCACTCCCATCCTGCTCATCGTCCGCCCAAGGATCGCTCCAGGTGCATGCCACACCGCCCAAGTCTGGGAAGTGTTCCAAGGACAGGGTAACACCTTGCCCGATCACCAACACGCCAAGGGCCAGGCTGTCTATCACAAAGCTGCGCAAGGCCCGAAGATCTCCAGGATCTTTCCACGGCACCCGCACCACCAACACCGGGCGGCCCACCTCCTCTATCTCTGCTCGCAAAACCGTTTCATGATCCATTTCTACGCTCCCTTCTTATTTTGGTCAACCATTTTCGTAGACTTACGAAAATGGTCTGCTCTCTCACAATCCACCAGGTGTCGGAATACCTGATATTCCCCAGTTGGCCGGTCCAATGTCTCGCCATCCATGGCGTCCTGCAGCAGTTCCTCAAAGCCGGCTCCTTCCAGAGTCTCCAAGGAGTAAAGCCTGCCATATAGGACTACACCATCTTCATAGCTGCCCCGATCCCCATCATACTGGGATGGATAAAAGATCCATACCCTATCAAAGTGCATGGTATTCAGTTCTTCCTGTGTGAGCGGAGCACCTGGTTTCACGGCATTCACGTGATCTTTATGCAGAGAGATCATTTTCTCTCTGACCAGCTTGTCCACCACCCGGCCCAAATCGCGCAACTCGCCCATCTGTCTCAGACGTTCCAGGTTGTAGAGCGTCTGGGCGGTCACCCGCAGCGTCAAACGGCGCATATTCTTCTTCATACAAAATCCTCCATGAATGTTCTTTTTGTCATGTGAAATGCTACCTCTGAGGTGATTTTATGGCTAAGCAAGGCATGGCACGTCCGGAATGGACCCACACACGCCCTCACAACTCACAGTCCCCTGTCCCTGAGATTCAGGGCAAGGCCAAGCACGGAAAGCAGAAGGCCAATCCCATCATTCCCGGCACGTCGGGTGCAGACCTGAAGGTGTTCCACTCCAAGCCCTTCCCCACCACCTCTCTTCTGGACACCGACCTGGGCCTGGATAATCTGACCAACGATCTGCCCGCCGCCGACCTGGAGGATCTGGAAGAGCTGTAACGGATGCGATCCCGCCCCACAAAGGGGCGGGACTTTTTTACTCCACCAGCCTATCAAAAGGGCAGTTCGCCCTCGTCGTCCTGCTCCATAAATTCCTGGGTAGGCTGTGCTGGAAGGCTGCACTCATCGGCGTTTCCCTCGCTGGGAGGTGCTGTCTTGGCTCCAGCAAAGTAGATCTGATCGGCCACTACCTCGGCGGTGCGGCGCTTGGCACCCTCTTTATCTGTCCAGTCCCGGATCTGGAGCCGCCCCTCCACCACGGCCAACTGACCCTTGCGGAAATATTGCTGGGCAAACTTAGCCTTGGCGTTCCAGGCTACCACCTCGATCCAGTCGGTAGGCCGTCGGCCCGTGGCCTGGTCCACAAAGTCCCGGTCCACCGCCAGAGAAAAGGAGGCTACCGGCGTGCCGCTCTGAGTGTACCGCACCTCCGGGTCTCGACCCAGGCGGCCCATCAGGATGATTTTATTCAGCATCCGCGGCCTCCTTATCGTTTATAGCCCTGATCTCATCGAATGTAGGGAAATATCTTCTCTGCGCAACCAAAGTCAGAAGTTCCAGAATAGCCGGGTCATTCGTTTTAATCGGCTGCCCACAGAAGGGACATGGATCACCGCGTTTCAGCATGGTCAAAAGTCCTCCTCTTCTGCATAACCAAAGGGGCACGAATCGCAGCTCAAAGGTCCGTCTTCATCCACTTCTTCACACGGACGGGACTCTGGCCCATCCATGGGGAATCCACACTTGTATATGATCATGTAAAATTCTCCTTCATCCATTCTTCTCGGGTCTTTCCCTGGAGGTGCATACATTGACCAGGTTTATAGTAAATAATACAATCACAGCAGTTTCTGTCCCATCTGTTAAACCGCCGACCACCATCTTTTCGGTGCATCGCCGGGGCCTCCCCGCAGCAGTTACAGCAGGAGTGGCCCTGGCACTTCGCTGTGCACGGTTCAAGCTGTACGGGTGGCCGGTTCATGGCTTACCTTTTTCTTGACCTTCGGCAGCTTGGGCGTTCCGTCCTCATTGCGCTTGCTCCCCGCCCGTAGCCATCGCAGCCAGGTGTCCAGAAATGCCTTGTGAACCACCCTGGGGTTCTGGGCTCCGGTGCCCACCTCGTTGTGGTACCCGTGGATCTGCTGAATCTGGTTCCCGCTCATCTCAATGGTCACGTAGGGCACCCCGGGCTGGTCGGACTTCCGCAGGAACAGGATGGTGAGCACCCCTCTGATATGCCGCTCAGCATAGCCGCCCACGCAGTGGTCCAGAGCCTTTCCCTCCCGCTTGATGGCCTGGGCCGTCAGCGGGAAGATAATCCGCAGGCCGTCCAGTTCGAACTCATACTTTTCCTTCCGGGACTTTCCATCTACGGCCATTCTCTTGCCTTTTGGCTCCGTGTACCGCTTTTCCAGTTCTGCGGTGAGGGTGTCGTGGGCGGTGTAGAGCTGCTCCGGCCACAGCACCTTGCTGTGCTCCATGCAGTATCCAAGCTGGTAGGCTGCCTCCAGATAGTCCCGGTACACCTCAAACAGGGTGGCATAATACTCATCATTTTGGAGAAAAACCCCGTCCAGATACCGCAGGAAACGGTCTGGATCCAGGTGGTACCTGTTAAGGAACCGGAGCACCTCCATGGGTGCCTGATGCACACCCCATAGGTTAAAAAAGTCATAGCAGAATGCGAGGTCCCAGCACTTCCCCCAGTGCCGGCGTACATAGTTTCGCACCGCCAGCACCTCCATGGGCGGCTGGACACCCAGGAACCAGGACAGCTCCCGCTTGTTGAGACCGAAGCTCTTTTTCGGGTCGGACTCTTCCCAGCACATAGCCGTTGCGTTTTTCTTTCGCTCAAAGATCAGGTCGGCTATGGGCCGATACAGTCCGCTCTTGACCAGCATCTCCACCTGCCTGGGGTAGATGGCGTAGGCGGTCAGGTAGGAGATAAAATCCGAGAACTTGACCGCATACCCCCGGGCGCCGCCCGGCCGGTACTGCCAATGGTGGAAGTATCCGCAGTACTGGAAGAAGGGGTGGCTCTCCAGAACCTCCCGGTTCAGGATGGAGTAGGACTCATGCTGGTAAAAAGATATGCTCCCCCACTTAAAGGGCTCTTGGACCCACTTCCGTCGGCCCAGATGGTCCCGCTCGTAGGTAATAACGGGTTTTTCATCGAATACTTGGTGATCCGCCTGCATCACCTCTCCTTTGACAAACCGGTAACCGCTGGAGCACCAGGCGGTGGGCAGGGCGGTGAGGGCGGTGTCATCCTTGTAGTCTTTCCGGAGAACCAGGGCGTCGGCATACAGGGCATTTCCTCGGGTATGGAGGAGCAAGGTATTCTTGCTCTGCGCCAGTTTTTTTCGTTTGCCCGCCTTGCTGAGGTTAATAGCCGTCACGCTGCGGCCGCACCATGGGCAGGTCCAAGGCTCCTTGTGTTTGAGGTGTTCCAGCAGCGCCCGGTGCTTCGGGGTCTCGGTGCGGGGCAGCTCCGGCCGGGTGTCCCGGTGCCCGCAGCAGGAGGCCATCAGGTCGATGGTCACCAGCCCCAGGGTGTTCACCCGGCGGAAAAACAGGTAGTGTTGGAACAGGTCGTTCATCCGAACCAGGTCCTGCTCGGTCACGGTGGGCCAATGGTTGAGGATCTCCCTCTCTTGTTCGGTGTAGCTCATCCCATCCGCCCCCTTAGAAGAAGTCGGACAGGTTCAGCAGCAGCCCGCCCCGGTCCGGCTCTGTCTCCGCCGGCTCCAGCTGAATGGCCATCTGGAACTTGACCTTGGCTCCGTCAAAGTAGAAGGACGCCGCCCGGCGGTAGGCCGCTAAATCGGAGATGGAACCGCCCACCCCATTGGCTACCGCTTTCATGCAATCCGGAAAACTGCCGCCCTGGGCCACCGCCTGGGCAAACTCCTCATTCTGCCGGCAGAAATCCAGCAGGGCGTCCCGGACTGCGGAACTCATCGCCCGCTCCTTTTGTCCTTTGACCTCCTTGCACTCCTTGTTCAGCCGTTCCTTGGCCTGCTCATACCATACGCTCATTCCGCACACCTCCCAATGACCTCGGACAAGGCCCGCAGGGCCTTCTCTACCCCCTGGGCGGCAGTGGGGTCGGTCCGGCCCCGCAGCTTGAGGAGTATCCCCCGCATTTTGTTGGCCTGGTCCTGGGCTTGCTGGAATAACACCTGGAAGGTGGCCATGTCCTCGTCGGAGGCCAGCACCGCGTTCTTCCGAGCCCGTTCAGATTCTTGGAGTTGGGTTTTGACCTGGGCCAGATCGACCTGGGCCTCCTTGGCCTGGGCCTCGGCTTTTTTCTGCCGCTCCTTGGCCTTGTCCAACTTGGCCTGCATCTCGGCTATGGCTTCCGCCCGGGCCTTTTCCAGGGCCTCCGGGTCGGCCACCGTCTCCACAGCTACATCCACCGGCCGGGTTTTCAGCTCGGCCAGCTCCTCTTCCAGCTTGGCGGCATCTTGTAAAGCCCGCTCCCGATCTTCCCGCGCACCGGCCAAACGCGCGTTGAGCAAAGTCATATCCTCGGCCATCTTAACCCGGGCCTGCTCAGCTGTGCTGGCCTCCGCCTTGGCCGCCTCGGCGGCCTTGCGAGCTTCGTCCCGCTCCTTAATCGCCTGCTCCAACTGCCGAGTGGTCATGTCAATGACGTTGTTGTCCTCCATGAACCGCTCCCGTTCCTCTGCCGGCAAAGCCAACAGAGTCAAGGCTTTGGTGGCTCCCAAATCCGACAGCGCTGTCGGATTTGACCACTCTCTTGCCAACCTCATAAACCGCTGCGCAGCTCGCTCTGAAAACTCCCCCCGATCGGCCAGCCAGTCCTTCCACTCCCCATGGGGCAGCATCTCTTTTGCCTCAATGAGGCACCGGCCAATGGTGAGGATGGCCTCTCCCCCGGCCCGCTTTGCGTCCAATATTTCCCCAGTGATGGCCTCAATCGTGCGGTTTTCGGCGGGTTTAGCCATAGTCTGGGCGATGATCCGCCCCAAATCCGGCTTACTCATGGACCATCCCCTCCTTCTCCAGCAGTTCAGCCACCCACGCCCGGTAGTCCCGAGCGGCAGAACACCAGGGGCTCCAGGCCTGGACAGCCATCCCGGCCCAGGAGCTCTCCGGCACCTTGTCGGTGCGTCGGATCACGGTATTGTAGACGGGCACTCGTCCGTCCTCACGGAGATAGGCAGCTGCATCCTCTACCACCGGAGAACGGTGCCACTGGTTTACCAGCACCCCGGCCACGCGAATCTCAGGACGGATATATCGCAGGCTGTCAATCTGGACCATCAGGTCACCCACGCCGGTGGCCGAGCAGGCATCAGACAAAACTGGTATAATCACAGCATCACTGGCCAGGATGGCGGAAATACAGGCCACAGACAAGTTTGGAGGGCAGTCCACGATTATC
This sequence comes from uncultured Oscillospiraceae bacterium, assembly GCA_905205085.1. GTDB lineage: Bacteria > Bacillota > Clostridia > Oscillospirales > Oscillospiraceae > Lawsonibacter. Next base: position 28,192 of record CAJLCG010000006.1, read on the forward strand.
ACATCGTAGGCATCGTCCTCAGCAATAGCATCGCGCATACTCATCATTGCGCTGTATCTCAGAGCTGCCTCATCCTTCTCCAGTTCCATTGCCCACAGATCCTCCGAGGCGGGCAGCACGTCCAGCCCAACCACGTCGGTATGTACCACAAGCTCTTCATAGCTGCTGTAATAACCACGCAGCAGCGCCCCAAGGCCCGCATATTCTCCCTTGGGCAGGAGGATGCCGGTGGCATTGGCCTGCCCGTCGGCATCGATGAGCAGCACCCGCATGCGGCAGCTGGTAGCCAACACATAGGCCAGATTCACGGCGGTGGTAGTCTTTCCTACTCCGCCCTTTCGATTAACAATGGCAAATGTTCTCACGGTGATAACTCCTTTCAGTTCTTCGGTATGATTTGAAATGCCTCCCGGATGGTGCGGCCTCCCACCTGGCCTTCGGCCACAAAGTAGCGCCGGCGCGGGTGGATGTAAACGACATGTCCCTTCACAGCTCCGGTCCGCTCCAGGATACTTTCAGAGCCCTGACCATGGACCCAGCAGTCCGGCAGGAAAGTAATCGGGTCCCCCACTCTCACGGCACGTCACCCCCTTCCTCAAATGGGATCGGTTCACTGTCCGCTAAAGAGGTGAACGTAATCTGCTTGTATTCCGGCTCCCGCCGCACCGGCTTGTCCACCACGCTGGGCTTAAAGCTCTGGTGCGCGCCGTCAAAGACCAGGTATACGATGCCTCCCGCCTCACCGTCCTTGTTCTTGGCAATCTTGAGACAGCGGCGGCTGCGGGGGTTGTTGGGCTCTTCCTTGTACAGCAGCAACACGCCGTCGGCGTCCTGCTCGATCTGGCCAGACTGGCGCAGGGAGTGTAACCCCGGGGCCTTCTCGTTTTCTCCGCCCTTCTGGGGTCTGGAGAGCTGGGACAGAGCGCACACGGTGATGCCGGTGGTCTGGGCCATCACGTGCAGGTCCTTGGAGATCTGGGTCACCTGCTCCACGTCGCTGCGCCGCCGGTCATCTGGGGCAATAAGCTGCAAATAGTCGATGTAGATGATCTCGTACCGTCTCGCCAGGGCCAGGGCCTGAATATCTACCACAGAGAGGCCGCCCGCCTGGATGATCTCCAGCTTCCGGCCTACCATGGCACTGCTGCGGTACTCAATTTCCCTCCAGTCCGCGTCCTGGAGGGTGTGCTCTTTGATCCGGCCGAAGTCTACCCCGCACACGGCGGTGACGGTGCGGTCCATGATCTTGTCCGGGTGAGTCTCTAGGGAGAAGTAGCCCACCCGCTTGTCCTTGGCCTGAGTCCAGGCCAACTGGAGAGACAGGGCCGTCTTGCCCGCGCTGGGATAGCCCCCCAGCACGATAAAGTCCCCGTACTCACACCGGAAGGTGCCATCCACCTTCTCCATCCCCCAGGGAATCAAGTTGGCGGGTTGGCGCTGGCGCTCGTAGAAGTTTAAAAGGCCCTGCTCCATGCTCACGATCTTCACCCCGGGCCGGTCTCCCAAGAGCCTTTGCTGCTGCTGAGCAATAACCTGGGCATTCTCAAGGGATACGCAGCTCACCATGCTGGATGCCAGGCTCTTGAGCCGCAGGAGTTTGGATTGCTCCACCAGGATATCCAGGTAGATCTCCACGTTGGCAGAGGTTGGTGTCTCGTCCATCAGTTCCACCAGCATGGTTACATACTGGGGGCCGACCCGATCCTTGACCGTTACCGGGTCAATAGGCTTTCCGGCCTGAAAAAGGTCCCGGCAGGCCTTGAACAAAGTCCGGTACTCTCCGGTGTAGTCCTCCTCCCTGGTTCGGTGAAGGACGGTGCCGGCTACTTTGTCCCCGTCCAGCAGCATGGAGCCGATCACCGAGCGCTGCGCGTCATAGTATTGACTCATAGCAGGTAGGTCCCCTCCTCCTCCAGTACCCGGGCTGACTTACCCTGGGCGGGCTGGGTACGGGTTGGCAGAGGCTTGTCCTCATCCTCCCAGCGGCGGTTGTTGAGCCAGGTGGAGGCATACGGGATCCCAATGCCACGCTGCCACTCCTCGCTTGCCATCTGACGCTTGAGGGCACGGGCCATTACCACCAGCAGCGCGTCGTCCGGCTTCAGCTTGTCCCAGGCTTTGATGGCCGCCTGTTTGGACCGGCCGCATGGATACGCAGCCCAGAAGTCCGCAAACCGCTCCGGCTTCCAGTCCGGAGCCTCTTTCGGGGCATTGGACCGCTTGCCGCGCTTTTTCGCTGGCTCGTCCCCCTTGGGGGGATTATAGGGGGGATATTCTACTGTACTATTACTTGTATTATTCTCTCCGCCATTTTTGGCAGGAGGTCCCCCCGATTTTGGCGGGACCCTCCCCCCATTTTTGGCGGGAGGGGGTACAGCGGATCCAGGGGGGCCACAAATCCAGATTTTCCGGCAAAGGACTTCCTGGCTCTCGGGGTCCCGCTCTACCTCTATATGGATGTGTCCCCGATCTCTAAGCTGCTTGAGCAGATCCTCCACGGTCCGCTTAGCAATGCCAAGGGTATCGGCCAGCCGGGCGTTCCAGGCCCAGCAGTAGCCCTCAGCCTGGGCCAAGGCGGACAGTTCTCCATATAGTAGCTTGGCATTGGGCCTCAGGGTGTGGTCATCCCGCACCCGGGCCGGGATCACGGAGTATAAACTCCGGTATATCTCCCCCATCTCAAATCACCTCTTGTGTTTCTCACGGTGGTGTGCTATCATACAAGTGTTCTCACGGTGGGCTCCGCCCATCGGCCCGGGGGTCGGCAAAGCCCTCGGGCATTTTTTACGCCATGACGGCCGCCCAGTAGGTCAAACCGGCCAGCACTGCCGCTACTAGGGACAACCCGCAAACAAACCACTCCAGCGCCTCGTACAATACGGGGTGCTTTTTTCTTATCCTCTCCCACATGCATCAGTCCTCCAGGATGTCCAGCAGCTGATTCATCTGGTAGATCACCTCGACCGGAGCTCCCTCCTGGATGGCCTCCTCCCGCAGGCGGCGCACCCGCTCAGACAGCGGCAGTTCCTGCTGCTTACGAAGAAAAATACCATCATCGGTCCCGATGATTTCCATAGGGGTACCTGGGCCCATTTCCAGCTGCGTCCGCATCTCTTTGGGTATTACTACTCTACCCAAATTGTCCATACGGCGAACGATTGTCGTCATAAGTAATCCTCCTATTCTGTGCCCCACATCTGCGGAGCCTTTTTCTTATGTACACATATCCAGCTCACCAGATCCCGGCCCGGATCATCAGCTGGGTGGCCACCTCGATGACCCGCTTACGGCCCTCGGCCTTCTCCTCCTCGGTGAAGGGTACCTCCCGATGCAGCTCATAGCCCAGAGCCACCCCCATCTTTGGCCCACGGTCTGTGGTCATGGAGCGATCCACGTCTAGTTCCTGGTCCCCCAGGATCAGCAGGTGGCGGCCTCGCCAATCCCGCAGCACTTTCTGCCGTTGCTGGCCGTTGCAGATCTCCGTGCGGTCCTTCACGATGATCTCCACTGGATATCCATCCAGTTCTTTGCGGTAACAGGTTTTGTTCTGATGCTCAAACTGTTCTACTCGCCCCATGACGTCACCTCCTCTCTGAACGTATGGGCTGCGGCTCGTCCGATATGTCAGTCCCCGTGCTCACAGAAGCGCAGCTCCATGCCGCACTGGATCAGCTCCTTCAGGTCTTCTACGATGGCGTCATACTCTGCCCGCTCTTCCTCGTCAATCTGGCCATCCTCAGCGATTTCCAGCAGACGCTCCACCGAGTGGTTCTTGGAAAAACGGGTAAGTCGATTACACAACCGCACCACCGACTCCATCAGGGTACGGGGCTGGATCACGGGGATGATGCTTGATGCCAGCTCGTCATGCAGGTTGACGTGCTGCACGGCCAGTCGCTGGGCGTCGTAGCAGATCACCATCCGTGAGACTACATGATTGGGCGGAATGCGCTGGCCGGTTTCATAGGCACGTACACTCTCCACGCTGATACTCAGCTGCTCGGCTGCCGCTTCCTGGGTGATACCGGCATTCCGCCGAGCTATTTTGTAGATATTCCGGTATTCCTCCGGCATGGGAACTCCCTCCTTCTAGGGGTAGAATATATTAAGCAGAGGTACGGCCAGGGGACTCCCGGCCATACAGCGCGTCGATGGAGCAGCCGAACAGATCGGCTAACGCAGGGAGCTTGTCTGCGCTGGGATTGGCTTGTCCATTGATCCACTTAGAAACAGCATTGCTCGATACATTCAGTGCTGCCGCTACCTGAACTCCCTGAATTCCACGCAGCTCCATCAGTTCTCTGATTTTCAAATCCATTCCCCCTTTCACTTTGGCCTTGTTCCCAACTGTTCAGTATGGTATGATTTAGCCATAGGTTGACTGTCAGTCACATTGAGCGCAGCTGGATAAAGGACGTGATCGAATGCCTGCTGAACCTGTTTCCACTGGAGTAGATCTCTCGCTGGTCATAGCTGTGGCCGCACTCGTCTTATCCGCTTTGTCTCCCTTGATTACCTCCTTGATAGGTGGAATATTCCGCCTTAAAGAAAAATCACTGGATATACATGAGCGGCAAAACGATCAAGAAACAGAGTTCTATTACCGCCATCGTGCCGAGGTAATTGAGCAGTACATCAAAGCAGTTGGACAAGTAATTGAACTAGACACACCCAAAAATGAAGAAACCTTTGGGTCCACTATGGGAGAGGTCTATCTGTATGTAGATAAGTCTCTATGGCCTCTCTTGGACAGCATCACAGACTACATCCATACGGGTAGAAATGCTTCTGCAAAGGAGGACTTTATCAAACTTTGCAAAGCCTTATCCTCTAAAAATATCCGTACCAAAGATCAAAGCTAGCCCCAGCATACCGATCCCCCCAAAACTCCAAACCAAAGGACGTGTAATTTCACCCCCTTTGGAGACAAGTTTATATACGGGGATGCAGGTGCCACATAACACAAATAGTACGAATACACAAAATAACTTCACGCTTCCATCTGTCGTTATTCCTGTGGTTTCTTGTCAACTTCTGGTTAAATCATAAATCCGAAATTTCGTATTGTCAACGCAATTTTAGTATTATTTCGTATTTTATACGAAATATCGAATTCTTTTTATATAGGAGTGATGTCGCTTGGATGCCTCCACTTTTGTACAAAATGTAAAATACCTATGTTTAAAAAAGGGCATTAAACCAACTAACGCCTGTAAAGATGCTGGAGTTGGGGGAAGCTTTTTGAGCGACATCTTGAACCGTGGTAGCACCCCATCAGTTGCCAAAGTACAGATGTTGGCTAACTACTTGGGTGTAACCACCAGTGAACTTTTAGGAGAAACAAAAAAGCCCACCGTCCAAGACGATGGGCTTACGGAAGCTGAGCAGGCACTTATGGATTTGTTTCGTCAGCTGACGCCGGATCAGCAGGACATGGTGATCCGTATGGTGCAGGCGGCTGCTGACAAGCAATAATAGCCTGGGCGGCTATGACAAGCAGCGCAGCAGGATCTTTGCTGCCGCGGATGATAGATAACAGTGTCTCTTCCCTGCTGGTCATATTGCCGCCCCCTTTTATGTTGTGGTATTGCAATTATAGAACATATGTACTATAATTTCAATAGAGCAGAAAAAAATTGTGTCCAAGTTGGACACAATAGGAGTGTTCATCATGAAACCTAAGGTTTTCAGTATGCTATTACTAACAGCATGCCTTTTATCTGCTTGTGGACAATCGGTCGATAAAGAAAGTTGGACCACCGCTTATGATGTTGTCGGTACGGAACACACACAACTCTGGGATTTAAAAGCTGATGATTTTTTGGCTCAAATCAATAGTGCAAGTCCAGAAGATATGCAACTTTCATATCTAAAAGAGTATGATCCCAGCAGTATGAACTGTATGCTCACTCAAAACGGTGAGACATGGAAGATAAATCTAAGTGTTTTTCCTTCTTCTGAAGCAGACACACTTACTTATAAAGACGAAGCAAATGCTTCTGATTGGATAAACAATATCGGGAAGGTTGAGCTAAGTTTATACTCGGATAGTGAAGAAACCTCAAAGGAAAACGGAACATACGTGCGGGAAATTATTTCAATATTTACCCCTGGAGCAGAAGAAATCGTAGAAAATGCCATTGGTTTATATGGCGAACCAGAAAAAGAAGCTGTCATTTCTGAAGGCGTATACAGGGTGTCAATTGATAGTGTCGCATATACGTATATTCCAAATCAAAACAAATTTACAGCTCAGCCACATATTGAGTCATGGCCTGAAGAAAATATAACTCCTTCTGTGATTAAGCCAGATTGACTGAAAGGAAGATAACCATGAAAAAGCTCTTTGCGTTCTGGATTTCCTTGACCCTTGCCGTTTCTCTGGTCGCTTGCTCTGGAGACGCAGGCCACTCTGCCACTGAATCCAACAGCGATATATCCGCCTCTCTCTCCTCTGTCTCTATCTCTGAGCCAGAAACCCCCGCTATCACCTCCCTCTCCCTGGACTGTGACCAGTCTATCGAGATGGACGTGAAGGACACCAAGTCCATCCCTGTTCTGGTGCTGGAGGAAGGTGCTGATGCCACGGATGTGGAGTTCACCAGCTCTGCCCCCGACGTTCTTACCTTCACCCCGCAGGACGACAGCGGCACTTTGATAGGCGTAGCCACCCCAAAGGCTGAGGGTACCGCAGAGATCTCCGTCTCTGCCGGCGACGTCAAGAGCCAGATTGTCACCATCACTGTCATCGACTCGGAGCGCATCGCCGCCGAGGAGGCTGCCAAGAAAGCCGCGGAAGAAGAAGCAGCTCGCAAGGCCGCCGAGGAGGCAGCAGCTCAGAAAGCGGCAGAAGAGGCTGCTGCTCAGCAGGCCGCCCAGCAGCAACAGCAGCAGAACCAGCAGTCTCAGTCCAATGGCCGCACCGTCTATATCACCCCCACCGGCAAACGGTATCACTATGACAACCATTGTAACGACGGCACCTATATCCCATCCACGCTGGCAGAGTCTCAGGCCAAAGGTCTGACTCCCTGCAAGAAGTGCGCGGGAGGCTAGTAAAATATTTAGAAGGAGACTGTACCATGATTGACTTTAAAAACGCTTCTTATTTAAAACTCAAACCCGTCCCCAACAGCGATTTTTCCGGCATGATTCAGCCAATGTTTGTTCCTGGAGAAGAGATCATCCAATCTTTCCGTGGCATCCGCGACGGCGTAGTCTTTACCAACAAGCGCATTTTTGCAATCAATGTCCAAGGCATCACTGGTAAGAAAAAGGACTTTACCAGCCTTCCGTATAGCAAGATCCAGGCGTTCTCTGTTGAAACTGCCGGCGTGATTGATCTGGACAGCGAGCTGGAGCTCTGGTTCTCCGGCATGGGCCTGGCCAAATTTGAATTTGTCTCTAATGCAGATGTCTCCGGTATCTGCCGCATGATCAGCGAAAAAGTTCTCTGATCTCTGAGCCCTACATCAAGTCAACAAAGAAGCCGCCCCATCCGGGCGGCTTCTTAAAACCCCAGCATTCGAACATTCGTTTTCTTTCGACAGGAGGCCGCCATGGATCACAACCGAAGCGCCGACCTCACCGGCCTGGACGCCGCCGTCTACCTGCGCAAATCCCGCATGGAGGAGGGCCTAGCCACTGATGAGGTGCTGGCTAAGCACCAGAAGACCCTCTATGACTACGCTGCCGCCCACGGAATCCACATCCTGGCGGAGTACCCCGAGGTAGTCAGCGGTGAGTCTCTCTATGCCCGGCCCCAAATGCTCCGGCTCCTTCAGGACGTGGAGGATGGACACTACGACGCGGTGCTGTGCATGGATCTGGACCGGCTTTCCCGCGGCCGCATGAAGGATCAGGGCATCATCCTGGACGCCTTTCGGGAGTCCGGAACTCTTATCATCACCCCGGAAAAGGTCTACAACCTCTCCGACGAGATCGATGAGGAGTACGCCGAGCTGAAGACCTTCATCTCCCGCCGAGAGTACAAGATCATCACCAAGCGTCTGCGCCGGGGACTCCAGATGTCCATCCAGGAGGGCTGCTACGTGGCCAACGCCCCATACGGCTATCACAAGACCGTGGTGGACCGCAAGCCCACCCTGGAGATCTACGAGCCGGAGGCAAAGTTTGTGCGCATGATGTTCCAGCTCTACGCCCAAGGGTATGGCTGCGTCGCCGTGGCCCGGCACGTCAACGCCCTGGGGGCCCGCCCCCACCGCTCCCCGGAGTTCTCCCGCAACAGCGTGGCCAAAATCCTCCGCAACCCCACCTATGTGGGCAAGATTGTCTGGAATCAGAAGAAACACATCCGTAAGGGGGCCAAGGGGAACCCTAAGCACATCACCATCTACCAGCCCCGGGATCAGTGGACCATCACCGATGGCCTCCACCCCGCCATCGTGGATCGGGAACTCTTTGACCAGGTCCAGGCCATTATGGATGGCCGCTACCAGCCGGCCAAGAACGACGGCACGGTGCGTAGCCCCCTGGCTGGGCTGGTAAAGTGCGTCAACTGCGGGCAGAACATGCAGCGCATGGTGATGAAACAGAAAGCCTACTTGCTGTGTATGCGGCCCGGCTGCTGCTCCTCCACCCAGTTTGACCTGGTGGAGGACCAGATTCTGGACTACCTGGAGGACACCTTGGCCAAGCTGACTATGGACCAGCCGCAGCACATCCCCGGCCGGAACACCGACGTATTGGAGACCACCCTAGCTGCTGTGAAGAACGAGCTGGCCGGTACCGACCGGCAGAAGAACCGGCTGTATGAGCTACTGGAGTTGGGCGAGTACGACCTTCCCCTCTTTCGGGAGCGTATGGCCGCAGTGAAGGAGAAGCGGGCTGCGCTGGAAAAGAAAGAGGCGGAGCTGGAGCGCTCCCTGCGGGAAGTCCAATGCTCCAACCCCACCCTGCTGGCGGAACGGATCCGGGCAGTGTTGGATGCCTACGGCACCGCCGATCCCGCCGGCAAAAACGCCCTTTTGAAGTCAGTGCTGGACACCGTCTGGTACCAGAAGGAGAAGAAAACCAAGCCCTCCGACTTCCAGCTGACCTTCACACTCCGCGCCCTGTGAGCCCGGTTTTTCTTTTTCCCTCAAAGTATTAAAGACGCTATATCTTCCTCTTTGCAGGAATCAAAAATTTTCTTCGTGTGTATGCACACGGCTTCCCGAATGCGGCGCTCGTCGCTCACGGGGCCGGGCACGACCTTTTCAGGCATATGGAATCCCTCCTAAGCTCTGGATGGCCCCGGCAGGGCCCTGGCAGGCCGCGCCGGGTACACCTCATACTATGACCGGGAATTTTTTTGGTGCGGGCTTCCCCATCGGAAAAGAGCCCTTGTCCTGGGCCACATTTTTGGGTATAATATTTTTGTATGAGCCTTTGGAAGGAGGAGGACCCCATGTCCCGGACCGGATTTATTCAAAATGAACTGGATCTCAAGCTATTGGTGCTGTATATTATGGACCGCGCGGTGGCTCCCATCACCTTTTTGCAGCTGCTGGATCTGGCCCTGTGTGATGCAGGGGTGGACTACTTCTCCCTCACCGAGGCAGTCAATCACCTCACCGAGACCGAACACCTCTCCCTGAACGGGGAGCTCTACTCCATCACCGAAAAGGGTCGGCGCAACATCGAGATCTGCCAGAGCAGCCTGCCCTACTCGGTGCGCCTGCGGTGCGACGAAAATCTGGTCAAGCTCAACGACGCCCTCATGCGCCAGGCCCAGGTACAGACCGGCCTTCAGCCCAATGAGGACGGCACCTGCACCGTCCGTCTCTACCTGGCCGACGAGGCGGGACCCCTTATGGAGCTCAAGCTCATTTCCCCCTCCCTGGCCCAGGGTCAGACCCTCACCAGCAAATTTCAGCAGTCCCCTGAGGCCATCTACCACGAGATTATGGCCCTGCTGGTGCGCCACTCCCAGGAGGAATCTGATTCATCTTCGGAACAAGAAGCGTAAAAACAGCCGCAAGCAGCTTGCTTGCGGCTGTTTTTGTTTCAAGCCATAGAGCACTTTACAATAGAGCTATGTCATTTCAGGGCAGAGACATAATCTGTCATCCTCTCTTGATCTTGAAGCTGCAATTCCAAACGATAGACCGGCTGATAAAAGCCCTTCGTATCCGCTTTCCACTCCAACACGCAGGAAAGAACCGTTACTTGAGGTACTTGGTAATACTCCAGTATTTCCCCCTGGAAACTGTGGCCGTCGTATAGCTCCTGGACGGCTTGCGCAGGGCTTAAAATGGATTCTTCCCTGCATGGTAAAAGCGTGACAATACGATAATCGATTTGGTCCAGCTCTGTTTTTCCGTCTTGATAGTGCAGATCACATTGTAATGTACCGTACCATTGTTTTTCTGCTCCGGGAACCAATTTTACTTCTGCACTCGCTGTAAAAAACTCATTTTTGTCTGGAGATTGGATGGTAAACTGTATGTTCTGGGGAACTTCTATCCCCAACTGATGCAGAGCGTCCAATACATCCTCTGACCGGATTTCTTCCGGGTGTACGTCAAATACAGGGGTCGTCTCCCTGCCAAGGTTATACTCCCAGGTACCGTCCAATCGATTCACAAAAAGGAAATCTCCGCTGGAGTGGTTGCCAAACCAGATGGTATCATCATAGTAATAGATATCTTCAACGGAAAATCCTACTTTTTGGGCAAACTGAGTTCCAAATTGCTCACATGCCGCCTGATCCAACCGTCCCACCTCATATACCCAGGCTGTGACCGGTTTATCCTGCGGGGTAAATCCCAACTCCCATCGCACATTTTTTAGGTTTGCCGTAACTGCAGGCGCATCCTGCAAATTACCATACGGTTTTACTGCATAGCCCACAAAAATACCTGCAAGCACAAGAATCAAGGCCATTGGCACGGAGAGATAGACAAGGCTTTGGCCTTTCCAGCCGTTTTTCCGCTCCAGCACACTCAAAACCAGCATGGCGATGCTCCATCCCACCATCGTTCCCAGGGTATTGGTAAACAAATCGTCTACATCAAACATTCCCCGTGCAGTGGCCAGCTGTCCCAACTCAATAGCAAGAGAGAATCCAAATCCCATCAGCAGTACGGCATACCATTTTCGAAACACGCGGGACAGCAGCGGAAGCAAAATCCCCAAAGGAACAAACAGCGCGATATTCAGCAGCACATTGAGCCACGCGCGCAGGGCAAACTGATTCCAGGCCTCTCTCCATGCCAGAAACAAGTGAAAATTCCACTGCCGGGCTCCAGGCTCACCTCGAAACAACGTAACAAACAAGGTCAATCCAAGCCAGCTAATCAGCAGCAACAGGACAATCGCCCGCCGCCACGGAAAGTGCCATCCCTTTTTCCGCGAAATCCCCCACCCAGCCGCTAAAATCAACACACAAAGTAAGACTGCCGGTACAACAAACCAGATTCCTCGCTGAAGTAAGTAGAGAATATACTGAATAAAATCGTTCATGGCGGACCTCCTCTCTCTGTGTCCTCAATTATGTTCCAGGATATTACCATCATAGCATGAAATAGTTCTCTTTTTTCTTAACTTCTTCTTAATTCTGCATGTCGCCTTCTTATTCATGCATATTTAAACGATGAAACGGTCCCCGGCTGATGAAGCCGGGGACCGTTTTTTACAGCAAGACAGCCAATCGTTCAAGGGCCTGGGGCAGCC